>CAZHBB010000156.1:0-5519 GCA_964530185.1 uncultured Anaerolineales bacterium
TAGAAAGCCTGGCCTACATCCAGACAGACACGCCTCTTGAGGCACAGAAGCCGGGCAGTCAGTATATTGTGGGACGGCCTTTCCAGGCTGTCCGGCCCCCTGGCAGGGCCAGGCTAGAAAGCCTGGCCTACATCCAGACAGACACGCCTCTTGAAGCATAGAAGCCGGGGAGGCGGTGACTGTCACAAAAGTGATGGGGTCCCGTCTGGGTGGGGCGCATGTATGGAACTGGGCTACTAGCCGCGCCAGTAGCCCGGCTATTCCCCCTCGGTGGACAACAGGCGCGAGATCATCTCCGGTGTGAATTTGATCACTACCGGGAAATCACCCTGCAAGCGGTAGGTGAGCGAGACAGGGAACTCGGCCCGCAGCGGGAGCGAGACCGTGGTGCTGATGGGGATCACGGCGTGTACCGGCAATACCACTTCCTGCTCCCCCAGGACGGGCAGGCGGAAGGAGGTGGTCACGGACATCGAGACCGGATAGGTGAGGTCAATCGGCACCTCCACCATCTGGCTGATGGGGACGGTCGCCTGGATGGGGATCTCGTAATCCACGTGGACCGTCAGAGGGACAGTCCCCTCGCCCCGTCGAACCCGACCCAGGAACCGATCCCATCCCTGCTTGACGTTGAGGAGCGCCACCGCATTGGCGATGCCCAACACCAGGGAGGCCAGGACCAACAACGAGAGCATCACCCGCCAAAAGCGCAGCCAGTAGTGGTTCACGACGCCTCCTCCTCACCTGCCGCCTCGTCGAACGCCAGGGCCCGCGCGACGGTCTCGAACAGCCCGGGCTCCCGCCATACCAGTGCGTCAAGCTGCACCGCACTGGCCCCCAACGAGAGGCAGGCCAGAGCGTCCTCCCCAGACGCGATCCCCCCGCATGCGATCACCGGCACCTCGAGCCGCGAGGCCCAATGTGACAGCGTATACAACAGCAGAGGAAGCAGGGCACGCCCATAGAGGCGTCCTCGCAGGTAGTGGATCACGTCTCCAGTTGGGGAGGGAAGGCCCTCCAGCGGCAACACCCCCCGCGGGGGCGCCGTCAGTGTCAGCGCATCGGCCCCTGCCAGGATCAGAGCCTCAGCCAGGTCATCCACCCGGCCAAAGGGCACCTGCACCAGAACCGGCAGCTCCCCCTGGGTGACCGCCGCCTCGACGGCAGCCACGGCCTGCGCCCGCTGGACGTGGGTGGGAAATCCAAGCTCGACGCCACCTACCCCGGGGACCGTAGAGAGTAACGCCACCGCGCGGCCCACCTCCCCAGGATGCCCGGCAAGCAGATGGACGATCACCGGCAGCCCCAGCCGCTCCCACAGCGGGCCATACGTCCGGATCACCCGTCGGAGGCCGGGATTGGGCCATCCCGTGTGAATCACGAATACCTGTCCACGCACGGCAAAACGTCTGCCACGAGCCGCCCGCCGAGGAGAGAGGCTCACCGGATTGGTGACCAGGGCCCCCAGACTGGCCGGATCCACCAGGTCCTGGTAGGGGAAGCCAAACCCAAAGCTCCCACTGGCGGGCATCAATGGACTGACGATCGCCAGCCCATACTTATGATGTGGCGCAAGCTCAATCATCGTGCCCTCACCCACTCAGCCACGGTAGTCCACACCGTAGAACTCCATCAGATCAAAGACCGGCCCATCGGTACAAGCGTGCCGCTCCCCATGGCGAGTCACCACCCGGCAGACGTCACATGCCCCCACCCCGCAGGGCATCGGGACCGCGACCAGGGCCTGCGCGAAGTCCCTGGGCATCTGCATCCGCGCCTGACGCACGCGCTCTGCCAGGGCCGGGTAGCGCGCCGGGTCACAGGCCAACCCAATGCCCTCAGCCCAGCGGATGAGCTCACTCAAACGAGATCCCACACGCTCCAATCCCTCCAGGCTGGGCTCATCGCCCTCCAACGGCCCCAGGTAGCCCGCGGAACCATCCAATGTCACCAGAACCAACTCCAGCGACAGGGGAAGGTGGGCGGGCCGTGGCAGCCTGGCGTGGGTGCTGGCCTCGACGACCAACACGACGGATGAAGCAGCATCGAAGAGGGGAGCCAGCAGCGGCAGATAATCCGCTTCCGCGATCAGCAACAGCCGGTCCAGGGTCTGCCCCTCACGAGGCAGCCGGAACCCCTTACCCAATGGCCCCAACACGTCCACCGCAGTACCCGGCAGGACCTCCGTGAGCGGATGGCCCGGCAGCACGTGCACCGTGATCGCTCCCGGCGCAACACTTGATGGAAAAAGGGGGACCCTGAGAGCTTCCCCCAGGTCCCCCAACAGAAAACTTCCAGGGTCCGGAACGTGCGGCAGACTCAGACGCACCTCCCACCACGGAGGCGCCGGGCGCAGCGCTTCCACCCGAGCCTGCTGCCGCCTGACCACATCTCCCTCCCTGGTTAGACCATATGAATGGGGGCGCCGAAGACCCCGTGAGCGGCCTCCATGACCGCCTCGCTCAGCGTCGGGTGGGCATGGACCGTGCGAGCCACCTCCTCTGGGGTCAGCTCCCACCGCGCCGCCACCACCAGCTCATGGATGAGTTCCGTCGCCTCCGGCCCCACGATCACCGCTCCCAGGATCTCATGGCTTACGGGGTCGGACATGATCTTCACCCAACCCACGTTTTCTCCCAGGGCCAGGGCCTTGCCATTGGGCAGGAACGGGAAGCGCCCAACGGCCAAGTCCTGGACGCGCTCACGGGCCTGCGCCTCGGTCATCCCAAAGGACGCCACCTGGGGCGAGGTATAGGTGGCCCGCGGGACAAATCGAGTGTTGAAGGGCGCAGGCTTGCGCCCCGCGATAAGTTCCGCCACCAGGATGCCCTGCGCCGAGGCGACATGCGCCAGCGGCAACAGTCCTGTCAGATCGCCGATAGCATAGATGTTGGGGACCTGGGTCCGCATGGTGGCATCTACCTTCACCCACCCCCGCTCCAGCGTCACGCCCACGGACTCAAGCCCCAGGTCCTCGTGGTTAGCGCGCACGCCGATGGCGACCAGCGCGACGTCGGCCTCCAGGGCGCTCTCGCCCTCGCTTCCCTGCACCTTCACGAGCACCCCAGACGATGTCGGCTCGACCGCCTGGACGCGGGTGGAGGTCAACATCTTGATCTTGGCCCGACGGAGATGACGGCCAAGCTCCTTGGCGGCATCGGCATCCTCGGCCGGCAATATCTGGGGCATCATCTCCACCACCGTGACCTCCGCGCCGTACGAGCTCCAGATGGTGGCAAACTCGAGCCCAATGGGACCTGCACCGATCACCACCGCACGATCCGGTAACTCACGACGCGCCAGCGCCTCCCGGGAGGTGAGCACCCGCTCTCCGTCGGCCACCACGTTGGGGATGAGGCGCGGGCGTGCGCCCGTCGCCAGGATCACCGATTGGGCTGTCAGCGTGCGCGTTCCACCCTCGTTGAGCTCCACGGTCACCTCGGTGGGCGAGCTCAACCGGCCCGTCCCCCAGATCACGTCCACCCCGTTGCCCCGCATGAGGGCTTGCACGCCCTTCACCAACCGACTGGACACCTTTCGACTGCGGTCCACCGCGGCGGCGTAATCCAACGTCACATCGCCGGCCGTGAAGCCAAAGGTCTTACCCCCCTGGGTCACCAGGCGCGCCACCTCGGCGTTGCGCAGGAGGGCCTTGGTGGGGATACATCCCCAATTGAGACAGACACCGCCCAGGTGCTCCCGTTCTACCAATCCGACCTTCAGCCCTAACTGAGCCGCACGGATAGCCGCCACGTACCCACCCGGGCCACCACCAATGATCACCACATCATATTGCTGCCCCGTCATCGTTTCTCCTCTCCCTCATGGTCCTCCACAGGCCACTGTGTCACCAGACGTTCTACCTCAGCCAACATCGCATGGACACAGAGGTCTGTCGTGTCCAGAATGACCGCGTCCTCCGCCTGGCGCAACGGCGCTGCCTTGCGGCTGCTGTCGATGCGGTCCCGTCTTCGCAGGTCAGCCAACACATCCTCGAACGAGACCTGCTTGCCCTGGGCCCGCAGCTCCTTGCAGCGCCGCCGCGCGCGCTCCTCGTCGGAGGCGATAACGTAGAGCTTCAGGTCGGCATCGGGGATCACCACCGTGCCGATATCGCGCCCCACCATCACCACCCTGCCCTGGCGGGCAATCGCCCGCATGCGCTCGGTCAGCGCCCGCCTGACACCAGGATAAGCCGAGACGGGAGAGACCGCCCGCTCGACAGTAGGCGAGCGAAGGTCCCAGGTGACATCTCGTCCCTCCACGCGCACGGTGTACGGTCGTCCATCCTCTTTGGTGGGCGGCACAATCTCAATCGAGACGCGCTCGGCCAGGCGCGTCACCGCAGGTTCATCGTCAATCGGCAGCCCCTCCGCCTGCACCGCCCAGGTCACGGCCCGGTAGAGCACCCCCGTATCCAGGAACAGATAGTTCAAGCGTTGCGCCAGGTGATAGCCAATCGTGCTCTTGCCGGACGCGGCAGGGCCATCGATGGCAATCGTTGAAGGTCTCACTTCCGCTGCCTCCGTTGTCTCGATCTGGGTGAAGAGGGACGGCGTCCCGTCCTGGTCTTCCCCCTCCGCGGACGTTGTGGTCCCTGGCTCGCCGATCGCTTGAGGGACCGGAGCTCGTCCCGTGTCAACGGCCGCGACCGCCCCGGCGGCAAACTGCCCAACTGCAGGGACCCCATGGCCGTGCGGATGAGACGGCGCGGAGGATAGCCCAAAGCCGCCACCATCCGCCGCACCAGGTGCTTACGGCCCTCATGGACCGTGATCTTGAGCCAGGTCTCCCCATGCCGGCGGCCCTCGATGGTCACGGCGTCGAAGCGGGTCATCTTGCCATCCAGCATGATGCCGCGCCGCCACCGCTCCAGGTTCTGCGGCGTAGGCTCCCCCGCGACCAGCACCCGATAGACCCGGGGATGTTCATACCGAGGATGGGTCAGACGGTTGGCCAGCGCCCCATCGTTCGTCAGGAGAATCAATCCCTCGCTCTCGGCATCCAGCCGCCCCACGGGGTAGACGCGAATGGCCTTCCCCTTTCGGTCGATGGGCAGCGGGACCAGATCCAGCACCGTCCGCCTGCCAAGGGGGTCATGGGTCGTCGAAATGACCCCTCGGGGTTTGTGCACCATGATGTAGAAAAGGGGTTGGGAGCGGGCCAGAGGCACACCATCCACCCTGATCTCCTGCTTCTGTGGGTCGGCGCGGTCCCCCAGATGCGCGACCTCCCCATCCACCGTCACACGGCCCCCCTCGATGATGCGTTCACAGGCCCTGCGCGATCCATAGCCGGCTCGCGCCAAAATCTTCTGAAGTCGTTCCTCTGCCATAGCCTACTATTATACCCGCGACAGCCCCCTCCGCGAGTTCGGAGGCCGGCGGTGGCTGCCACAGACGGTTGGCGAAATAGGGGCAAGATCAGCTTCCATCTTGACAAGTGGGGTGACTGTCACCTTGACGGATGGGTGGCGTACACGGGCCATCGCTTGCGGTGGCGGCTCTCGGCAAAGGCCT
>CAZHBB010000157.1:0-5355 GCA_964530185.1 uncultured Anaerolineales bacterium
GTCTGGTTGGGCGAAATTAATTTCGCCCTACTGAGCATTTAGCCCCGATCGCTTTGCATCTTTGACCATGGCATCTGAGGGCGTATACTCATGGTAAGCACTCATTCGTATGGGCGCGGAGTGGTGCGTGTCACGCGTCGGTTCTGTCATCTGCCTCAGGTCCCGTGGCTATCGGCTGGGGTGAGGCGCGGCACTTCGTCGTCGCGCTGACGTCATGTAAGCCCATCCGGTGGGGGGCAGGGGCTTGGCTGGCAGATGGCACCCGTGCATATTTCAGCTCGACTCGGGGAGGATGCGATGAACGGGCGAGATAGCACAGTGCGATGGCTGCGAGTATTCCCTGTTATTGCGACTGTTGTCCTCATTATTGTGGTTGTCACCGTTATGATGGCCGCCCAGGGTGTGTTGGGGCAGTTGGCCGCTCCAACCCCTCTGCTGCCCGCCGAGGGTGATACCGTAATTGTCCCGACGTTTTCGTGGATGGCGCTGAGTGGTGCGGATCATTACGAGGTGCAAGTCGGCCCAAGCACGGATCCCAACAGCGTCTATTGGAGCGCGACGACGTACAACCTTAACCTCACGCCGAACGACGCCTCCAAGTTCCCCAACGAGGATCTCTACTGGCGGGTCCGCGCCTATGACGGCAGTGGGAACCCTGGGGCCTGGAGCGCCCGTATTCATTTCTCCAAATACATTCCGGCCCCCGAATTGCGCTCTCCCGCGGATCATCTGGCACTGGCGGAGCCGGAGATGGCGTGGGACCCTGTTCAGGGTGCGGCCTATTACAAGGTGGAAGTCGCCCAGGACCCCTCCTTCAACTCGGTAGACCACACGTACACCACGTATAATACCTGCCTCACGCCGCAGGACGCGATTGAACACGGGACTTTCTATTGGCGCGTGACCGGCGTCGACGCCGATGATCACGCCGGGACGCCCAGTGCGGCGCGTGTCTTCGTGAAGACAATCGCGGCTCCGATCCTGCTCAGCCCCTCTGATGGCATGACCATCACGGTGCCCGTGCTCTCCTGGCGCGCGGCGGATGGGGCTGCCAGCTACCGGGTAGAGGTCACCACAGATCCGACGTTCAATTCTGTGGATTATACGTACACGACGTACAACACGCGCCTGACGCCGCGAGACGCGATTGAACATGGGACTTTCTATTGGCGCGTGACCGGCATCGACGCCGATGGAAGCGCCGGCACGCCGAGCGAGCCCTGGTCGTTTGTGAAGGTGCTGCCGGCGCCGACGCTGGTCGCGCCGGCCACCGGTGCGGCAGTGACGGTCCCCACGTTGCAGTGGGCGGCGACGACCGGCGCGGCCTATTATAAGGTGGAGATCACGACCGACCCCAGTTTCGTCTCGGTGGACGAGACGTACACCACCTATAACACGCGCCTCACGCCTGCGGACGCGCTGGACCCTGGAACCTACTACTGGCGCGTGCGTGGCGTGGACGCGGACGGTCAGGAGGGGAGCGCCGCGGCACCTCGCTCTTTTACACTCAGTGCCCCGACAACGGCCACCGATGCCGTGCCGCAGTTGCTGGCACCAGATCAGGCCGCCACCCTCACCACGGATCCCTCCTTTCGCTGGTCGCGGGTGGCGGGCGCTACGTCCTACCGGCTCCGGGTGAGCAAAACCCCCGACTTCAGCAGCCTCTCTGACTCGGTCATACTCGACTACACGTCGTACACTCCCTATACCCCAGGCTACAAAGATACCTATGCCAATGGAACGTATTACTGGAAGGTGGAGGCGCGTAAGGGTACCACGGTGATTGCCACCAGCGAAGTTCGCACCTTCACCAAGGCGGCCACGGTCTCGCTAAGTGGGCCTTCTGACGGGACAACCCTTGATGAGGACCCGACGTTCCGTTGGGAGCCGGTGATTGGCGCGAGGATCTATCGGCTCCGGGTGAGCAAGACCCCTAGCTTCAGCAGCCTCTCCGACTCGGTCGTACTCGATTACACATCGTATACCCCGTACACCCCAGGCTATAAGGACACCTACGTCAACGGCACCTACTACTGGCAGGTGGAGGCTCGGGGGAGTGACAACACCGTGATCGCCACCAGTGAGGCCAGATCCTTTACCAAAAACGCAACGCTCTATCTCAGCGGCCCCGCCACCGGTGCGACGCTCACTCGCGATCCGACGTTCCGTTGGGAGCCGGTGATTGGCGCGAGGATCTATCGGCTCCGGGTGAGCAGGACCCCCAGCTTCAGCAGCCTCTCCGACTCGGTCATACTCGATTACACATCGTATACCCCGTACACCCCAGGCTATAAGGACACCTACGCCAACGGCACCTACTATTGGCAGGTGGAGGCTCGGGGGAGTGACAATACTGTGATCACCACCAGTGAGGCCAGGGTCTTCACTAAAACCGTCTCCGTTCCCCTATATGGTCCGCCTGACCAGGTCACGTTGGGCAACACCCCCACCTTCCGCTGGGGGCAGGTCGTGGGTGCTCATTTCTATCGGTTGCGGGTCAGCACCAAGTCCGATTTTAGCACGACCTATGATACGGTAGCGACCGACTATACGACCTATACCCCGTACACGCCGGGCTACAAGGACACCTATGGGGAGGGGACCTACTATTGGCGGGTGGAGGCTCGGGGTCGTGACAATACCGTGATCGCCACCAGCCAGACGCGGATCTTCACCGTCAGCAGTGTGCAGCCAACAAGCACGCCTATAGGGGCTCCAACGGCGACGCCGACGTCCCCGCCTACCGCAACGCCGATCCCCACGGCGACACCGGGGCCGGGACCTACCCCCACGCCGCCAGGAGCCTATCCGACGGCCGGCCCCGCGCCGAGTTCTAAGAAGAGCCTGGGGAGCGTGACGGTCTATGCCGATACATTCACCGACCTGGGAAATGGTGTCTGGCGCGCGGAGGGCCACGTGCGTCTGGGCTCTAGTACAACAGCGCATGCCGAACTCAGCCTCGGCACGGTCACACTCGACTACAATGCCCAGTCCATCACCGGGAGCAGCGATAGCACCGTTGCGCTGCTGCTCGACGGTGGCTCCGCTGCGCCGCTCTTCACGGGCTCCTTCGCCGTTGACCCCGGCACGGGCACGGTGACCCCCTTGGGTGTGGTGTACCAACTGGCCCGGCTGGGAGACCTGGGGGTGGACACCGCGACGCCGCTGGTTGATTTCACGGCGAACGTGCTGCAGGGATTCGTAAGTGGCCGGGCGCGGATCACGGTCTATCCAATCGAGGACGTGTACACCCCGGCGTGGGTGGGGTTCACGCTCTATCACGATGGTCACATTGCCGGGGACCTGGGGTTGGGGGATCTGACCTTCCAGGCAGCGGGGGTTACCTTTGTGGTGGAGGACGCGACCCTGAGCTATGAGCCGAGCCAAGGGGGAAGGATCACCATCGCGCGGGCCTCGGTGCGGCTTCCCGATGCGCTCTCCCTGGGCGCTGAAGGGGAAGTTCAGAACCTGGTGATCACGGAGGCCGGCTTGCAGCGTGTGGGTGGGGGCACCATCACGCTGAGCCTGCCGGATATGAGCGTGCCGGGCACAGGGGGCAAGTTCGAGCTTGCCGGCGCCTCGGTGACGATGAGTCTGGCTGCAGGGGGAAAATATCGCATTCATGGCCGGGCGGACTTCAGCCTCCCGAATATCGCCAGCACGGGCGAGGCCGGAAAGTCATACAGCGGCAGCCTCTACGCGGAGTTCGAGCTGGATCAAGATGGGCTGCGCTACGTGTTGATGGGTGGGGAGATCGAGCCCGGCATCCCCATCGGGGAGAGCGGGATGGCCCTGACGGGCATGGAAGGCAGCGTGACCCTGCGGCCAGAGGTCCGCGTGCAGATCACGGGCACGATTGAGAGCGAGCTTGAGGTCCCGCCTCTGGGTCCTGTCGTCTCCGGCGAGCCTTCGATCTGGGTCAAGCTAAATCGCCCCTATGAGGTGGGGATCAGTGGCTCGGTGCAGGTGCTTATCTTCGATGCTGCGAATGCCTCCTTAGTACTCAGCCAGAATGACGGGCTGACCGGCGATGTGCATATCACTTATCTACCCTACGCGCTGGAAGGCGATGCCACCCTGCACGTGTGGAAGTCCGGCGATGAGTATCACTTCACGGGCAGCGCGACGGTGACTTTGGGGTTTAAGAAGGGCGCGCTTGGCAGCTACTGGGGCGTAGACCTTCCGCCCTCAGACATCACGTTTGGCAGTGTCGCGGCGGAGTTCGGGGAGTTCTGTCACAATGACGCGTGCACCGAGAGCGTCTACGGCTTCAAAGGCGCGGTGGATCTGAGTATTCGCGTCCACGTGCCTTTCGATGGCACCGTGACCAAGAAACTGACCAGCTACGCCTTCTTCCTTGATGTGGATGGGAATTTGGACTATGGTGATTCACTGGATCAATATACGCTGGTGGATCAAACGACGATGCAGGCACAGCGGGCGGCGATGGGGCTATCGCCGACCGCGAAGCAAGATGAGGTAACGTTCGAAGTTGCGGATACGGACCTGCTAATGGCCGGTCTTGAGTGGGAGGCCGGGGATCCAACGTTGACATTGGTTGACCCGGATGGTAACCAGGTCACGACGACGGTGTCCTATCCAGGGATGGGTTACACGACCACGGCAACCTCGCTGCTTTACGTGATAGATACCCCTAAATCGGGTACCTGGCGCGCGGTGATCGGTAACCTGACCGGGAATGAGGACTATAATTTCGGGGCGCTGGGGCGCAATGCCCCTCCCGTAGTTACGATGGGGGCTGTCACCAAGGTGAGCGACAATCGCTACATCGTGCACTGGTCAGCTCACGATGATGATTCCGATGCGACACTGGCGCTCTATTACGATGATGATGCCAGCGGGGCCGACGGCGTGCTCATTGCAAGGGGGCTCGATCCCTCGGCGGGGCACTACACCTGGGATGCCTCGACCGTAAAGACGGGCAATTACTATGTCTACGCCCAGGTGGATGATCGGAAGAACGTGCCGGCGGTTTCTTACGCGGCGAATCCCGTCTCCGTGGTCAACACCATACCACCGGCCGCCCCAACCAACCTTCGGGCGCAAGTGCCGGCCCCCTGGCGCAGGATGACGGTGTGTTGGGACCGCAACACGGAGCCTGACGTCATCGGGTACTACGTCTACTATGGGACACAGCCGGGCACGTACGATCTGGGGCGCTATGATGCCGCAAATGTGTCCTGCTACGATCTGCCGGTTCCCCCTTGGATGAAGAAGGGATATGTCTCGGCGGCTGCCTACGACAATTCCGGGAACGAAAGCGATCTCTCGGCCGAACTGTCGGTGTCCATTGAGCGAACGTACTTCATCTATCTGCCGTTGGTGTTGCGGACA
>CAZHBB010000158.1:0-5317 GCA_964530185.1 uncultured Anaerolineales bacterium
ATCTCGCCAATCAGGCGGTTGTGAGGAGCAACTAGTTTGAGATTTCTCGTGTTTATCATAGGTCCTCCTTAGAGAATACACAGGATTAGACAATCCACTGCAACCACTGCCCTGAGAGCTCAATATGTTAACGTTAACATATTCTCCGACAATAAAAAACGCTCTTATGATCGCTCCATCCTTTATTAAAGCACCAAATGACAGAGACGTCAATCTCAGACGCGACCGTAACTGCCCAAAACGGTTGGCGAAATAGGGGCAAGACCAGCTTCCATCTTGTGGGGTGACTGTTGTCACCTTGATGGATGGGTGGCGTACGCGGCCCATCGCTTGCGGTGGTGGCTCTCGGAAAGGGCCTTGATAGAGGTGACAGTCACCGCCTCCCCTACCACTTTTGTGACAATCTCAGAAGGGAACAGAACACCACCATGGTTTTCAACGTCGCAACAAAGTGGCAGAGAGGAGAGCGAAGGTACCGTCGGGCAAGCTGGCCACAGCACAGCGTCTTCTTGTGGGAGGGCTTTTCCGGGCTCATGCACAACCACCGCAGCACTTCCCTTTGGAGGATGACTTTCGATCAAACCACTTCCACGATCATCGAGGCCAGATCATCAAGAGGAACCACCCGGTCGCTCAGGCCAAGTTCGGCTACCGTGCGAGGCATTCCATAGACCACACACGTCTCTTCCGCTTCGGTGAAGATCATCCCTCCCTGTGCCTTGATCCAGGCGGCACCCTGCGCCCCGTCCGCCCCCATCCCCGTCATAACCACCCCCAGCACGCGATCGCCGTAGACTTGAGCTGCCGATCGGAAGAGGACATCCACTGAGGGACGATGAGGAGTATCTAAGGGCCGGGAGTCCAAATGCGCCACCACCTCCCTGGGAGACCTTTGCTTCAACACCAAGTGGCGGCCCGCCCTGGCGATCAGGACCTTGCCGGGTTCCATGGGCTCGCCTTCCTCGGCCTCCTTAACTGCCAGCGAAGTGATACGATCCAGCCGCCGTGCATAAAGTTCCGTATACCCCAACGGCATATGAAGCACAATCGCCACGGGCACCGCGAGATCAGCGGGCAACTGGGAGATCACCTGCCGAAGGGCACGTGGACCACCGGTCGAGGCCCCCATCACCACTGCATCCACCCGATGGGCGCGTACCGAAGCCAGCGGCATCCGCACTGGCCGCCTCGCCTCGCGGAGCGGCAGTGCTGAGCGAGGGGTTATCCCAGCAACCTGCTTCACCTTCTCGATCAGCTCCTGGGCAAGATCGTATAATTGTTCCGACGCCAAGGCCGTTGGCTTCTGGATCAAATCGATCGCACCGGCATCAAGAGCTTCCAGGGCCATCTCGCTGTGTTCACTGGCGATGCTCAACACCAGAACTGGTATCGGGTACCGCCCCATCTGTGCATGTAAGAACCCCACACCGTCGAGACGTGGCATCATCAGGTCAAGCAACACTACATCAGGACTAAGCGCCTCGACTTGCTCCAATGCCTCCTCACCGTCTCGGGCTGTTCCCACCACCTCGATAAGGGGACTCCGCATCAGGATCGTCCTGACGACTTTGCGCACATAGGCCGAGTCATCGACCACCAACACACGGATCACACCTTTAGGTGGCTTTGACATAGATCAGCCCCTCCCCAATCTGCTCCAAGCGAAAAGCTGTGGTGACTCGAAACAACGACTCCGCCGCCCCCAAGCACAGGTAACTGGGCGCCGACATCTGTTCCGCAAAGACTTCCACCACACGCCTGACCATATCCCGAGAGAAATAGATAAACACATTACGACAGAAAATCACCGGCGCGGTCGCTGAGTCCAGGATCTCCTCACGCACCACCAGGTTGGCTTGACGCCACTGGATTCGACGCTGTAGTGCCGGCAAGACCTGCCAGCCCCCATTCGCCGGCGTGAAATATCTCCGTTGGAGAGCCCGTGGAAGATTACGGAACGAATGCGCTCGATACCATCCACGGCGTGCCCTCGCCAGCGCCGTGGCACTGATATCGCTTGCCACGATCTCAATAGGGGCCCGTGCGAACCACCCCGCCTCCTCCAGAGCCATGGCAATAGTCAGGGGCTCTTCGCCCATCGCACAGGCGGCACTCCAGATCCGCAACGTCTGCCCCGGGTGCTGAGCCACGTAGGCGGGCACGATCTCCTCGACCAGTGCATGAACCTGGCCCATCTCTCGCCAAAAGTACGACTCCTGCACCGTAATAGCATCAATGAGCCGTTGCCACTCGAAGGCAGCGTGTGCGTCGTACTTCAGACAGTAATAATAATCCAGGTACGAACTAAACCCACGCTCGGCGACCAGTGGGGCCAGTTTCTCTGCCAGCAATTCGCGCCTACCGTCTTCATAATAAAGTCCCGTGCGCGCATAGATCAGATCCCGCAGCAGGCTAAGAGCCTTCTCCTCGAAATCCTGGACTTTGGGATGAGATCTCATCATAAATAATCCCACATCATGCGCACTGTCTATTAGGCAGAGACATCGCAAAAGGCAAACACCGCGCCAACGGCTAGCGGTCCATCACTCATAATGGAGCAATGATAGAGACGTACCCTCTGTTCACGTTGAACCAAGAGGGAGATCCAGCGGGCAACAAGATCGAAAGCAGCATTACGTAACTACCAATATCAACGCAGATGGAGGATCCGAGCCTCCAACGCCTGGAGAGACTGCACAGCACGGCCAATCGTCTCCTGCACCCTCATCCAAGACTCAACCTGCTGCTCGACGGCCGCACGCATCTCGTTCACACGTCGCACCAGATGCGCCAGGGCTCTGGCATGGCCCTGTCCTTCACGCTCAATTGCCGTAATTTGCTGCGAGACGTGCTGGACAGCCGGGGTCATCTGCTCCAAAGCCTGCGCCTGCTCTACCGCCGCCCGATCCACTTCCTGAGCTCGACGGCGCATTTCCTCCACCGCCTTCGAAATCTGCTCAACCGCCTTCGATTGCTCATGCACTGCTCGGCTGATCTCTGCGGACATCTTCGCCAGGTGCTGCGCCTCCAAAGTTACTTGTTCAATTGCCTTCGATTGCTCAATGAGGGCCCGGCTGGTGGAGTCGGTGCTGCCTTTCACAGAGGTGATGGCTTGTGCTATCTGGTCTGCGGCAACGGTCTGTTCTGACGTAGCCACCCGCACCCGCGCGGCCATGGCTGCGGCATGCTGCGCGGCTTTGATGAGATCTCGAATACCCTCCCCCTGTTGCTCTATAGCGCTAGCTGTCTCCTGGGCCGCCCGTCGCACCTGAGTTACGTTTTCCACAATGTTGGCTGCCGCCTGAGCTTGCTCCTCCGTGGCCAGCGACACCTGATGCACTTCATCGCTCGTCAGTCGCACGGCCTTAACCACTCCCTGGGTTGCGGCACGCTGCTCCTGTACGGCATCGGAGATCTGTGTAACCAGCTCGGTTGTCATGCGCATGCCACTCAAGACCTGCTCCAGCCCGGTCAGCCCCTGTGCAGCCAATTCTCCCCCCTCCTCGGCTACCCGCAACCCCTCCTCCGAGACCGCAACCGCCTCTTCTGTGGCCATTTGTACCTCTTTCACAATATTGGCGATATCGGCGGTAGCAGCAGCGGAACGATCAGCTAGGCGGCGGATCTCCTCAGCCACCACAGAGAAGCCACGGCCCGCCTCACCTGCGCGGGCAGCCTCAATCGAGGCATTAAGCGACAGCAAATTGGTGCGCTCTGCAATCAGATCGATCGTCTCCACAATGGATCCAATATCCTCGGCGAGCTTATTTACCTTGTGTATGACTGTCACCGACTGCGCCACGGATGCGCGCACCCTCTCGAACCCTTGGATGCTACGACGTGCCATTGCACCACCCGTCTCCGCATCCTGACTGAT
Source organism: uncultured Anaerolineales bacterium (assembly GCA_964530185.1). Classification (GTDB taxonomy): domain Bacteria; phylum Chloroflexota; class Anaerolineae; order B4-G1; family SLSP01; genus PWVB01. The sequence goes on from CAZHBB010000158.1 coordinate 3,878, forward strand.
CTGTTGCGTGCGCGTCTTCGCTGCCTGCGCCAGCTTCGCCACGGAATCCACAGAGGCACTAAGCTGCCCGGAGGCCGTCGCTGCATCAAGCATCGCTCTCTCAATACTGCTGGCATTGCGGGCTACACCATCGATGGACTGCGCAAGCTGTTCAACGCTGACAACGGTATCATCAATGAGATCCTTGAGATGTTCTCTCATTGCGGCTACTTCTTCAACCGTAGCCCCCATTTCCGTGAGAGCAGAGAGCCCTTCCTCTGACGCAGATGCAACCTCGTCAGCGCTCTCAGCTACTTCTCGGATGGAACGTGCCAACTCCTCCGCCGCTGCAGCACTCTCACTCACCAGGCTTACAAGGGAATCAGTATCTCTTGTGATCTGCGCCACTGACGCCGCCATCTCATCCATCGAAGTCGCCGTCTCGTCCGCAGAGGTTGCCAAATCCTCTGCTGTATCAGCCACACTGGCGATTGAGCGGTCTATCTCCTCAATTGCAGCGGCCGTCTCCTCAATTCCGCTGGCACAATCGTCAGCCACGGCTAGCATTTCCTCGACTGAAGCGGCGGTCTGATTGAGCGAGGATGCCAGCTCTTCCGCAGAGGTCGTGATCGAATCCACACGCGTATTCGTCTCTTCCACAGAGGCCGCCAGCTCCTCGGCATCGGCCTGGATCAGGGTCAGGGACTGCTGTTGTCCCTGGGTGACACCCACTGCCTGGGCCGCTATCCGATCAACCTCGTGCACCGCCTCTATCGCCGCTCGTGTGTCCTCCAGGGTCTCACCGTTCACACCTTTCTCCGCTCCACGTTTCCGATTGCCTCGCCAGAAGCTCATTGCTCTACCTCCTTATGTCTGGGGAGCGCCTCAGCCTCCGAAGCGCTCAGGAGCTTTTCAATGTCAAGGATCAAGACCAGACGATCATCCCCCAAGACCGCCACACCCTCCAGGAGTTGCGTACTCACCCCAGACACAGTATCAGGTGGCGGTTGCACATCCTTCCCCGAGATCTCCAGAAATTCACGAGCAGCATCGACCAGCAGCCCAACTTTCCGCCCTTTGATATCGAGCACGATGATACGTGCCTGTTGATCCCAGGGGATGCGCGGCATCCCAAAGCGCGCGCGCAAATTGATCACCGGTACCACGCGACCTCGCACCAACACGATCCCCTCCACGTACGAAGCGGCATTGGGCACCGGTGTAATATCCTCAACCAACTCGAGCTCCTGAACAATTGCGCTCGCAACGGCAAAGGTCGTCTCTCCCAGCTTAAATAGAATGTAGGACTGCATTCCCTCGCTCATACATCCCCCCATTCGCCAAGGAAACCACATCGAGGATCAACACCGCGCGACCGTCGCCTAGATCTGTTGCCCCAGCGATCCCCTGCACCGCAACCAAAGGATCATCCAATGCTCGGACCACGATCTCACGCTGACC
>CAZHBB010000159.1:0-5304 GCA_964530185.1 uncultured Anaerolineales bacterium
CAGGTGTTGTACATGATAGTGATAGGGCTGGGGACAGGAGAGGAGTGGAAAAATGGACCAGGGTGGTGGAGATCTGTTGTGGCTAGCGCTTTTGGGTTTCATGGTTGTGGTTCTTTTCCTGCCTCAGTGGTTGGCGCGGCGCCGGCAGAAGAAGCAAAAGGAGTCACTGCAGATAGGTGATCAGGTGCTTACGATCGGTGGGTTTATCGGGGAACTCACCCATCTCGATCTCGAGCAGAATATCGCTCGCCTTAAGCTGGCAGAAGGTGTGGAAGTGCAAATTGTGCCAGGAGCCATTAGCGGTAAACGCGCCTCGCGGGAGACCTCCTCGCGTGCTCCCTCGGACTCGCTGAATGCAACAGAGTCTGGAGATGGCGCGCAAAGTGCTGCGGGTGACGGACAGTAAATTCTTTCTTAGTAACAGATGACCCATGTATCTGTCTGTCGCGGTATCTAAGATCAATCGTTGGGCCGTGCGCGAGAGTGGCGATACGCTGGAGATGATCGAGCGACCGCATGGGGGATTGTCTTTCGTTCTGGCCGACGGCCAAAGCTCGGGGCGGGGGGCCAAGGCAATCAGTGCCCAAGTGGTGCGCAAGATCATCACGGACTTGGCCGAGGGTGTCCGCGACGGCGCTGCAGCCAGAGCAGCAAACGATCTGCTGTATGCGCAACGCCACGGGCGGGTCTCGGCGGAATTGGTGATCCTTTCGGTGGAGCTGGACAGCGGGTTGTTGATCATCACGCGATGTGGACAGACCCCCGTCTTCGTGCGGCTTCCCGGAGAGGAGGTCGAGTTCCTGGAATCTGAGTCGCCGGCGCTCGGTTTCTATCGCATGGCTCGCCCTGTGATCGATCATGTTCCGCTGACGCCGGGGTTGCTCGTCGTGGCGTGTACTGATGGTCTGATCAATGCGGGCAGTACCCATCGGCAAGTGTGGGATGTTGGGGAGGCTATCGAGTCACTCTGGCAGGTGGACGGTTCTGCTCAGGGGATAGCAGATGGGCTGATGGCCCGCGCCTTGGAGCTCGATGATGAACGTCCGAGAGATGATATCAGCGTTGTGGCTCTGCATGTGACGTCGGGGCCCGAGGTCGGCCCCAGGCGGATGATTGTAGAGATGCCTTTGCCAAATCGTTGAACATCCTTGAGCTGTTCTCCTAATATGCGCGTCGTTCGGATCGGCAGCTGCAACTCTCGGTCTCGAGGGCGGTCTGCACCTTTGATAGGGATCGTGGGCCCATGTGCTTCTGGTAAGTCCACCCTAGCTCTCTCTCTCAGGGCTGCTGGTTATGCAGTCAAGGAGATTGCGCAGGAGCACTCGGTTGTCCCCGACATGTGGCAGCGGTTGACCTCTCCCGATGTATTGATCTACTTGGATGTAGATCCGGCCGAAGGTGCTGCGCGGCAAGGGCTGGATGTGATCCCGAGTTGGTGGAGAGAGGAGCGTGAGGTCAGGTTGAGGCACGCTAGAGAGCACTGTGATGTGTACGTTGATACTACTGGCATGACACCGTCTGCTGTAGTGTCGAAGATATTGATGGCCTTGAACGAATTGGGTATGCCTTGTGTGGCCCGGAGGCAAATCGACACATGCGATCAGGAGGTGTGACGCCGCCAGCTGTAGCTTTCGTGGGATACTCGGGAAGTGGGAAGACCACTTTCCTTGTAAAGGTTGTGACATTGCTTACGGATCGCGGGCTCAGTGTAGGTGTCATTAAGCATGCCCCCCGCCATGTCAGTGGCTCTGATCGTCGTGCCACCAAGGACTCGGATAGATTCTGGGAGATCGGCGCTGCTCATGTGGCATTGGTCGCTTCTGATTATGTCGTGCATAAATGGCGGTCCGTGGTCCCGCCGCCCGTCGAAGAGGTGGTCAGCTCAATGTCACAGGTTGACCTAGTTCTGGTCGAGGGGTTCAAGCAGAGTTCCCTGCCCAAGGTTGAGATAGTTCGTGCTGCCTGTCACCCGGTGCTTTTACCTGGTCTGTCTGCGCGTGTTGCGTTAGTAACCGATGTTGTTGGGCTTGAGTGCGATGTGCCACGTTTCTCGTTTGATCAACCTGAGGCTGTCGTAGAGTTCCTGATGTGTCGCTTCCTGTCTCAGTGCAAAGAGTTGACCTAGGGGCCTAATGGGGACTTGGAGAGAGGTTGAGCACACCGCTGACTTGGCGATTTGGGTGTGTGGCCGTGATCTGTCCGATCTTTTTACTTCTGCTGCGCAGGCGATGATGTCGTTGATGGCAAGGCCCGATGAGAGCGCACAACCAGTTGCCCTTGGGGTTTGTTTGGACAGCTATGATTTGGAGGCGTTGTTGGTGGATTGGTTGAACGAGCTGCTCTACTTGAGCGAACGTCACAATGTGGTCTTCACCGCAATCGATGTTAGACGCATGGAGGGGACCTCGCTGGAGGCACAGCTTGGCGGCTATCCGATTGCACGGCGATTGCGGGGCATCAAGGCCGCGACATACCATGAGCTTGAGATCGAGCGGACCGCTGAGGGTCTTTGTACCCAGATCGTCTTTGATGTATAGGGGCCGTGGGATCTTGGGAGATGGGAGGTAATGCAATGGTCCGAAAGCAGGACTTCCGAAAAGTGACGCCGTACGTTTGGGAGTTACCCAAAGATGTCGACCGCCGCATGCGTGTGCCTGCGCGCGTCTACGCCAGCGAGAAGCTCTTTGAGCAGGCATTCCGGGATCGGTCCATCGAACAGCTTGTCAACGTAGCGATGCTTCCGGGCATCGTGCGCTATGCCATGGCAATGCCGGACATCCACCAGGGATATGGCTTTCCCATTGGCGGTGTGGCAGCTTTCGACTATGAGCAAGGCATTATATCGCCAGGCGGAGTTGGATATGACATCAACTGCGGCGTGCGAATGTTGGCCTCGAACCTTGAATACGAGGAGGTGGAACCGTACCTTGAGGAGTTGGCCAGCACCCTTTATCACAAGTGTCCAAGTGGAGTGGGTGGGAAAGGCATTATTCGGCTTTCTTGGTCAGAGTTGGAGGCGGTTCTGGAGGAGGGCGCTTCCTGGGCATGTCGGAAGGGGTATGGAGATCAAGAGGATCTCCTCCGCACAGAAGAGGGGGGGTGTCTCCCACAGGCTCGAGCCTCTGCCGTACCCGATCGAGCCAAGGAGCGTGGAAGGCCTCAACTTGGCTCTTTAGGTGCCGGTAACCACTTTCTGGAGATCGATATCGTCGATGAGATTTATGATGCTGATGTGGCTGAGGCCTTCGGGCTCCAACTCAATCGAGTTGTGGTGCAGATTCATTGCGGTTCCCGCGGCTTAGGCCATGAGGTGTGTACACAGTACTTGAGACGTCTGCAAGACGCACCTCGTCGCTACAGCATCACCGTACCTGATCGTGAGTTGGTCGCTGCTCCAGTGGAGTCTCCGGAAGGTCAAGACTATCTGGCGGCCATGGCTGCTGCGGCTAACTATGCTTTCGCCAATCGACAGGTATTGGCCTATGCCGTTCGACTGGGGTTCGAGGATGTGCTAGCGGGCAAAGTATCTAACTGGGCCTTGTGGCAGGTGTACGATGTGGCACACAACATTGCAAAAGTTGAGAGCCACATGGTCGAGGGCAAAAAGAAACGCTTGGTAGTACATCGCAAGGGAGCCACCCGTGCTTTTCCGCCGGGTCACCATGACCTACCATCGATCTATCAGGCCACCGGACACCCCGTCCTTGTACCTGGCTCCATGGGTACGGCATCGTATGTGTTGGTTGGAACTGAGCAGAACCTGGCGCTTACATTCGGCTCGACATGTCACGGGGCGGGTCGGACTATGAGCCGCCGTGCTGCAGCCAGGAGTGCACGGGGAGAAGCCATACGTGGTACACTGCGCGGGCAAGGGATCCGAGTGTGGGCGCGCAGCATGCGTGGTTTGGCAGAAGAGGCACCAGCCGCTTACAAAGATGTCGGTCTGGTCGTCGACGCCGTGGCTGGAGCTGGGATCGCGCGCAAAGTGGCGCGTGTCCGGCCAATTGCCGTTATCAAGGGTTAAGTTGTTGTGTCTGTCTTAGCTGGCAGGATGCGCCAGACATTCTTTGATTGTGTCACCTAGGCGGCGAATCCCTTCGACGATCATGTCTGGAGTGGCGTTTGAGAAATTGAGGCGCATGGCATGGTGGCCACCGTCTGCGTGTGGATAGAAGTTCACGCCTGGAACATAGGCCACCTTGCGTTCCAGCGCCGTCTGCAACATGGTCACTGTGTTGATCGGTTCGGGCACTCGTGCCCAGAGGAATAATCCCCCCTGAGGGTGTGTCCAGCTACACTCTTGGGGCCAGAACTCTGCAAGAGCGTCTAGCATAGTATGCATCCGCTCTCCATATGCGGCCCGCAACTTCCGTACGTGTGCTTTGAGTATACCTCTTTGAGCAATGTCGTTAGCGATCATCTGATCGAAAGTGCTGGTGTGCAGGTCGGCTCCCTGTTTGGCCTGGACCAACCGTTGACGAATTTCCTCAGGGGCGACCACCCAGCCGATGCGCAATCCTGGCGCGAGGGTCTTTGAGAAGGTTCCCAGATAGATGGTCCGTTCGGGTGCCAAAGCGGTGATCGGAATGATATCTTCGCCTTCATAGCGCAGCGCCCCGTAGGGATCGTCTTCCACAATCAGGAAATCGTATTTGCGCGCCAGCTCAACAAGGTGACGACGCCGCTCTTCGGGAAGCGTGGTGCCTGCCGGGTTGTGGAAATTGGGCAGCACATACACGAACCGGACTTTTCTCTCATTGAGTATTGGCTCAAGACGGCTGACCTGCATCCCGTGATCGTCGAGCGGCACTGTCATGAACTCAGCCTCGTATGCTCGCCATGACTGGATGGCCCCGAGATAGGTCGGCCTGGCGGTTATCACCGCAGCCTCCGGATCAATGAAAACTTTGCCAATGAGGTCAAGTGCTTGTTGGGACCCCGTAGTAATTAGCACGTTGTCTGGGCTGTGGTCAATACCATATCTTGCCATTGCGTCTGCCAGCCAGATGCGGAGGGGAAGGTGGCCCTCAGTGGTGCTATACTGCAACGCTGTTTTGGCGTTATGTTGCAACAGGTAACTGCAAGCCTCCTCGATCTCGCGTACTGGGAACAACTCCGGTGCTGGCAGCCCGCCCGCGAATGAGATGACATCGGGTAGCTGAGTGATCTTCAAGAGTTCGCGGATGGCAGAACTTCGCATCTGGTTTGTCCGTCGAGCGAGGAACCGTTCCCAGTTGAGCGGAGCATTCGATGAGACAGCATGGATGGTCATGGCTTTACCTCCGCATGTGGCGATGGATCTTT
>CAZHBB010000160.1:0-5284 GCA_964530185.1 uncultured Anaerolineales bacterium
GCTCCGGAGGTAACCCCGGCGGGAGCTGCTTGATCATGCCCGCCTGATCCACATACCCCATGGCTCCCGCCTCAGTTCTGGCACCAGACAGGAGATCGACGAGGTTCAACGCCTTCTCCCTGTCGTCCATTGCTGAGCGCGCAAGCCACTGAGATCCAAAGGATATACCGAAGACAATCAAAGGAAAGAGGAACGCCATAAGCCAGAAGCTCATACGCGTCACCATGCGCTGGATCTCATAGCGAATGACAATACCGACGTTACGCACGCGGCGCCTCCGAAAGAGTGACCTTACCGCCCCGTCGGGCAAACATCTGCATCACCGACCTCAGTCGGATCCGCTGACCATATCGCAACATGCCAACCCGAAACACGCGTCCGGCAAACCACAGGCTCCCCACAGCAGAGAGGAACAGGATCAACCATGCCGCGACAACCTGCCAACCAGGCATGTCGCTGACCGCCCAGCGAAGCAACACCGTGATCATCGAGGTCGTGGGGAAAAACGTCATAGCGATCAGTAGCGGATGGCCCGGATGTGTCACGAAAACCATGATGAAGAACACGGGCAGCGTAAAGAGCATGGTGACAAAGCCAGCTATCTGTTGAGCCTGACGCAATTCTGCGCTCACGCTTGCGATAGCGGTCATAAAGCCGGCCACCAGCAGGTAACTCGGGAGAAAGAACACAAGAGCCAGCCCCACAACGAACCAGGGAAGCTGAGGGGGCCCCATACCCTCTGCCACGGCGCGCGCGAGGAGAACGACGAGCATGGCTCCGCCCCAGGCCACCACCTGTGTGAGGGAGACCCCCAGCAATCCAAGCGCCTTCCCCCCCAGAAGCTGCTCAGGCGACAAAGAGGTAACCAGAACTTCAATCAGCCGATTCGTCTTCTCTTCCATAACAGCCTCCAGCAGGTAGCCTGAGGCCGTCGACACGGCGAAGAAGAAGAAAAACGCTACCACAAAAGGCATAACGATGCCTGCGACATTTCCCTCCGCGACCTCACGGGCACCTTCAGCGTCCCGAATGCGCAGCTCAAAGCCGTCCACCAGATGCTCTTGGATCTCCATCGGCTGGGCGGCGATCAGGCTTGCACGAATGAGTCGCCCAAATGCCTCCTGCACGCCTTCATGGGGTTCCTTGTCGAGAGTGAGCACCTGCAACCGCCTGCTGCGCAAGTAATCCGAGGGCAAAACGTAGACACTCTGGACCTTTCCTGCACGTAGATCTTCCATCGCCGCCGTCTCATCTGGATAACTCACGAAGATAATTGTGTCAGATTCTCTGTCACCCATAAAGTCGATGGCGTCAGAGCGTATGATACCTGCCTGGTCCACATACCCCACAGGACGGTGGTCAAGGCTGACGACCAGCGCAAGGATGGAGATAGCCCCAACAATCAGCACAAGCGCCGGTATTCCCAGGACCATCCACAGAAAACTCTTCTCCCTGACACGACGCCAGTACTCATGTCGGGCGACCAGCCAGAGTTTACGCATAGTTCCTCTCACCTGCCGGTAAGCCTTTCTGCACGACACGCACGAAGATATCCTCCAGAGAAGCCTGCGCCACCTCGAAACGCAGGACCTCACAGTCGGGCACTGTAGCCATAGCCTGGAGTAGCCGCTGAGGCGTGACGTCAGGTGCCAATGTCAGATGCCAGGCACCGTTGTGACGGCGGGCCTCAATGACGCCAGGGAGATCGGCAAAATTCCCCGAGCCCTCAATCGTAACTGCATTGCCGGCAAACTGACGCCGAAGCTCATTGACTGTTCCGTAAAGCACCGTCTCGCCCTCATTGATCAGGATGATCCGCGTGCAGAGCGCCTCAACTTGAAACATCTGATGCGTCGACATGATCACGGTCTTGCCAGCCCTCGCTTCATCAAGGATGATGTCCTTGACGAGGCGTGTGTTCACTGGATCCAGACCCGAGAAAGGTTCATCGACGATGATCAATGCCGGATTGTGTACCAGGGTGACGATGAGTTGGGCCTTCTGTTGCATGCCCCGACTTAGCTCACGGACCTTCTTGTGTCGATGCTCCAACAGATCGAAACGCTCTAACCACACCTGAAGACGATTACGGGCTTCCGATTTGCTAAGCCCTTTCAGCATTGCAAGATAGATCAGGGTCTCTTCCAGTTTCGCATCTTGATAGAGCCCCCGTTCCTCGGGTAGATATCCGATACGAGCTTTCTTGGTCTCAGTGACTGGGCCGCCAAAAATGGCAACCTCGCCTCGATCCGGTTTGAGAATATCGAGCATCACGCGGATCGTTGTGGTTTTGCCAGCGCCATTAGGGCCTAGCAACCCGAAGATCTCCCCCGGGTATACCTCGAAGCTCACATCCCGCACTGCCTGAACAGGGCCGAAGGCCTTGGCAATATGCGTCACACTCACAGTAGGTAGCATACCTGCCTCCACTCCAGCTTCGTAGCACAAGGACCGTACCACACACAGATTATACCCTTCTCTCCCCAAGAAACTTGAGGGATCGAAATGATCGGCGAGGAAAGTACAAGCTGCGAGCACATCGACTCGATCCATATCTGGATCTAGCTGGGTGACAGATGGGCGGTACAGGACTCGAACCTGTGACCTCCTCCTTGTAAGGGAGGCGCTCTGACCAACTGAGCTAACCGCCCGCGGGACAACATCATAACACTGTTCAGAAGCTCGTCAACTTATGCGCGCCTTTGCTATGCCCCATAGCCTTTTCACCGCGAGAGAGACACTTGGGAGATGTCACGGGACCCTACTCCCCTGCCCCTAGCGGGAGAAGCGATGTCCCATGGAAACTGTACACCCGATGCATGCACCGAGGCATGAGGGAGGCCTCCCAACAACGAATCACTACTAACGCTATGGGATTTGCCCAATCTATGCTAAGCTATATAAGATCAGCCCAACCTGGAGCTCAGAGCCATGTCGATGACACCGATACCGCTGCGTGAGTTTGCCACGATTGTCGACCCAGAACACGATAATGTAGCCGTCGCGATCAAAGCCGTTCCAGCGGGCACTCAGATTCTCCTTCCAGGGGGATCCATCATACAGATAACGGCAGCCATCCGCCCGGGTCACCGATTCGCGACTGAGGCTTTGCCCAACGGGACATGGGTGCGCCAGTACGGTCAGCCTTTCGCCCGCTCCCGAGGACTTCGGCCTGGGGACCCTATCACAGAGGAAACCGTCCAGAGTGAGACGCCCGCCGTTGACGCCCTGGCGACCCAATGTCGCCCCTCTCCCCTTTCGCCGTGGAAGGGTCCAGTTCCAACGTTCCAGGGATTCGCACGGGCCAATGGACTCACCGGGGTACGCAACTGGGTGTTGATTGTGCCAGTCAGCATGTGTGCAGTCCATGAGGCCGGGCAAATCGCGCTGCAGGCCGAGGTGACCCGCCTCTACAGTCGAACACGTTATCCCAACGTGGACGGCGTCACCGCGCTTCGGCACACTGGCGGCTGCGGCTGCCCGTACGCGAAGGACGGAGAGTTGACGCCAGGCGCGTACACGGCCACGCTCCGCATGCTGGCCCAACATATCCAGCATCCCAATGTCGGTGCCGCATTGATGATCGAATTGGGCTGTGAGAAGACCAATTTCGCCGCCTTCAAGGCTGCCTTTGGGGATGCGGACCTGACCACCCGCTTCGGCAAACCCGTCGCCCGCCTCACCATCCAGGCATGCGGAGGCACACAGGCCGCCATAAAGAAAGGACTGACAATCCTTCCAGAGCTCCTCACGGCAGCCAATGAAACCGAACGACAGCCCGCGCCACTTAGCGCCTTAGCCCTGGGCGTGGAATGTGGGGGCAGCGATGCGTTCAGTGGCATCACAGCAAATCCAGCACTAGGATTCGCCAGCGACCTACTGATCAGCACGGGAGGCCGCACTCTGATCGGCGAGGTGCCCGAGTTCTGGGGAGCAGTCCACCTCTTTACACAGCGGGCTGCGAGCCGCGACGTAGCGGAGCAGATCCTGGCCACGATCGAGGCCTACCGAGCCTATGCAGCGAGGGCAGGGCATGACCTGGCGGAAAATCCCAGCCCGGGCAACCGGGAGGGGGGGCTGCTTAACATCACCATCAAGTCCCTGGGCGCCCTGGCCAAGAGCGGCCATGCACCGGTACAGGGCGTGCTTCCGTACAGCGGCTGGGTCTGGGACCGGCCTGAAGCTGGTGTCTACCTGGTCAACACCCCAGGTTACGACCAGCTCTCTGTGCCGGGATTGGTAGGAGCCGGCGCCCAGATCGTCTGCTTCACCACGGGGCGTGGGACCGGCATTGGGAACGCCATCGCGCCAGTCATCAAGATCAGCTCCAACACACCGCTCTACGAGCGCATGCGCGACGACATCGACATCAATGCAGGGGCAATCTTGAGCAACGGAGTGCCATTGGAAGAGATGGGACGTCATATCCTGGAACTTATCATCCGCGTTGCATCAGGTGAACACACACGCGCAGAGAAGAACGGACACAGGGAATTCGCCCTGTGGAACGTTGAAGGGATCTGGCTTTAGGGACCGTCAAGAGAACAACAACTATGTCAGGGAGATGATAGGATGAACTGCCGCATACAGCCCCATGCAACGGTGCTCTTCCAAGGAGACAGCATCACGGACGCCGGACGCAGTAGAGAGAATGACGAGGACCTGGGTCGCGGCTACGCCGCGATGGTCGCAGCTTGGTTCTCGGCCCGCTATCCGGGTCACAGCGTCCGGTTCCTGAACCGTGGGATCAGCGGAAATCGCACTGGGGATCTCCTGGCCCGCTGGAAGGAGGACTACCTCGACCTGTACCCCACCTGGGTCTCAATCCTCATTGGAATCAACGATACCTGGCGACGTTATGACGCGGGTGACCCAACGCCCACGGACGTTTTCGAGGCCAACTACCGCGCTTTGCTCTCCATGACGGCTGACGTCGTCGGAAGCCATATCATCATCCTCGAGCCTTTCCTGCTGCCGATCCCTCCTGACCGTGCGGCATGGCGTGAGGATCTGGGGCCCAAGATCGCCGTAGTTCGCGCACTGGCACGTGAGTTTAACACCCTCTTCGTGCCTCTTGACGGCTTGTTTGCTGCTGCCGCTACCCAGCGTGAGATGGCATTCTGGTTACCCGACGGGGTTCACCCTACCCCGGCCGGACATGCCCTCATCGCACAGGCCTGGCTACAAGCAGTTGGAGCAGAATAAGCCCTCTCCAGGTCTAACACACTAAGGAGGTGTCAACATGATGTCATCTAGAGAACGTGTAGCATTAGCCCTCGAGCAC
>CAZHBB010000161.1:0-5263 GCA_964530185.1 uncultured Anaerolineales bacterium
CACTGCCTTGACAAACAATTATAGTCCGAGAACCTGGACCGCTACTTTTCTGTCCTTGCTGTGTTGCTTCGCAGCCCTATACTCAGCCCGGAGGTGAAGCCTATGGAGAAAGCAGCAGAGATACCCTCGGGTGTGTGGCCGACGATGATTACCCCCTTCACCGAGAGCGGGGCTATTGACGAGAGGGCACTCCACGAATTGGTTGCCTGGTATCTGGAGCGTGGTGTCAGCGGGCTGTTCGCCGTTTGCCTTTCGAGCGAGATGTTCACACTCACACCGGCCGAGCGTGTCAAACTCGCCAGCACGATCGTGGACCTCGCGGCTGGTCGCGTACCCGTCATCGCTTCTGCAGTCGGAAGCGGTGAGATAGAGAAGCAGGCCGAGGAGGTCAGACGCATGGCGGATACGGGTGTCAACGCCGTGGTGCTCCTCACCAACCGCTTGGCTCTGCCCGACGAATCAGATGACGCCTGGAGATCCAACACCGAGCGCCTATTGGAAGAGCTGCAAGACGACATCGTGTTGGGCCTCTACGAATGTCCGGTGCCTTACAAGAGGGTCCTCAGCCCCGAGCTGCTCGCATGGTGTGCAGAAACTGGTCGCTTTGTCTTTCTCAAGGACACGTGCTGCAACGTCGCGCTGATGCGCGCCAAGATGAAAGCCGCGCCGGAGATCCATCTGTTCAACGCCAACGCGACCACGCTCCTGGCATCGCTGCTCGATGGAGCGGCTGGCTACAGTGGCGTCATGGCCAATTTCCATCCCCAACTCTACGGATGGCTTTGCCACAACTGGGCAACAGAGCCTGAGCACGCAGAGCAACTCCAGGCCTTCTTGGGCATTGCCTCACTCCTGGAGCTGCGAGGTTATCCAGTCAACGCTAAGTATGCCCTGCAACTTGAGGGCCTGCCCATCAGCCTTTACAGCCGAGCGCGATCTGAAGTCATACTGGAACCCTGGCACCATCTCCAGATTGAGCAGGTGCAGCAACTAGCCCACACTATGGCACAAAGCTATCCGTGGCCTAGATAAGCCTCGGCAACTGCAGATCGTGGATATCCTTTCAGACCTCCCCCACGCTGGAACCCTGCGCTCCTGAGCTAGGAGCGCAGGCATTACCCATCGCCACCAACTCACGATACGTAAGCGTCCAGACCGTCGAGGCGAAGGTCTCCCACAACCCGCCGACGAAGACAAGTGGTGCTGAGAGAGCCACCACGAACATGGGGATGCCAGCCAGGAACCCCATCACCCAAGCCGTCTCGGCTCGGAAGAGCACGTCCGCGAGCACACGTACTGCCAGCAGGGCCCCCCCGCCGACCAACACGGCCAAGGTGAGCGCCAACACGAACACCGGGATCGTCAGCAAGGTGAAGCCCAGGCGAAGCACAAACATAACGAGCCACATCAACCCAACATCCTTAAGGCTCTTCCATGCCATCCGGGCGCCAGCATTCAGACTCTCGAGCACGCCAAGGTCAGTCAGTACGACAGCACGCGCGCTGAGATGCAGCACAATGGTAGCCACTGTAAAGACCACCACACCGAAGAGCCCAACCAGGAACAGCAGACCAATAGCCGTCGCCGTGCCCAAGACGCCCAGAATGTTCGACTTCGTGACCCACAGTAGAAAGGGCGCCACGGCAACGGCTACCAGAGCCATGAATATCAAGCTCAAGGGTAACATAACCACCAGGCGTAAGAGGAAGAGATGCCAAGCCTCGCGGGACCAACCCACACGGAATCCCTCCTTGATCGAGAGCTTGAGTTCCTCGGCCGCATAGCGGTCGACCAGCTTGATCAGCGCGGTTTCGGCTACGAAGCGCGCCACGGTAGCTGCGACCATGTAAACAAGCATCAGGCACATCAACGCCGTGATAAACACCAGCGCTCCTGCCGGAATTCCACCTTGGAACCCTCGACCGAACATTCGCCCCAGCGTTCGGCCCCATTGCTCAAGTTGTGCCTGTATCCTGGGTGGAAGCTTGGTCCCGGTGCCGCTGCCTCGGAGGTTAGCACCTGCGTTGCCGCCTCCCCCGCCCCCTCCACCTGAGGTTAAGGCTGCCAACACACCAAAGACCCAGAGCGCCTTGTAGTTCCAGAGAATCCTCCAAGCGCGTTTGACAATCCCAAAGTGATCCATAGTCACAGTTCCTCCCCTGCTTGTCATAAACCCAGCTAGAGACTCACCTCGGCCACACCCACTCGAGCCGCGATCTGGCGAGAGCAACGGACCACGGGTCACGCTCGCTCCGCATGCGATCAGTCACGGAATGCGCGGCTTGGCCAGAATCTCACGTATTTCCAGCTCATGAAACGTTCGCGGATAGGCCGGTTTGCAGACGATTGCAGTGTCTGCTCCCTCACTGGTCCCCCCCACCGCGATGACCTCTTCCTCCATGTCGAGTAACCCAGCATCGGCGGCCATGAGCAGACACTCAACGGCAACCTTCATCCCTTGCGAGAAACGATAGAGCGTATCCCGCACGATCTCTTCAATCGCACGGCCCCCATATTTCTCCGCAAAGGCCGAGCCTACGCCGTCACCCAAGGCATGAATCCCCGTGTGGACGATGATACCTAAATCACTGAGTGCTTCCCGCTCCTCTCGCGTCATCACCCAGCCCGCCGATGCCCAACTGTGGCAGATGCTAACAGCGATGATCTGCACACCTAACGGCGCCAACATGGCGTGCGCCTTGCGTGCTGTCTCCCCGTGCGATGAAGCCACCACCACCTGACGGATCCCCAGCGCCTCTGCTCGTTGACGCACTATCTCTAGCGTGGCATCGGTGTTGTGCGGCCCCCCTCTCTCAAACAGCAGCGTTGTCGCCTTCACGCCATCACCTCCTTGACTTGAGTAGAACTATCCTCCGAGACGGCCCCATGCCACATCTGCCGCAACAACCGGCTGGTAGTTGCATCTTGGGAACCACAGCATAGCCGGTTTCGTCTTTCTTGCATATACTATATACATTATCAGAAGGAGAAAGGAGCACGATGAACAGGTGGATCAGGGTTTTCAGCGCATTGGTGCCACTCTTGATCCTCGTGGCGACAGCCTGCGGAGCAGGACCGACTGAAGAAGCCCAGACCGGACTGCCCAACCCAGCCTCCGTACATTGCGAAGAACAGGGAGGCAGCCTGGAGATACGAAGTGATGCTGAAGGAGGACAGTACGGCGTGTGCACATTTGATGACGGAAGCGAGTGTGAGGAGTGGTCATTCTTGCGCGGTGAGTGCACCCCTGGTGCCAGCCAGAGTGCACAGTCGCCATCGGCAAGTCCCGATACAGAGGCTAACCCAGGCGTCTATATCGACGAGATTGTGTTGAATATCATGGAGTCTTGGCCTCTGCAGGTCAGTGCGACCGTGCGGGGCAACCTCGCAGACGCCTGTGTCGTCCTGGACGACATCACAGCAACACGCGAGGGCAACGTGTTCTCCCTCCACATCCACACCCACCGCGAGGGGGAAGTCTGTGCCCAGATGCTGGTTCCCTTTGAGGAAACTGTCCCATTGGACGTAAAGGGGCTGCCTGCCGGCACCTACATAGTCCAGGCTGGCAAGGTCAGCGCAACCTTCACCTTCGAGAGGGACAATACGGCGGACTGATGTACCGCAAGTGCTCACGTCCCTGGGGTGACGGTCACGCCACAGCGAACTCCAAGACCAGGTGGGTTTTCCATCTCCCAACAGTGAACCGTCACCGTTTCTTTTGATGTTTCATCTCTACTTCAATGGTACAATGTAAACTCGCTGTATATACCTTCAGATCAAATATCTCACAGGACAAGGAGTGATGAGACAATGTTCACCTTACGCGGCAAGACGATTTTCACTGGCACGGATGTCATCCACGACGCCGCAATCACTATCGATGGCACGACCATCGCAGCCGTAGGCGCCACTGACGGGGGCGAGGTCGCCGGGGAATACCCTGTCATCACACCGGCCTTCATCGACGCGCACAGCCACATCGGGCTGATTCGCGCGGGCGAGCCCTCGGCCGAGGCCGAGGCCAACGAGCACATGGAGTCGATGCTGGCCCACGCCGATGTACTCGACTCGCTGCAGATGGACGACAAGGGCTTCAAGGACTCCATCGAGGCAGGCATCCTCTACTCCTGCGTGCTGCCCGGCAGCGGCAATATCATCGGCGGCAACTCCGCCGTCATCCGCAACTACGGCGCCAACAGCAACGCCGCCTTTATCCGCCGCGCAGGCATCAAGGCCGCCTTCGGTTACAACCCGATGTCCACCCGCGAGTGGAAAGGTCAACGGCCTTACACACGCATGGGCGCGCTGGCAATCCTGCGCGCCAAGCTGCACGACGTCAAGGCAAAAATGACCAAAGAAGCGACCAAAGAGGACGCCGACGTTACTTACACCGCCGAGGAGACAGTTTTGAAGGCGATCCTGGAAGGGAAGGAGCGATTACGCGTTCACGTCCACAAGACCGACGACATCGCGGCCCTGCTACGCTTCGTCGACGAGTTCAACCTAAAGGTCACCGTTGAGCACACGATGGACGTGCACGAGGTCGGGATCTACCAGGAGCTGAAGGCACACGGCATCCCCGTCGTCTACGGCCCGCTGGACAGCCTGGCCTACAAAGTGGAGTTGAAGCACGAGGATTGGCGCAACATCAAGTTCCTGCTGGAATCGGGGGTGGAGTTTGGCCTGATGACGGATCACCCCGTGATCCTGCAGAAGACCATGCTCTACACGCTGCGCCACTTCCTGCGCTGTGGTCTCTCCAAGGACCAGGCGATAGGCATTATCACAGCCTCTAACGCCCGCATCTTGGGCGTGGACGATGTCCTCGGCACGCTGGAGCCCGGCAAGTGGGGCTCCGTCGTCTGCTGGAGCGGCGATCCCTTCTCGCTGGAGAGCTATCCGGTGGCGGTCTACGCCGAAGGGAAGCTGATCTACCAGGCTGAGTCGTAGCCCACCCGCTGAGAGAACACTTCCCCCGAGGCGCGCGGCCTCGGGGGAAAGCGAGCTGTTGCAGAGGCGAAGGGAGAGGAAGGGATGCTCCCTTCATTAACTAACGGAAATCCAGCACTTGGAGATAATCAGGATGAATGATCATTTTACCCCGAAAGCCCTGTCCCTGTGGAACAAAATCCCCGCCTGGGCCCAGGAAAAGATCCTTTCCAATGTATGGTGCACCAAGTGCCAGGCCGTCACCACCATGGTCCAACCTCACGGCCAGGTCAAGGGAGGGGATCTGCTTCTCACCGGCACATGCAAGCGATGC
>CAZHBB010000162.1:0-5233 GCA_964530185.1 uncultured Anaerolineales bacterium
CGGCAGCCTGCCATGTAATGGCCTCGGTGCCCAACTTCCTGATGCTGGAGTTCCATGGGCGCGAGATCCCATGGTGGAGTGACCTGTGTGATGGAGACAAGCCTTTCATCGAAAACGGGTTCATGCACGTCTCTGAACGTCCCGGGATCGGGGTCACGCTCAACGACACAGTGGCCCAGCGCCTCGTTTGGGGAGGAGACACATACTTCGACTAGGGAGACAACAACACACAAGATACTCATAGCGTGGGGAGGTAGTCTATGGATGGATATTTGGAGCGGAAATTGACGAAGCGCTTCGGCCCTCAGCCGTGGTGGGCCCTCGTGACCGGCGCCAGCCGTCACCCAGGAGTCGGATCTGGCGTAGCAGGTGAGCTACTGGACGCAGGGTTCAACGTCATAGCCCATTGCGGTCGCCGAGATCGCAACCCATGGCTCGAGGTCCGGGCTGCGGAGTCGGGCCACACGTTGATCCAGGTGCGCAAGGACTTCAGCGATGCTACCGCAATGCCCGAGTTCGCCGGGGAGATTGAAGAAGCGCTGGAGGCCAAAGGCGTGGATCTACAGGGATTTGCCTTCGACGTCGTCGTTCATGTCGCTGGGGTCACAGCATGGGACCGGCGCGCGATGGAGGCGAACTTCCAAGATATCGAGGCCTTAATGCACATCAATGCATGGAGCGCCCTCGTCCTGACGCAGGTACTGTGGCATAAGGAGCGCATCACTCATCCAGGTGGACTGCTGGTCTTCATCGGATCCAACAACTGGTACAACGTCTACTCAGGGGTTATGGGCTACGCTGTAACCAAAGCGGCCGTTGAGCGCATCGCAGCACACTTCGCGGTGGACCTCGCCCCCTATGGGGTACAGGTCGTGCACACCGTCCTGGGGTGGGTCGACTGCGAGCGCCACCACATTGCAAAAGAAAAAGGACAATACGATTACGAGGCCGCCACCGCCGTGTTGCCCACTGGCAAGCCCGTCGCTGCCTGGGAATGCGGAGGCGAGGTACTAGGTCTATTGCTTACCCCAAGTAAGATAGGCAATGGCAGTCGCCTGGATGCAGGTGAGCACCTGCTCGGCCACTGATTGTACGATATGCGTGCATACTCAACGTGAGGACTTGGCGGGACCCAATCTGGGTTGCACACCAAATCAGCACGGAGTAGAATTGCACGCTGAGAGGTAGAGCGCCGTCCTCAAGGTGGAGATTCCGAGTGTTATCTCGTGCTTTGATAGGATTCTCACAGTAAAGACGGGAGAGTTAGCATTTCGCTCATCCTCTATCCCTAGAATAACTCACCATTCTAGTGGGAGGCTGAAGTGTACACACGACGTATATACCCCCTTGTCCTCTTCGGTGCCTTGTTATTAGTTACCTCGCTTCAACTGTCACCCACCGTTCTCCACGCTGCATCGCCAGCTGCGAACCGCGCGACACAGCGTATCACCGGAGCTGGCATACCATGGATAAACCTCGAGGCTGGTTGTGATCTGCCAACGTCCTACCACGGACCGGCACGCCTAGTCCGCATATTGAAAGAGGGTCAAGCGCATCCTCTCAGTCTGGCAACCGCCGACTTCGACGAAGACGGCATGCCCGATCTAGTCAGCGGCTACTTCGGTCCTGACGGCATCCTCGTCTTGCACCGAGGCAATGTGGATGCTCTCTATCCCAACAGCCCCGAAGCGCAGCAGCACAGAGCCTCAGGTTCTTTCACTCCCGCGCCATTTCTCGCACCACCACGCGTGTTCGCATTGCCCACAGCGCCGGATTTCATGGGGACCGGAGACTTCAATGCCGATGGGCACCAAGATGTCATAATTGCCACCCGGGGAACTGCTACGCTCCACGTATTGCCGGGCAATGGCAAAGGCAGCTTCGATCCGGCTCAAGCGGTAAAGCTGCCCGGAGAGATCACAGCGATGGCAGTGGGAGAGATCAACCGACAGGACGGGCTAACGGACATCATAGTAGGCGTGACCAGCTCTTCGGGCCCCAAAGTCCTCGTCTTTGAGGGGCCTGAAGGTGCACTTAGTAGCACACCCGAGATATTCACCGTTCCTGCAATCGTAAATGCCCTGACCCTAGGGCAGTTGGACGAGCACTACGAGATGGATTTAGCAGTAGGTGCCGGCAGCCAGTTGATCCTGATCCATGGAAGAGACCGGCATACGCTGCTAAGCGAAACTTCCCACCCCCAAACCCCCCCGGCTAAAGTGGACGTTCTAGACGTACCTTCCGACATCGTGGCCCTTGCGGTAGGGGATTTCGTTTCTGGGCCCGACTTCCGATCTGAAGTCGCCCTACTGGCCGAGGAAGGAACACTCTTCTTGCTGGACCCAACCACCTCCAAGATCATAGCCGTGCGCCCAAACGCAGCAGCAGGAGGTGGACCACGGAGCTCACACCGTCACCTCATTTCGATCAAGATCTCCACCCTCCAGACTGATGACCTAGTTGTCGTAGACCCATTTGCACATCACCTACGCGTTATCCTTACGAGCGAGTCTCCCCAAATTACAGGACGGCCTCACGCACTATTCTCGCCCATCCAGGAGGTCATTGCCCAGACCACACTGGATATCACCGGAGACCCAGTAGCCGCACTGCCGATGCGCCTGAACAAAGACGCACTCAGTGACCTGGTCATCTTGAACAATGCCCCCAACCCGCTGACCGTGCTGCCAACTTCGCCCGCAGCCACTTTCATTGTCAACTCGGCGGGGGATGATGGGGATGGGGACTTAAGCGACGGCATTTGTGACACTGGCGAGAATGGCCTGACAGGAATTTGCACGCTGCGAGCAGCGATCGAGCAGGCTAATGCAAGCCCAGGGGCTGATGAGATCTCCTTTGGAGGACGGTCGCTCCATATCAGACCCGAAACCGGACTCCCGGACATCGAGGAAACCCTCACTATTGATGCGACGGCCAGTAATCATCACGTGGAGTTGGATGGCAGCAGGGCCGGAGCTGGCGTAAACGGCTTCAGTATTACCGCCCCAAACTGTGTCGTGCGAGGATTGGTCATCAACCGCTTCCAAATAGACGGAAACATCAATGGATCGGGCATCGTGCTAGTTAGCAGCGGCAATATTATCGAGGGCAACTACCTGGGCACCGATACCAGCGGCTCCTCGGCCCTAGGCAATGAGTCGTGCGGTGTGATGGTCTCATACGGAGCCTCAGGGAACCGGATTGGAGGCACAACCGATACCGCACGGAATGTGCTCTCTGGCAACAAGTATTACGGTGTCGCAATCCAAATAGATTCATCTGGGAACGAAGTACAGGGAAACTACATCGGCACCAATGCCTCTGGCACCGCAGCAATCCCCGGCGAGCAAACAGGCGTGGGGATCATTGACGCCCCAAACAACCTGATAGGAGGCAACACAGCGGCGAAGCGCAACGTCATCTCTGGGAATTCATCGGAAGGCATCGTAATCTTCAGTCGGAATACCTCCCGCTCATCCCTCGCCTATCCAGCTTTCCGGACCCAGAAAACAATGCCGCAAGTGCATTCTCTCGCAACCTTGGGCTCAACAGGGAACCTAGTGCAGGGCAACTATGTCGGACTGCAAGCAGACGGTACCCAACCGCTGGCCAACGGCGGGACAGGAGTGCTCGTTCAGGACGCGTCCAGTAACACCATCGGAGGGGCGACATCCGGCAATATCATCGCCGCCAACCTTGGCAACGGCATTACCATCCAGGCTAGCAGCGACGCGACGGCTTCGGCGAATGTTGTAATAGGCAACTATATCGGCACTGACAAGACGGGTCAGGTGTCCGACCCTGATGGCGTCCCCAATAGTGGAGATGAGCTTGGCAATCATTACAATGGCGTAACAATCGGTAATGCCGCCGCCAACCTCATCGGAGGCACAACAGAGGGCGCGAGAAACGTCATTGCGGGCAACGGAGCCAGTGGCATCCTCGTTGTCGACCCTGGAGCGACGCAGAACACAATTCAGAATAACTATATCGGACTTGATCTTTCGCGCAGTACCACGGATCTAGGCAACGGGGCCGATGGGATCAGTATTGTGAATGCTCCCCATAACCTACTCGCCGGCGATAGCACAACACATAATGTCATTGCCTTCAACAAGGCCTACGGGATCCGCAACCTCGGCCCCCAAGCTGTAACAATTGAAAGCGTGGAAGCCATTGGCAACGACGCATGGGGCATCTACGCTGGGGGAACGGTAACAATCACCCAGTATGCCAGTGTCGACGGCAATGGTAGCGGGGGTATCGAGGTTGCGCAAGGAAACCTCTTTGCTGGCGGCACTCAGTTTCAGTCCCTGGAAATCGTGGGAAACAATGGTGTGGGTTTGCAGTCCAATGGCACCATGCAAACCGTCAACCTGCAAAAGGCAAGAATCCGCAGCAACAATGGACATGGGATATCAGTGACGAACCATCTACTTCAACTCCAGGACGTCGAGATCGGCGATAATTGCGGCTGGGGCATCCGCACGCTCGGCAGCGTGCTCATCACATCCAGCAACACCGTCTCCGTAACTAATAGCATCAGCGATAACGGGAGTGACACCGGCTGTCAGGGCGGTGGGGTGCTGAGCCTGGCCGGAGATAGTGAGGGATGGGTCAAAGTAGTGAACGCAGAGATCACGGGCAACGGCGGCCCAGGAATCCTCGCCTTGGAAGATGTCACAGTGGACGGCGTGAGAATCAATAGCAACCGGGGAGCTGGTATCGTCGCGCAGAGCGGCTATGTCACTTTCCCTTCCTCTTCCCTATCCAGCCAAATCAGAAACAATCAAGGAATAGGAATCGACGCTTATGGCGAAGAGGAGGAGGAAACTCCAGCGGGCGTGGTCGCCCAGCAGCCGGTTGTAGTCTCGGGTAATGGCGGCTGGGGTATTCGCTCCCAAGGTGGTTATGTCAGTCTGAAGTCCCTCAGCTTAAGTCAGGTCAGCGGTAATGGCAAAGGTTCAACTTGCTACCAGTGGACAATTGAGCGGGCTGGAAACCCTCATATCGAAAGCGAGAAAATCCCCTGCGAGGGCGGTGGCATCCTGGCTGCTGGCGCGAGCGATCCTTTCTGGGGTGGATGGCAGGGAGTTGAACTCTACCACACCGAGGTGATCAACAACAACGGCCCCGGCATCCTCTCGTGGGACGACATCACCCTTGACGACGTGAAAATCAACGACAACAGAGGGTACGGCGTCTACGCCCAGGCCGGTGATGTCTCCTTCCT
>CAZHBB010000163.1:0-2366 GCA_964530185.1 uncultured Anaerolineales bacterium
CGCTCTCACAGCCGGGCGTGTTTCTCGGCGTGGAGGGCCAGGACGCGGGCCTGCACCTCCTCCAGGTAGCGGCCCCGCAGGGGATACCAGCGGAGCAAGAAGGCGCCCAGCAGCAGCGCCAGCCCGGGGATCAGCCCCACGATCATGCGGATCCCCAGCAGCGCGCTCGCCGGCTGGTCCAACATGATCTGGCCGCCATGGGCCTCGCGGGTGATGAATCCGGTGCTCTCCAGGATGAAGGGGGTGAGGGCCAGCGCCACCGACTGCGCGGGCTTGGTGAGCAGGGCGTTCACCCCGAAGAATGCCCCTTCGCGCCGCACCCCGGACCGCAACTCATCCTCGTCGGCGACCTGAGCGAACAGCACGTTGGTGAGCGTCTGCGGCCCCGCCAGGCCGAAGCCCGCGATGGCGAGGCAGACCGGGATCCAGCCCTTGGGCACGACCATCACCGCCGTCAGCGTCAGTCCGGCCACTGTGAGAAGGCGCTGCTGCGCGCCTGCCACCCCAAAGCGCTGCCGGATGAGCGATGTGAGGGGCACGCCGATGATGAGGGGGATGAACAGGCAGGCGATCAACAGGATCGTGCTGGTCTGCAGGAGGTAGTCCGCCACGTAGAAGAGCGCGCCCAGGATCAGCGACTGCATCAGGATCGACATGAAGTTCTGGGCGACCAGCACCAGGAAGGCGCGGCTGGCGAAGGTGTAGCGGATGGCCTCGCCCAGTTTGAGCGGCTTATCCACCTGATGGAACTCGGGGCGTTCCTTCACCTTGAGCGTGGTGAGGATGATCAACGTGGCGCTGAGCACGCCGATGGCGACCATGGCCAGGCGCAGGGGCAGGAACGAAGGCGCACCGCCGACCTTAGGACGGAACAGGTCGGGGATAACAAAGCCGAGGATCGAGCCCAGCAGCCCAAAGAGGGACGACGAGATCTGCAGCCCGTTGCGCTCGGCATCCGACTCGGTGACTTCGGGGAGGAGCGCGGAGTAGGCCAGGCCGATGATGGTATAGGCGGTGTCGTACAGCAGCATGCTGGCCAGCATCCAGGCGAAGAGCGTGGCGTCGGGGGCGTGGACGGGCGCCATCCACACCAGGATGAAGAAGAGCGCCAGGAAGGGAGCCGTGAAGCGCATGTAGGGGATGCGACGCCCCCATCGCGAGCGCGTGCTATCGGTGATGTAGCCGAAGAGCGGGTCATTGACCGCGTTCCAGATGGCGTAGAGGGTGGAGGCCAGCGCGATCCAGCGCGCCCGTACGCCCAGGTAGTCCTGGTAGAAGATGGGCAGCAGGGCGCCATAGGTGCTGGAGACAAGGGATGTGCCCAGCGAGGCCAGGCCCCACACAAACTTGTAGCTGCGGCTCAGTCGGATCGGTTGCGGTGCAGGGTCTCGGGCAGCGGTTGCTGTCATGGGTTCACCTCCGGTAAGAGTGAGTGGCCCCGACCCGAGGGGCTAGCGGCTGCGAAACAGATCGCGCAACTGGCGCCAGCGGATCACGTGGATGCCCAGCTCATGCAGCAGGGTGCGCATAGCGTCCTGCATGAAGATCTCGTAATCGGCGACGCGGGCCTCCCAGCCGTCGGGCATGATGGCCCGTAGCTCTGGTGTGTCCTTGGAGGGATGGATGATGAGGTAGGTCAGGCCCACGGGGAGCCGTTCCAGGGTGCGACGCGCCTGGGCCAGGTGCGTCTCGCGATGGTCGAAGGGGATGAACGTGATCTCGTCGAAGAGGGGCATGCCCTGGGCGTCGAGCTCCTGTATCATCGCCGGCAGCCGCGCCGCCAACGGCTGCGGGAAGCCCATCGCTTCGAGCTGTGCCTGAGTGCGGCGCACCAGGAAGGGTGGGATGCTGTAGCGACGTGCCACTTCCAGATAGCTTTCCAGGAAGCCGGGGAAGAAGACAGTGCCCATGTGGCTGTCGATGTGCGTGACGTCGATGCCGGCGGCCAGGGCCCGTTCCACCTGGGCGAAGACCTCGGCACGGACAGCTTCGGGGCTGGCGTGGCGCTGGACGGCCTCCGAGGTCGTGGGGAGGTAGCCCGCCTCATCCAGCAAGCCGGAGGCCGGATCGCGTGTTGAGACCGGACTCCAGCGGTAGCCGCTGTGCCATTCGCTGGTGAGCGTGATGTGTACGCCCATGTCGACGATGGCGGGGTATTCCCGGCAGAAGTGCGCTGTGGCCTGGAACCAGGGGCAGGGCACCATGACGGAGCCGGAGGAGATGATGCCCACTGCCGCCAGGTCGGCGTAGGCTGCCAGGGAGGCGTGACACATGCCGATATCGTCGGTATGGATAAGTACGGCGCGGTCGTGCTCTGAGAGACCGAGCGCCTTGAGCAACGAGTTGGCCATGGCTTGACTCCTTTG
>CAZHBB010000163.1:2466-5223 GCA_964530185.1 uncultured Anaerolineales bacterium
GCTCTGAGAGACCGAGCGCCTTGAGCAACGAGTTGGCCATGGCTTGACTCCTTTGGTAGCAGTGTGTGGCAGGCCATAATAGTGCGCCCTATGGTGGGCGCAAGCTTGGACTGTGGCGTTTGGACTGTGGCGGCACGTCGCCGCTTTCAAAGCGGTGCCCAGGTACCGCAATCCAAGCTGCCTGTCAACACCCTATCGGGGGTCTGCAGCCCCTCTTTTGGAGTGCGGCGACGTGTCGCCGCTTTCAAAGCGGTGCTGATGCACCGCAATCTATACCGCCGGCCGACACCCTGCCTGGGGCCTGCAGTCCCTCTTTTGGAGTGCGGCGATACCTCGCTGCTTTCATCCCCTCAGTGGTTGCGCAAGGTCAGGGGCAGATAGACGAAGTGATCATATACAGGCTCTGGCGTGGGTGTCGGCGTGGGTGTCGGCGTGGACGTCGGTGTGGACGTCGGCGTGAGGGTCGGTGTGGAGGTTGATGTCCCTACCACCCCGATGACTGAAGCCGCCTCAGCGGAAGGCGGGTGAAGCGAGCCTAGCTGGTAGGCTTGACTCTCCTTTGTTCCGGCCAAGGGCAAGAGAAGCGCGACCAAGCTCAGGATAGTGGCTGTTACAGGGATCCAATAGGCTCGTCTCATCACTCACCTCCTAACAACGTTCTCTGCGGTAAGCCATGGACCGCTAAGAGCACGGAGACCGCTGAGGAAAACGCACCTTTTCTTCGCTACCCTCCTGCGTTTTCTGCGGTCGGTATCTCACCGCAATAAAGTGTTACGGCCCCACGCGCTGCCAGATGAGGCGCGCTTTAGCGGCCTGGAAGGCCTCGAAGTATTCCATGCGCACGACGTGCGGGCCGGGATCGAGCCGGACGGTGGCGTAACGCGTGCCCCGCATGGGCCGCCAGTTGCTCAGCACGAGCCGGTCATCCACATAGAGCCGCACGCCGTCATCGGTGGTGGTAGTGAAGCGGTACAGGCCACCCTCGAAGGTGAAGGTGCCCGTCCAGCGCACAGCGAAGACGTTGGCCGGGAGACCCTCAGCCGGGGCATCCCAACCCCAGTCGAAGTCGATGACAGGATCCACCCGCGCCAGCCGGGCCGGCTTGTTCATGTCGCGGCTGCCGAAGTACTCCGCCTGCCATGGACCGGGGAGGACGACACCCGACGGCGATGGGGCTGCGGTCGGCCTGGCCTGTGTGGTGGGCGCGTGATAGACGGGAGAGGGGGGTGTGGCCTGGGCCACGGCTACGGTGGGCGCGTAATCCCACCAGAACTGCACCCGCGCGCTGCCGGTACCCTCGAAGTACTCCACCCGCAGCGTGTGCGGCCCCTCCAGCCAGTGCCAGTCCTGATAGTGCCACTCGAAGTCCTGCGGCTCCCAATGGTTCAGGCGCAGGTCCACGTCGTCGATCCACAGGCGAATCCCATCGTCGGCACGGGCGTTGAAGCGGTAGAGGCCAGGCGCGAAATCCCAGGTGCGCACCCACTGCACTGAGAAGTTGTCGGCCGGCATCCACTCGACGGGCGCGCCCTCCCCCCAGTCGAAGGCGATCTCGCGGTCGGCGCGGATCAGCGCCGGGCCGCCGCGCAGCTCGCGGTTGTCATAGTAGCGGCCCTCCCAGCCCGTGGCGGTATCCAGGCGGTCCCACCAGACGTGGATGGCAGCCTCGCCGCCTTCCTCGAAGTAGTCCACCACCACGGTGTGCTGCCCCGCGCTGAGGGTGATGTCGCCATGGTGGGTGTTGGGCAGCTTCTGCTTGATCCAGGCGTCCACCACCGCCTGCCCATCGACGTAGATGCGCACGCCGTCATCGCTGCTGGCGTAGAAGCGGTAGGTACCAGCCTGGAAGCCCACCGTGCGCGCCCAGCGGGCCGAGAACCCATCGGCGGGCACGGCGGGGTCAGGGCTGCCGGTGCCCCAATCGAAGTCGATGGCTGCATCGCGGCGGCCCAGGATGGCAGGACCGGAGAGGGCCGTGTTATCCCAGAAGCTCGCCTCCCAGGTGTCGCCGCCGTGGAGCTTCTCCCAGCCCACCTGTAGCGAGGCCACGCCGCTGCGCTCGTAGTACTCGATGCGCACCCGCTGCACGCCACCGGGTACGGTGTGGTCGCGGCTGTGCCACGTGGCGCCCTGGTCATACCAGGCGTCGATGATGAGCTGGTCGTTGATCCACAGACGCAGCCCGTCGTCGGAGCGATAGCGGAAGCGATAGGTGCCGGCCTCAAACCAGATGTCCTTCACATACCGCGCGGAGAAATTGTCGGCGGGCACCCCGGCCCCCGGGCTGCCAAAGCCCCAGGTGTGGGTCAGGTCTGCCTCGTAGCGAGTGAGGACCGGTCCGCCGGAGAGGGTGGTGTTGGCGAAATACTCGGCGTACCAGTCGCCCTCTGCAGCAGCGGCCGGCTGCGGTGCACCGAGCACGCCAATAAGCATGATCAGCCCCGAGATCAAAGCAAGAACTCGATTCATCGCTGGCTCCTTTCCGCTGCACGATGGTATACCTTCATTCTTAATTATACGCCTGTTTTGGCCCGGACGAGCACCCGTCTTGACCTTTCCTTACTTAATCTGAGACGCGCACGCACCCTCACCGGTTCCATCGTCCGTCACCCGTCGGGGATCAACCATGGCCGGAGGCCCCATCCGATTCCCTCTGTGCCCGGTTGCCGCTGCTGAGGACACACATCCACTGCGCCGCCCGGGTTATCCACATTTTTCACCCACTTATCCACAGGGCCTTGCCCTGCGTCGCAGGAA
>CAZHBB010000164.1:0-1705 GCA_964530185.1 uncultured Anaerolineales bacterium
CGAAGCTCTGTTTCCCCTCCTGGCTCGCCGGGGTGGGGGAAGGCGTCATGCCTCCTCAGCGGTGCGGATGATGAGCGAGGCCGCCAGGGATTCCCCGATGTGGCCGGTGTTGAGCGTCAGGCCCTAGAGGGTGGGATCCTCCCAATCGCAGCCGTAGATCCGCTGAAGGAACTCCGCTTGGGTGCTGTTACAGTGAGGTGACCGTCACTTTAGAAGTGACGGTCACCTGGGGGTGTCTCAGGCCTCTACCACCTCGAGTCCCATCAGCTTTCCCAATGCCCGGAGTTGCTCCGTATAGTCACCATAGACCATCGCTGAGTGGTTCCCAAAGTCTGCCGCCTTATGGAAGTAGTCCGCCACATCCGGGAGTTGAATGATCGCCTCTAGCGAACAACCCTGAGTGGCGAACCCACCACAGCCAACGATTGTGCCCTTGGTCACTATCATCCTGTCCGCCGACGGACCGACCCGCGCGATGGTGACCTCCTGGCCTTTGTCCCGAGAGAAATCATACCGCACTGTCGTTCCCCAACCGCCGACAGTGAAGTTCCTCAGATTATACGGGACGTCCGGCGCATCATAGCCCTTCAACTTCAATCCCGGCACGTCGTGAAGTATCTTCATAAGGTTGTTCTCACGACTGACGAGGTAGATATTGCCCATGTAAGCGGTCCTCTTGGCCAGGCCCTGCAACAACATGATTGCTGATAGGACACAGATATCACCCTCACAGGCAGAGGGAAGGCCCTGGTCCTTGAAGAGGGTATGCGTCAGACAAGGCGTGGTCTTACGCTCCGCCGCCACCCGGCCATCCGGACAGATCTCAAAACAATTGATCGTGAAGGCATTGCAACCATACGTCTCCATGAGGTTCTTGGCGGCAAGGTAAAAGATCACATCGTTGACGACATAGTCCGTATCTATGTGTATCCCTTGGGCTTGTCGTACGAGCGCTGCCGCTGTTTCCTCAGCAATACGTCGGCCCTTCGGATCTTGGCGCACTCGATCCCATTCTGCAGTAAAAGTCTTGATGGGAATATCCACGCTCTCGAGTCCCAGATGGCGCTTGAAGCGCGAAAGATCTAAGAAGTTGCCATTGACATTGTCGAACTGACCTTGTGTCACCCGCAGAACACGAGTCTGGCGCATCGCTTTCCGCACCTGGAGCAGGGCCAGTAGCTCGTTGAATTCGTCATAGTCCAGCGACACGTAGGCCTCCAGGCCCTCAGCCCTCAGATGGGAGGCCGCATCACATCCCATAGGTATAAATGGGTCCAGCTCTCCACCAACCATCGCGACAGGTTTCCCGTAGCGCTCCCCTAATTTCACTGCGAAGAACTGATTCAGGGATGTGCCCGTCACCAGAAACACGTCGACTTCATCGACATCCACATCCAGTTTCCGATACTGCTCGGCTTTCACCAGCCAATCGTCGCCATGCTCGATGAAGACAGGATCGAGAATATGGGCTACGGGACTAAGGGATTTGAGCTTGGCCATTGTGGCAGCATACACATCCTGCGATCGTGTTCGCTCTGCCTTGGGATCCAATTGCTCGGCGCTTCCAATGCGGCAGGGCCCTTCAGCCGCGTTGTGATGCGCCAAAAACACAAAAACCGGTTTGACCTTGATCCTGAGGTCAATAGGCTTTTCGCCAGTGAACGCTGCTTCGTGCAAGTCCATAGTTCGCTACCTCCTTGCCATC
>CAZHBB010000164.1:1805-5215 GCA_964530185.1 uncultured Anaerolineales bacterium
CTGCTCTGCGTCCTTTGCGTCCTCTGCGGTAAAGCCTAACCGCGGAGTTTCTGATGCCTTTACGGCTCTACGTGGGAAGCAGCGGCTGACGCACTTCCTGGGCAGTGCGGACGATGAGGGCGGCTGCCAGTGACTCTCCGATGTGGCCGGTGTTGAGCACCAGGTGATAGAGGGTGGGATCCTCCCAGTCGTAGCCATAGACCCGCTGAAGGAACCCCGCTCGGGCGCTATCGGTGGCGTGCACGCGCCGCTCGGCCTCGGACCGCGTGATCCCCTCGCGGTCCATCAACCGTTGGATACGCAGGGGGATGGGCGCATGGATCCGCACATGCACGGCGTTCCGGCGGTCCTGCAGCAGCACCTGGGCGCCACGCCCCAAGATGATGGCGTCCCCGCGCTGCGCCAGCCCCCGCACCAGGTGGCGCATCAGCTCCAGATGGGGCTCGGCGAGCTCCTCGGCGGCTGCCTGGGCCCTCAGTCGCTGCCGGGCCTCCTTCAGCTCCAGGTGCTGGGCCTCCATCAAGGCCGCGACCCGCTCGTCGAAGGCATAGGCTTCGCGCAGGGTGGCGCTGGCAATGCACGGCACCAGCGGCAGTGCCTCCATCGCCTGGATCATGCGGTCAGCGATGGCCTTCAGGGACGCGGCGTCCTCAAGGACGCTCGGGTCTGGCACGACTTCCTGTTGTACCCGGCGGATGATCTCCCGGTCCACGTAGCGCAGCTCCAGCGCCTCGGCGACGCGTGCTGCGATGTAGCTCCCCAGGCTTCCAAGCTGCCTGGATACGGTGATAACCAATCTCATAGCTGCACTCCCATCTAACCTCTACTCCTCCTTGGGTGAGGGGTAGGCATAGACGTCGAACGTCTGCATGAAGGCCGTGTCGGCCACCTGCAGGGTGACGGTATAGGTCCCCGGCCGCAGGAACGGATCCTCCGGCACGCCCGTCAGGCTGTCCCACACCACGCCCTCAGTGGGCCCCTGCCAGGTGCCCTGGGCGGTGCGCACGACCTCGCCCTGATGATACCACATGGCCTGCCACGGCTGCCCTGGGGTAAGGCCCCGGCAGTGGACCCCCGCGTAGACCACCTGCGTGTACCAGTCGAACAGCGTCAGCGGCAGGAACGGCTCGCCGGTCGGCGTGAGGCCCGCAGCCACGAAGGGATCGCTGCAGCGCGGTGGACGCGGCGTGGCCGTGGGGACAGCGGTGGGCTGAGGCGTGGGGGTGGGAGGGGCGACCACGGCGAAGGTGGTCTGGCGGGCGATATCGTCGGCCAGCGTGAACGTGGCGGTGTAGGTACCTGGCGCCAGCGGCTTGCCCCCGGCCAGATAGCAGGGGAATGCGTCGCTGCCCGTCCTGGCTGTCAGGGTATCGTGACGGGCACAAATCGCCTGCCCGGCGCGGTCCTGCACCGTGAGCCAGTAGGGGGTCCCCAGACAGCCATTCTCGTAGCCGGTGTTGATGAAGAGGACGGAGGAGGATGCGGGGACCATGTCTACCGCCTGGCCCTGGGGCAGGAGGCTTACGTCGAGCCGCGTGATGCGTGGCGGTGCGGCGGCTACCTCGAAGGTGTGGCGCACCAAAGGGGTGTCGCCCCAGTCGAGCTGCAGCTCGTAAGGGCCGGCGGGCAAGGGGCGGTGGTCGGGAAAGGGGATCAGCAATGGCCCGTCGGTGAGCTGCCAGGTGCCCTGACCCAGGACCTCGCCCGACCCATTAACCAGTGTCCAACTCGCCGGGGTGTCTGGCCGGTGCGAGGTGCGCACCTCCAGCCGGAGCTGGGTGGCGCGGCTGCAGAGCCACGTGGGGGGCGTCAGCAGGACCACCGACGGCGCGACAGGGGGCTGGGTCGCTGGAGGGGCGTCGGGGGCTCCGCAGGCCCCAATCCCCATCAACACCAGCAGCCCTATGAGGATGAGTCCGCTGCGTCGTGTGTCCACGTCCTCAGCTCCTCCACCATCTCCCGGGCGTATTCCCTCCAGTAGGGATGATCGCCCACCTCCAGATAAGCCTCGAAGTCTGCGATGGCCTTGTCGTACTCGCGCAGTTGTTGATAAGCCACCCCGCGGTTGAAGCGGGCCTCGGCCAGCCGAGGGTTCAGCCTGTAGGCCTCCGTCAGATCGAGCACCGCGCGCCGCGGGTGGTCCAGCTCGCGCCACCAGAGGATGCCGCGCACCAGGTAGGCGCGGGCGTTGGTCGGATCGCAGGCGATGGCGCGGTTCAGCGCCTCGATGGCCCGCATGTGCTCTGTGGGCAGGTGGTCGCGGTTGCCATAGTAGCGGTGGAGCAGGGCCATCGCGTAATGTATTCGGGCGTGCACTCGCTGCCACCAGAGGCTCAGGCGGTTCATGCCATCAACCTCCGGTAGACTTCCACCGTCGCCTGTGCGACCCGGGCCTGGGTGTAGTGAGCCAGCACACGGGCGCGTCCGGCGCGCCCCAGAGCGTGGCGCTGTGCGGGGTCCTGCAGCAGCCACGACAGGCGGTCACGCAGGGCCCTGACGTCGCCCTCGGGGAAGGTGAGCCCCGCATCGCCGATCACGTAGGGGATCTCTCCCACTGCGGCGCCGACCACCGCCACCTGGCACGCCATGGCCTCGATCAACACGCGGCCGAACTGCTCGGTCCAGTTGGGGCGGCGCCGCGAGGGCAGCACCAGCACGTCCACCTGGCGGTAGAAGTCGGGCATGGCGGTGGAGGGGAGCCAGGGGCGGAAGGTGACGCGCCCCCTCAGGCCCAGGGCGGCGGCCTGATCCCGCAGTGCCTGCTCCTCGGGCCCGCTGCCGACCAGGGTCAGGTGCCAGTCGCCGGGCAGGTTCGCCACCGCCTCCAGCAGCAGGTCGCAGCCCTTCTCCGACACCAGACGTCCGACGTAGGCGATATGGGGCGGCCCGTCGTCCCGCGGCGTGGCGGGTGGGTGGAACAGGTCGGGGTCCACGCCGAACTGCGGGATGACGGCCCAGCGCCCGCGGTAGCCTTTGGCCTGCCAGACGGCGGCCGCGGAGTGGCTGCCCATCAGGGCATAGTCCACGTGGCGCAGATTGTAGCGCTCGAACCAGGCGAAGGGAGGCGGATAGCGGCGGTGGAGGTTCTGCCACGAGAACCAGAGCGTACGGGCGCCGCTGCGTCGGGCGACGCGGTTGGCGTGAAAGGTCGCCAGGTTATAGGGCTCCTCGTCGATGTGTACGATGTCGGGGCGACGCTCCGCCATCAGGCGCGGGAGGTGGGGGTAATAGTGGAGGTGGTAAGCGCCGTTGAAGCGGATCGGCTGCACGATCAGCTCATAGCCGTCGGTGTGGGCGCGTTCCAGTGCCAGGCGGCCACGCTCGTCGCGCCAGTAGGGTGGCACCAGCACCGTCAGGGCCATCTCCGGCGCGGCCCTGGCCATGGCCTCCAGCTTCGTCTGATACGTGCC
>CAZHBB010000165.1:0-3424 GCA_964530185.1 uncultured Anaerolineales bacterium
GGATGGGTGGCGTACACGGGCCATCGCTTGCGGTGGCGGCTCTCGGCAAAGGCCTTGACAGAGGTGACAGTCACCGCCTCTCCCACCACTTTTGTGACAATCTCAGCCGGGGAGTCATGGTTCACTATGCACGCACTCGACCCCCATGATTTGACTTCTCCAACACCATTCCTATGATGAGGGCGCCTGTGACGTGAGAGAGCAACACACACGGAAAGGTCCGACGTCCTGCGCCCTATTGTGAGGGAGAAGAGACATGGCAGTCGAGTTCGTCTCCATCGCCATTTTCACCTTTGCCCTGGCACTTCTGGGCCTTGGCCTCCTCACATGGTGGGTCGAGAGCCCCCCCAGGCGCATCCTGGGCACGCTGATGATGGCAACCGGCCTACTCATCGCTGCCGCCTACGCTTTCCTGGGCAGCCGCTTCGCTATCGCCATCTTTGGTCACCTGATCGTCACCGTCGATCTGCCCCGTCTGATGGCCAGGGCCGTGGTCTACACCCTGGGGGTGACCTTCGGCTTCGCCATCGCGGGCGCCCTTTTCCTGTGGATCACCGGCCGGCTCATCCGTCCCACACGACTTGAGGTGAAGCTGGGTATCTTTGTGGCGGCAGTGCTGGGCGTGGCCCTGGCCATCAGTGCCCTCGCCATCCACATCAGTCATTGACGCGCAGAATTAAATTAAAAGGGAGAGCCAACGTGAGCCCATATACCCGTGCCATCCTGGAACAGTTGGAGGATCAGACTCTAGCTCCCTATGGCTTTCGCAGCCGGGATTCCCGGGGGCGCGCCTATCCCGAGGACGAAGCTGAATACCGCACCCGCTTCCAGCGCGACCGTGACCGCATCCTCCACACGGCAGCCTTTCGGCGCCTGGAATACAAGACCCAGGTCTTCGTGTACTCTGAGGGGGACTACTATCGCACACGGCTCACCCATACCCTCGAGGTGGCGCAGATCGGGCGCTCCCTGGCAGTGGCGCTGGGCGCCAACGAGACGTTGGTGGAGGCCATCTGCCTGGCCCATGACCTGGGACATCCCACTTTTGGCCACGCCGGTGAGGCAACCCTGGATCGCCTGATGGCAGATCACGGCGGGTTTGACCACAACAAGCAATCCCTGCGCATCGTGGAGAAACTCGAGAAACGCTACCCCGACTTCGATGGCCTCAACCTATCGTGGGAGGTGCTGGAGGGCATCGTCAAGCACGAGACCGAGTACGACGTCGCCGACGCAAGCCGCTTCGAGCCCCAGTTGCGCGGGACGCTGGAGGCGCAGTTGGCCAATCCGGCCGACGAGCTGGCCTATAGCGCCCACGACCTGGACGACGGGCTCTACTCAGGCCTCATCGTACCGGACGACCTCACCGGCATCGAACTGTGGGAGGAGGTCAAAGAGAGCGTGGGCTGGGATGGACGGGGGTTCGAGCCCATGTGGCGCCGCCGGATCGTCCGACGTCTGCTAGGGATCCTGATCACTGACGTGATCACCGCGACGGCGCAGCGCCTCGAACGCGCAGCCCCCATGTCGGCCGATGACGTGCGGCGGCAGCCACAGAACCTGGTCACCTCCTCGCCCGACATGAAGCGGAAGCTGAGGGAGCTCAAGCGCTTCCTGTTCGAGCGCCTCTACCAACACCCGCGTGTGATGCGCATGCAGTTAAAGGCTGAGCGCATCATCACTGCGCTCTTCGACGCTTACGTCTCCGAGCCACGTCAGTTGCCCTATGATGAACAGGCCAAGCTCGAGTATCGCTCGCTCCACCGGGTGGTTTGCGACTACATTGCTGGCATGACCGACCGCTACGCGCTCCAGGAATATGCCAAGCTCTTCGATCCTATGGAGCGCGTGTAGGGCCGACGCAGCTCCTCAACGGACGGCCTGGGCTCTCCCTTAGGCGCTCTCACAGAGCATCGCCCAACAGCACGCCCAGCAGCCCAATCACGACCCCCAGGTGCAGCAGTAGATGGGTGTGTGCAAGCCAGTGGGTCGGCAACAGAAGCACCACCAGAAAGTTAAGGGCCACCAACAGCACCCCCAACAGGACGGGCAATCCCTTGCGCTGGGCAAGGTACTCACTGACGTTTCGCAACAGCCGAATCACTGCCACTGCTCACCCCCAAGCCGCTGTGTCTCCCTTACGCTGCTGATTCTAGCGTGGGCACTCCCCGCCGCAACCACACCGCGAGGCCCGCTGTGTACCGCGGGATCCATCCCCCACCGCTGAAGTCCGACACAAATGTCAGGATACAGGCCACATCGGAAGGACGGCCACGTAGCGTGAGATTTATCTCGCGCCGCTGGGATCCAAAATGAATTTCGGGGTATATTCCGCCGCCCCGCAAGGCCCGTAAGACTGAGACTCCAGAGGTGACTGTCACTCTCCAAGTGACAGTCACCTCTCGGGGAGAACATGACGTACTCTGGCCGGTCTGATAGGCTTTGTGGAGCGCTTGCTTTCGCCCACCGTCTATGGGACAGTCACAGGCCCGTTGCGACGTTGATTTTTGTTTGTTTTTGTGATATAATTATTTTATATTAAAGTGCATATCAGACAGGGCAGGAGGCATAGCATGGTTGAGGTTGGACAGCTCGCGCCGGACTTTGAATTGACCTCAGATCGCGAGGAGACCGTACGGCTCTCAGATTTCCGCGGCCAGAAGGTGGTGCTCTACTTCTATCCCAAGGCGGATACGCCCGGCTGCACGAAGCAGGCGTGCGCCCTGCGTGACATCCATCCGCAGGTCGAGGCAGCGTCCACCGTGGTGATCGGCATCAGCCCCGACAAGCCGGCTGCCCTGGCGAAGTTTCGCGAGAAGTACCAGCTTCCCTTCATTCTCCTCTCCGACCCCGATCATCAGGTCGCCGAGGCCTATGGCGCCTGGGGCGAAAAGAGAGCATTCGGCAAGACCTATTACGGCATCGTGCGCAGCCACTTCGCCATTGACGAGGGTGGACATCTCGTCGAAGCCCGGCTCAACGTAAAGCCACTCTCCACCGCCGACCTTGCACTCCACCTCGTCACTGCGTGACGTCGTCACGGGTGACGCTGTCATAGGTGACGCTCTCACCCGGTGACGCTCTCACCCGGTGACACAACAGGCCCTCCCCCGATCCCGACAAGGAAGAAACTAACGACACGGGTGCCAGGTGCCAATGGCAGCCCGTCTCTCTTGTGTCGTTCAGCAGCGCCCAGGCACGCTCACGCGAACCAGAAGCGAGGGTCGAGAAGCAGGCCGCTGGGCAATGGGATGCCGAGAAGTTGGAACACCTTCTCCCAGAAAGAGGCCGGCGCGAACCACAGGTAGACCGCCAGGGCAAGACAGAGGCAGATCAGGACCGCCAGCACACCCACCACCATATAGAGCCAACTCGGACGCTCCTTGGGGGGAGAGGGTGGCTCTGGCACCGCTACCTCCGGCGC
>CAZHBB010000165.1:3524-5187 GCA_964530185.1 uncultured Anaerolineales bacterium
GGCTCCAGCGGCTCGGAGGCGTACGGGGCGATCTCCGGTGCCGGTTGATAAGGCTGAGAGGCCTCGAATTCGGGGGGCGACACTGGCTCGAAGGGCTCACCAGCCATGACCTGCGTCCCCTCGGGCACGCCCGCCACTACCGTCTCGGTGGCGCCACTGTCCTCCAACACGTACTCCAGCGTGATATAGTCGGCCAGGCGGATCAGGTCCCCAGATGTAAGGGTATGGGGGGCCATGAGACGCTGATCGTTGACCCAGGTGCCATTGGTGCTCCCCAGATCCTCGATCACCGCCTCTCCAGGGAGCAGACGGATCTGCGCATGATGCCGTGAGATCCGTGGGCTGTCCAGGACAATGGCATTGTCGGCTGCCCGGCCCAACGTACAGATCAGACCCTCCAGCGGATAACGACGTCCCTTCTCTGGCCCTTCCACCACAATCAACACGTGTTGTTCCATACCTTCCTCCTCTTGCCAGATCCGCGCCACACTCCCAGTATAGGACAACTTCGCCCCCGTTGTCAAACCACGGGCACTCCCT
Organism: uncultured Anaerolineales bacterium; assembly: GCA_964530185.1. Taxonomy (GTDB): domain Bacteria; phylum Chloroflexota; class Anaerolineae; order B4-G1; family SLSP01; genus PWVB01. Next base: position 4,065 of record CAZHBB010000165.1, read on the forward strand.
ATACTTCTGGTCCACAGGGTAGCCGAAGGAGGTAAGAAAGCGATGGCAGAACAAGACCCCGATGTCCAGCCCCAGTGTATCGTGGACGCCCACCTGGACCTGGCGTACAACGCTGTGGTGCTGGGACGTGATCTCACTCAACCCGTGGCAGCGATCCGCGAACAGGAGCGGCAGAGCCCGCCCCCCGACCCGCAGGCGGGGACATGCACCGTGAGCTGGCCCGCGCTGCTGGATGGCCACATCAAGGTGGTCGGGGCCACGCTCTTCGTGGAGCCGGGCCGCAAATCGCGACGCCGCCCGATCCCTACCTACCAGACCCCCGACGAGGCCCGTGACCTCGCGGTCGCCCAGCTTGACTACTACCGGCGGATGTGCGACGAGCGGGAGGAGATCCGGTGCATCACGAACTCAGCCGATCTGGAGGCACTCCTGAGCCCGTCGACCCCGCAGGTGGGCCTCTTCATCGTCATGGAGGGGGCCGATCCCATCACCCGCCCAGACGCTCTGGGCTGGTGGGTGGAGCGCGGCCTGCGGGGGGTGGCGCTCTCCTGGGCCACAGGCAGCCGCTACGCAGGGGGTAACGCAGCGCCGGGGCCCCTCACCGATGAGGGACGGGCGCTCCTGCGGGAGATGGCTGACTTCAATCTCCTCCTCGACATCAGCCACCTGTGGGAGGATGCCGCCTACAGGGCCGTCGACCTCTACCCTGGGCCGATCGCCGCGACGCACGCCAATCCGCGAGCTCTGGTCGATACGCCCCGCCAGCTACCGGATGACCTCATCCGCCAGATCGCGGAGAGGGGGGGCGTCATCGGCGTGGTCGCCAACAATGGGATGTTGATCCCGGGCTGGACCCGCAACAGCCCCCGCCCCCCGCTGGCGCGGTTGGCCGAGGCCATCGATCACATCTGCCAGATTACCGGCCACGCCCAGGCGGTGGGCCTGGGCTCCGACCTGGATGGCGGATTCGGCGTGGAATCCACGCCCGAGGGACTGGACACCATTGCCGACCTGGGTAAGGTCGGGGCGCTGCTCGCCTCGCGGGGCTACGAAGCCGCCGATATCGAGGCCGTGCTCGCCGGGAACTGGGCGCGGGTCATGCGGGCGGTGCTCCAGGCCTTCT
>CAZHBB010000166.1:0-5174 GCA_964530185.1 uncultured Anaerolineales bacterium
CGGCTCTCGGCAAGGGCCTTGACGGCGGTGACAGTCACCGGCTCTCCCGGTGCAGCGGGCACGCCTGCGGGGTCCTATTCCCTCAGAGCCACGCGGTCTCGCTATTGACAGGCACTTCCTTCATGGTAAGATAAATGTAAAGTTGTTTAGCACTCGCGCATTGCGAGTGCTAAATTATGCGCGTTCAGGTCAGAGTGTGGGGAACAGTACCGTGAGCACAGAGACGATCGATCAGGCAAAACTGACAGCCAGGCAGGAGATGCTGCTGCGGCTGATCATCAAAGAGCATGTCCAGACGGCCAGCACCGTGGCGTCGCGGACTCTGGTCGAGCGTTATAAGCTGAACATCAGTCCCGCCACGGTCCGCAATGAGATGGCGCGCCTGGAGGAGTCGGGATATCTCTCTCAACCCCACACGTCTGCAGGAAGGGTCCCCACCGAGAAGGGCTTCCGTTACTTCGTGAAATACCTGATGGATGAGCAGGCACTCTCCCTGGCCGAGCGCAGGATGATCGCCCACCAGTTCTACCAGGCCCGGGACCACATCGAGCAGTGGTTGCCTCTGGCGTCCAGCGTGCTGGCACGCGCGGCTCAGGCCGCAGCGATCCTGACCACACCGCGCACCACCCGCGTCCTGTACAAGCATCTAGAACTTATCGCGACCCATGGCCGTGCCGTGCTGCTGATCCTGGTGCTGGAGGGAGGGACAGTTGAGCAACAGATGTTGGTGCTCTCTGAACCCATGAACCAGCAGGCCCTCCGAGATGCGGCAGATCGTCTCAATCAGATTTGTATCGGACTCAACGCCGATCAGATCGAGGGCCGCGTGCGTGAGTTCCCGCCGCTGGAGACAGATATCATCAACATTGTGCTCTCTATCATGCGACACCTGGAAGCCCAGCCGCCTGACGAGATCTACTATCATGGGCTCTCCGACCTGCTGCAGGCCCCTGAGTTCGCCGCCGCCGAGGATGCGTCCACGAGCCTGGTGCGGGTATTGGAGGAACGAAGCCTCTTGCAGGCGGTACTGGCCGAGACCCTGACGCCTTCGCTGGGAGTGGGCAATGTGCGCATCCTCATCGGAGGAGAGGGACGCTGGGATGAGCTCCGCACATGCAGCATCATCTTGACCCGTTACGGGGTGCCCAACTACGCCACCGGTGCCCTGGGCGTGATGGGGCCTATCCGCATGCACTATGGGAGGGCCGTATCCGCCGTGCGTTTCGTAGCCAATGTCCTGGGCGAACTCGTCTACGAGATCTACCAACCCAACCTGGAGATCGAAGCTAAGAGACCACCCACGGAAACACCGAACGCTGCGTAATCGATCTACCCAATGAAGCAAGACTCAGGAGGCAGGAAGAACATGGCATCGAACACACTTGACCCTGACGAGATCCTCGAAGAGATGCCCGAATCGCCAGAGACAGAGGGGAAACCGGCAGCATCCGAACAGGGATCGGAGCCCGGCCAGATCTCTGACCAGACCGAGCGGGCCGCAGAGACCTCGGAGGACGAGGGTCAGGCGCTGGAGGAGAAAATCGCCGACCTGGAGGCCCGCCTGGCTGAGGCAGAGAAAAAAGCGGAGGAGTATCTCGACGGCTGGCGCCGCACTCAGGCCTCGTTCGAGAACTTTCGCAAACGCACCGAGGCCGAGAGGGCAGAGTGGCGAAGTAACGCCAACGCTGACCTCCTGGCGCGGCTGTTGCCCATCCTCGACGATTTCCGCCGCGCGTTTGAGGCGGTGCCCGCGGAGTACCAGGAGGACCCCTGGCTGGAGGGGTTGCGGTTGGTCCAGCGGAAGCTGGAGGCCCTGCTCCGGGCAGAGAACGTCACGCCCATCGAGATTCAACCCGGCGACCTCTTCGATCCCCGCTACCATGAAGCCGTCCTCTATCAGGAAGTCGAGGGATTCGACGAGGGACAGGTCGTCGCGGAGGTCGAACGGGGACACCTCCTGGGGGAGCGTGTCCTGCGGCCCTCGCTGGTGGTTGTGGCCAAGGCCCCAACCCAGCCGGCCGAACCCGCAGAGGGGGTGGAGGATACGGAACCCACGCCCCAGCCGGGAGACGATGCCCCCGAAGCGGCATCATAAGGCGAGCGTGGATACCTGCTGGCCTGAGCACCCCGCGAGAGGTACGGCGCTCAAGCCGGGCAGCCAGGAAGTTCAATAGATTGGGGAAGCAGGCATGAGTCAGGACTACTATGAAGTGCTCGGGGTCTCACGTGATGCCAGCCCTGAGGAGATCAAGAAGGCCTATCGGCGGCTGGCACGCAAGTACCACCCCGATGTAAGCTCCGAGCCGGATGCGGAGGAGCGCTTCAAGGAGATTAACGCGGCCTATGAGGTCCTCTCTGACCCTGAGCGGCGCGCCATGTATGACCGCTACGGGCCAGAGGGCCCGTCTGGCTTCGGTGGATTTGACTTTGGCGGCATGCGCGACCCCTTCGACATCTTCGCCGAGGTCTTCGGAAACCTGGGAGGGTTCGGCGGATTTGGCAACGCCGGGCGGGCCCGCCCGCGTCGGGGCAATGACATCCGGACCTCGTTGGAGATCACTTTCGAGGAAGCGGCCTTCGGCGCCGATAAGGAGGTCGAGATCCGCCGTCAGGAGATCTGTCCCGTCTGTGGGGGCACAGGGGCCGAGCCGGGGACATCACCGGAGCGGTGCCCGGAGTGTGGCGGCACCGGTCAGGTGCGGCAGGTTCAACACAGTTTCCTGGGATCGTTTGTCAACATCACGACCTGTCCGCGCTGCCACGGCACGGGCACCATCGTGAGATCCCCCTGCCACGAATGTCGGGGGACCGGGCGGGTCTATGTCACGCGGCGCATCCAGGTCTCGATCCCGCCGGGGGTCGATGACGGCGTAACCATCCGCGTCTCAGGTCAGGGCGAGCCCGGAAGCAAGCAAGGGCCTAGCGGCAACCTTTACATCACGCTGCACGTCAAGCCCCACCCGTTCTTCAAACGGCGGGGCGACGACGTCATCCTGGAGATGAAGATAAACGTGGCCCAGGCGGCCCTGGGCGCCACGATCACGGTGCCGACCCTGGACGGGGAGCGGGAGATCACCATCCCACCGGGGACCCAGGCCGGTGCTATCTTCAGGCTGCGGGGTCTGGGGATTCCCCATCTCAGGGGAAGCGGTCGTGGGGACCAACTGATCGTGACCCAGGTGGCAATCCCCAAACGTCTGACCGAGGAACAGAGAGCTCTCTTCCACCAGCTTGCCGAGACACTGGGCACCGAGGTGGTGGTGGAGGAGAAACAGAGCTTCGTCGATCGCGTCAAGGAAGCGTTGGGGCTCTGAGCACCCTATGCCACACACCCATTCACAATGGCTGGAGATCAGCGTGCGGGTCAATGGAGAGGCCGCCGAGGCGGTCGCCGAAGTCCTCACCCGCTATGCCCCGCAGGGGGTGGTGTTCGACCTCGACCCGGAGAAGGGGGGCCATGCCCCTGTCACGGTCAAAGCCTATCTCGCCGTCGATGAAGCGCTGGAACGCCGCAAGAGGGAGATAGAGATCGCACTGGGACATCTCTCGCACATCTGGTCGGCGATCCCCGAACCCGCCTTCCGGCTGCTGCCCGACCAGGACTGGATGGCCCAATGGAAGGACCAGATCCCGGTCCTGCACCTGGGGAAGCGTATCGTCATCAAACCCTCATGGCGCGAGTACGTCCCCGCCCCTGGGGAGATCGTCCTGGAGATGGATCCAGGCCTTGCCTTTGGCACTGGCCTCCACCCCACCACCCGGCTCTGCGTCTCCGCCATCGAGCAAGTGCTTGAACCAGGGACGAGTGTGCTGGACCTTGGTACGGGCACGGGGATCCTGGCGATGGTCGCCGCCAGGCTGGGCGCCGGCAGGGTGCTGGCCGTCGACCATGACGAGAACGCCGTCGTCGCTGCCCGCCGGAACATCCGTGCCAACCATCTGGCGAGGGAGATCGAGGTACGGCACGGGTCGCTGAAGGACATCTCCGGCAGATATGACCTGGTCGTCGCCAATATCCTGGCGCCGGTCATCATCGAGATGGCTCACAATGGCCTGGCCACGCGCGTGGAACCTGGGGGCACCCTGATCGTCTCCGGTATCCTGGAGGAACAGGCCCAGGAGGTGGTCGACACCCTCCACGCGGTAGGGCTGGAGTGGGTGGACACACAAGGGGAAGAGGAATGGGTGGCCATCCTCCTGCGGAGGCCAGGAGGTGCCCTCAACGGCCAGGCCAGGGTCGCAACGTGACCTGTTCGACGAATGCCTCGACCTGTGCGCGGTCGGCGACGCTTACCCCCTCACCGGCGGCAGCCGCCGCACCGGCGGCAACGGCCCACCGCGCCATGTCGGACAGCGACAGCGCGTGCGACAACCCCCATAGCAGGCCAGCCACAGACGCATCGCCGGCCCCCACAGCATTACGGGCCTCGATGGCAGGGGGATAGGCCCACACCCGATTGCACTTCGACGCCAGCAACAGTCCGTCCGCCCCCAACGAGAGCGCCACTCGCTGGATGCCGAGCGCCAGGAACCGATCGACGGCGCGTGCCGCCTCGATCGGCCCCCGCACGGGACATTCGAGCACCGCAGCGGCCTCCTCGGCATTGGGCTTGATCAGATCGGGGCGCGCCCGAATTGCCTGCCGTAGCGGCTCCCCGCTGGTGTCCAGACATACGAGGGCCCCTGCCGCATGGAGCACTTCGGTCAACGTGGCGTAGAAATCAGCAGGGAGGCCAGGGGGCAGGCTGCCGCACAGAGCCCACAGATCGCCAGGCTGCACCCGCTCCCGTACGCGCCGCATCAGGGCCTGTGCCTCCTCGTCCAGCACAGTGGGTCCCCGCTCGTTGGCCTTGACGAAGGGGGTCCCTGAGGGCGTGGTGATCACCACGTTGGTGCGGGTCTCGCCACGGATATAGACCAGATCGGTCTCGATCCCCATCTCCGCCAGGCCGCGTGCCAACTGCTCCCCCGTGGCACCGCCCACGAACCCCATCGCCGCCGAGGGCGCGCCCATGGCAAGGAGCGCGCGCGAGACGTTGAACCCCTTGCCCCCCCAATCGCGTCGGGTATGGGTGGCCCTGAGCACCTCGTTGAGCACGAGATCGGGCACCGTAAACGTCAAATCCAGGACGGGATTGGGCGTCACCGTAACGATCACATGACCTCCTGAGTCC
>CAZHBB010000167.1:0-5163 GCA_964530185.1 uncultured Anaerolineales bacterium
TGGAACTCCAGCATCAGGAAGTTGGGCACCGAGGCCATTACATGGCAGGCTGCCGTCATCCCCAGCGGGGAGCTAACATTGTGGGGTGCAACGGGCACGTAGAAGGCGTCCGCAATGTCGGCGATGCACTTGGCCTCCATCAGTCCACCGGCCTTTGTCAAATCGGGCATAATGATGTCGACGGCCTGACGCTGCAGTAATTCCAGGAATTGGAACCGCGTATATTGATTTTCGCCGGCGCAGATGACCGTACTGGTCGCAGCACGCACCTGGGCCAGCGCATCAACATTCTCGGTCGGTACCGGCTCCTCCAACCACAAGAGCCGAAGATCCTCGATCGCTTTTGCTGGCGTGATCGCGGAAGGAAGGTCGAACTGGCCATGGCAGTCGATTGCGCAGTCGATATCATAGCCGATGGCCTCCCGTATCGCCTGAATCAGGTTGATGATGTGGCTCATCTCCTTAAGGCCCCCACCGTCGAGTTGTGGGAATCGAGCTTTCCGACACCGGTGTGATCCACATCGAACTTGACGGCGCTGTAGCCTTCTTCCTCGATGACTTGTTGAGTCTTCTCGGCATATGCCTGCGGTGTCTCTTCTTTTCCTGCATGAAGATCGGCGTACAGGCGTATCCTATCGCGGTATTTGCCTCCGAGGAAGCAGTAAACCGGTATCCCCAGCGCTTTCCCTGTGATATCGTAGCATGCCATTTCTATGCCGGTGATGGCGAAAATAAGTGGCGCCGTGTTGGTGCCGCCATAGCGCCCGCGGCGCCGCAGCATCTCGTAGATGGGCCCGGTGTTCATTGGATCGCGGCCGATGAGCGCGGGTTTCATGGCCAGAATGGCTTCTTTGACGGCAAATCCAGAGCTTCCAGGGGCCTCGGAGTTGCACTCACCGGTGCCGGCGGTGCCCTCATCGGTGTATATTCTGACGAAGGTCCATACACTGCCACCGCTGTGTGGCTCCGGCTTGCCGATCACGCTGGCTTGAACGTCAGTGATCTTCATAGGCGTCTCTCCTCAGCATCTCTTTGCCCGGCATTCTGAACGTCTTCGCGGCACCGCGTAAGTCGTCTCTACGCGTGTGCGCCGGCGCCGGATGACGCCGTCGTCACGCTTACTGAGACTGGCACAGTCGAGTAGTCAAATGAGTCTGAACCACGAGCCCACTTCATTCATCCGTCTTGGCTTCTCCGTAAGAATGACCCATCAAGATGGCACGGATTTCGGCGGCGCTCTTGGCGTGCTGTAGCGCTGCCTGCCGTGTTGCCTCTTCCTTTCTTGGCTGTTGAACACGGGTCAGCCCCTCTCCGATTCTGTCGGCGGGGAACTTGACCGCGCCATTTTCGTCCATGGAAACAGGATGACATCGCGGTCGTCGATACCCTCGGGAGTGGCCCAAACGAGATGTTGCCAATGGATACGGTCTTTCGAAATGGCAATACCACTGCGCGTTTGATTCTCCTCAGAGGCGCCGCTGAAACCGGGGAAGGAGGCTTCCTCAGACTCGGGTACACCGAGGCCAGTGGGGTAACTGTTCCAGGCGTAGGGGCGAAAGGCATAGGTCATGTAATACGTATCATCGATCTTGACGACGCGGGGGTCCTGCACGTTGCCATACAGACTGCCAGCCATCGCTGGCGTGAATACTGGGTGGTCGACCACATGTTCGAAGTGTATGCCATCGTTGCTCTGGAGCATTCCGATGTAGCAGTGGAATGGGCGCAGCCCCCCAGCAGCACGTTCATACAAGTAGAACGTGCCGTCTTCATACAGGACGCCAGGGTTGAAGACATTGCTCATGCGCCAGGGGTGCTTTCCGGGAACCACGATAGGGTTGGCAGGGCATCGTGTGAACAGCCCGCAGACCACAAATCACCTCCTCGAGCCTAAGCTTCCAGTGTCACACTCTTTATGGGCATTGGCTTCCACGAAGTCCAGGTCTAGGGTGATCCCAAGGCCTGGTCGGTCAGGGATGATCACGTAGCCCTCTTCCAGGGTGAACTTCTCTAACGTGACGGCTTCTCGGAGTGGGTTCGGTGATCGATCCAGTTCAAACCAGGGTTCGGCGGGAAACCGACGCTCGGGGAAGTTCGGGAGCGCTGCGTAGGCCTGAAGGGCTGCTGCTAACCCCACGTTGCTGCCCCACACATGGGGGACAACCGGCACATTCGCCGCGCTTGCCATCGCCACGATACGATTCATCTCTGTAAAGCCCCCCGTTGCACACAGGTCGGGCTGCAAGATATCGACTGCCCGCCGATCGATCAGCGTACGGAACCCGAACCGGGTGTACTCGCATTCTCCGCCCGCAATGGGTATCGGACTGCGCTGCCGCAACTCGCAGTAGCCCTCGATGTCCTCGGGCGGAACAGGTTCCTCAAACCAGGTCACATTGTACGGACCTAGTGCATGGGCAAGGTGTAGTGCTTCTAACGCGTTGTAGGCATGGTTAGCGTCGACCATCAGCGCCAGTTCGGGGCCGATGGCCTCTCGGATCGCGTGCACGTAGGCTACATCTGTAGCTGGGCTGTATCCGATCTTGAGTTTCACACCCTGGAAACCCTGTGCTTTGTACTGGCGGGCTTCCTCGATCAGTGTGTCGATAACGTCTTCCACATGTTGTGGCTCATAGAGGCCGGTGGCGTAAGCTCGGGCACGTGAACGGAAAGCGCCGCCCAGCAGCTTGTACACAGGGAGATCGAGGGCTTTGCCCTTGATGTCCCATAGAGCAATATCGACGGCGCTGATTGCAGCAACAGTAACACCTTTTTGGCCTTGATCGCGTGTCCAGTTGTACAATGTATCCCAGATGACGGTGGAGTCGAAGGGGTCACGCCCGACGATCTGGGGGCCCAACGCTCGTTCAATGATCATAGCAACGATCGCCGGTGGGCCGCCGAAGTAGAAAGCCTCGCCGTACCCCTCGATGCCGACATCGGTCTCGACAACGCAGAGAGCAGTCTGACGGCGGTTGCCGACGCGCTGTGACCAGCCAAATGCTTGGTCCTCCAGCGTTGCCTCCAATGCATAGGCCCTGATGCCTGTGACTTTCACTGGGATGTCCGCTCTTCGTATCTCAGGGCTCTGCCACTGCACATTGTACGGTGTGTTGTGGGAGATCGGGCCGTTTCTGCACTATGGGAAAGTGGTCCAGGTACTCCCTCCGTTGGTTCCTTCCCCGACCAGTTTGAGGATTGGATCGTTGTTCAGGCGGATATACCGCACGCCCCCCATGCTCTCTTTCAGTTGCGCTTGGTGAGTTGCCTGCACGGGGCCCTCGGGTTGTGTGGCCCAGCCAATTTTGTCGCGTACACCTGGCTGCTCGCGCCACACTTTGCCAAACCCACGTATTGGCTGGAAAAGCCCCGCGGGCGGGGTGATATTGGGGTCGCTCTCGGGTTGTCCCTCTGCCCATGTATCCACGTAGAGGTGCCAGGTGTGGTCATTGTAGAGGACGAAGATTAAATCGCGCCCTTCGATGCCGGGAATCCAGATCATTGAGCCGTGCTCGAATGTCTGGTGGGCTCCCTGGGTGATCAGAGATGCCGTCGGACAGATGTTTGGCACTTCTGGGACTTCGTTTGCAAAGAAGTAGGTGTACTTACATGGCCAGTTGAGGACCACCGAGGATTCTACCGAATGTCCGGCCGCGTCAAGAGCTGTCAACTGTACCGTGGGGTAGGGATAATAGGTGCTAGAGATCTCGAAGGTGGTCGTGCCATTGGGAGGGCCTTCGTACCCTGGCGTGAAGCGATGTGAGGTGCCCACGAAGATGCGCACGCTTGTTGCTCCGGTAGTTTGCCAGGTGCAGATGAGGCGTTTGCCGTCATTGGGAATGTCCTCGGTATCCACGGTAAAACTGGTGATGGCAAGGACCGATGGGGTGGGTGAGGGAACAGGAGTGCTTGTAGGGGCAGGTATAGGGGTGTTTGTGGGTGGAGGAAGGGGGGTGTCAGTAGGTACAGCAGGAAGTGGAGTGTTCGTGGGTGGGATGGGCGTGTTGGTGGAGGAGGCTGAAGCGGGAGTATCAGTGGGGGATGGTGGAGGCTGCGTTGACTCAGCGAGCGTAGCTGTGGCGGGTGGTGCCGTGGTGGTTATTGCTGCTGGGGTCCCAACTAAGCTGCAGGCCAGCAGTAGAAACGTTGCGAGAAGCGCTAAGATGAGGGGGATTGGTGCGCTTGTCGGGAGCATGCGGGTTGATCTCCGTCCTCCTGTAGGGGATCTCATCGGGTACCTCCTCTCCTCTTCATGCCTAAGTAACTTCATACTACCTTAGCACCACTAATTGGGTCTGTCAACGCATTTTTTCCAGGAACTGACTTGGTATTGATGTTCCAACCACTCAACGTTAGTCGGCGTTCTAATGGCGCGACGTTTTGCCATTTGACCTGGATTGTGACGACTTCCCCAGGGAGAAGCCACAAGGCGTTGTCGCTGAACAGTGCATAGCCTGATATGGTCGATGGTTGATCCTCCTCCAGCCATAGCCCAAAGGCGACCGTGGGGCCAGTGTTCGTCAGATGCACTGCCCACACTTCGTCGTTGTGGTCGGTCGCGATATCTACCGAGGTGGGTGGAATCGTCAGCAATGGTGCTAGGGTCTCGGTCTTGCTGAACACGTAGCGGTTGTGGGAGAGTTCCTCACCGTGCTCGCCTACGAAGTCCAGGTCGAGGAAGAAGAGAGGGGCAGACAGCGTGGTCAGATCAACAGCGACCGTGCCTGCCCGGGTGGCGGCGTTTGCAGCGGCGCTCAAGGGGATTGCGCCTGTGGCGATGGTCTGGCCGGTGAGGTCTACCACGCGCCATGTGAGCTGGCCGAGGTGTTCGTGGGGGCAGGAATTCGAGACCCAGAGATCGGCGGTGAACTGTTGTGCCCCGGGCCAGACCTGCCGCTCGAACTGGGCAGAGACATGCAGTGCCTCGTAGGCACGAGCAACAGCATAATAAGCCGGTTTTGGGTGCCCATAATAGTCCACCGCCGAGGTGCAGGCGGCCATAGGATAAGGCTCGTTGAACTGCCATGGCAGCGTGCCGCTGTTGTGCCACTTGCGGCGTCGGTCGGCCTCCACCGCATAGCGTAGCCCATCCGCCTGCAGGAACTGCGTCACGCGCACTGTGGTGTCCACATCGTGCAGTGGGCCAAATGCGGCCTCCCAGGT
>CAZHBB010000168.1:0-5084 GCA_964530185.1 uncultured Anaerolineales bacterium
CTTTGATGATAGTCGATTCAACCAACTATTGCATGGCAGCGTCACGCAGTGCCGCGTAACGGGTCAAGACAAGCTGTCCCAACCGCTCATCAGCGCTGATGCCACTGACCTCCAACATGACATGGCGGATCCCCTCGGCCTGAATCTGCTGCTGCAGTGTCGCCGCATGCCGATCGTGTGGGGCGTCATAGGCCAGAGCCCCGGCGATCCCCCATGCCAGTCCGGCGGGCTCAATCCCATGTCGCTCTGCCAATCGAGCGGCTCCCACAAGCCGATCCTCGGGCGAAAGCTTGCGCATTGGGTCCCGCGCCAGACGGGATACGGGATCCCCCAACGCCCGATTGCTGAAGCGGACCAGCAGGTAGTCAATATGCTCCTGTAATGCCACGGGCTCGAAATGGAACTCGGCGGTCAAGGCTGTGGCTGATTCGTCCAGGGCCTTATACAGCCGCTCCATCACCCATGGATCCTCCAATGCCTCATAGCCATACGTGTGTCCCCGTCGGTAGCCCAGGTATCCCAGGATCGCATGGGCTGCGTTGTGGATGAAGAGCTTCCGTGCTCGATATGGCGCAAACGGAGCAACCGGTTTCACGCCGACGATCTGGGGAGGCGGACCGACAAACGCCTCACGGTCCACGGGCAGCACTTTGTATGGCTCGGCCACGATGAGGGTGGGGTCGCGCGCCCGATCCTCTGGGGTCGGTACTGGCGACATCCGTGCGATCACAGCCGGCACGAAGCCCACTCGCTCGGGGACCGTAGCTCTGAGGGCTTCCGGCAATAGCTCTGTGACGGCATCACGCAGGCGCTGCGGGGCATCGTGGGCATTCTCACATACGATCACGTTCAACGGCTGCAGAGCTCGCGTCCCTTCCCATCGTAACTGTAGACCATGGGCGATGGAACGCGCGATCGCTGGCAAGGCCCGTACACCAACAGCAGTGGCCAGGAGGTTGGCCTCTGCTACGGCTCGGGCGACGGATTCCTCCTGGGTTCCATGTAAGGCCTTTACCGGCTTGATCACCAGTTCCTGAGTCTTCACGACGCCCGCGAGGCGTAAAAGATAAGAGCCCCGCTTGGCCAAGGCCTCTACCAGGATGTCATCCACATCGACAAAGAGGACTTCGAGACCCGACTCGGTGAAGAGCTGGCCAAGGAACCCCCTGCCCACACTTCCAGCCCCAAAAATCACTGCCAACGGTCGCCTTCGCATCAGTATGCCCCATTCTGTGGCTCACGCCGCCACAGGTGGTGATCTGCATCCCATTGCCACGACGGGTCAGGTTGCACGAACAGGTGTTGTGCCCAGCCTCTCTCTACCCGGGCAAAGGTCTCGTCCCAAGGGCGCAGTCCGCCCAGGGCGTCGGGTGCTTCAACGTTGCATGCTCCTACAGCCACTGCCATGGTCGCGCATGTGTCCAGAGAGAGACCTCTCAGTAACGCTGCCAGAAAGCCTGCCACTGTAGCATCCCCGGCGCCGGTTGTGCCCGCCACATTCACCTGGAAACAGGGGATCCATATCTCGGCCTCAGACCATTTGTCGAGGTCCGAGGGTGCAGCTCGCCCCATCGTAGCCAGCGCATCTCTATCAGCCGTGCGCACGTATAGACCGTGATCCCCGAGCTTCAACCCTACGACACGAGCTCCCATCTCCGATAGCTCATGGCCGACGCTGGAGACCAGGCTGTGGGCGTTGGAATCCCAGATGGCACTTTCTCCGCCTCGGGCTATCAAGTCCTGATACGCCTGAGGACGCAGCATGAAGAGAATCTCCGTAAGGCTGGGGAGGAAGACGTCGACGTATGGCAACAGTTGAGCCAGGATACTGCGCCAATCGACCTGGCCAGATGGGGCGGCCGGATCGGGAAGCGCCATGTCCAGGGAAGTCGTGACTCCGAGTGCCTTGACTTTGCGGAACATCGCCATCAGTTCAGCACCGCCGTCGGCATACATGCGGCGCATGAGCGGCGGGTATCCGAAATGGAACAGCCTGGCATCGTTGACGGCCTCGTAGTCCACGGTACTCGCACCAAATGCATGATTCGCGGCAGGTGAATGAAGAAAGGTGCGATCGATCCCTGGAGGGTTCAGAATGATGGTATAAGAGGTGCTGGTATCCGGATCGATCACCATGCCCTGGCTTAGCCCTGTGCCGTGCCTCTCGACGATCTCTGCGACCACCCTGCCCAGAAGATCATCCCCGATCTTCCCCATCAATCGGGTATGGATGCCCAACTTGTGTAGGGCCAGCCCTGTGTTCGAGACTGCCCCCCCGGTGGAGAGCGTCACTGGTCCCACCTCCACCAGATGCCCGGGACGCAGCAGCTCGCCCAGCGGTACGTTCTCGTGGTGCACGAAGTTGGGGATGATATCGAGGCAGATATGCCCAGCCACCACAGCGTCCCAGCGCAGTGTCATAGCTTGCTGTCTCCCTCCATTGTCACGGCCGCCAGTAGGTCGCGTAGTCTGTCACCAGCAGGTAAAGGGGTGGTTCATCCTCCTCGATGGATGGAAACCGGCCTGCCTGTTCGTAAAAGCGGTTATCCTGGGTGTCGTCATTGACCGTTGATACTTCGCCGACCAGGACTGTTGATCCTTCTCCCCAGAATTTATGATAGAGATGCGTCGGTAGTGTGATGCTTTCCCCTGGGGACAATGTGAGTGTCGTGCCTGGGGGCAGCGTTCGAGACACCCCATCCACGCTCACGGTCACCGGGGTGTCAGCCAGGTCCTCATCCTCGGTGGCGTTGAAAAGCTGGATCATCAGGTTGCCCCCACCGCGATTGATGATGTCCTCCATCTTCTTCCAGTGGAAGTGCATGGGCGTGACCTGATCAACTCCTACAATCATGATCTTCTCAGCGTAGAGCTTGCCGCTCAGCGTGCGCCAGTTGTCGGGATGGCCATTGCGCAGTGTGAACAGGAGCAATCCAAACGAGCGATAATCGCCGCGACCGAAGTCGGTGATGTCCCAACCCAGTCCGTTCCGCACGATCTCAGAGACCTCAGACCCTTTTGTCTGCCATTGTTCGGGGGTCCAATATGCGAAGGGGGGGAGGAAGAACTGTCGGTGCCGCAGGAACACTACAGCCTCTCGCATCAAAGTATTGATCTCAGAGCGCTTCATGGTCTCCTCCTTAATCGCTGTCCCAGCGTGTAGTTGGCTCTCCCTGTTGTTACACCAACACGACCTCGACGCCCAGAGCGCGGACTTTCTCTACCATGTCACGTGGGGCCTGAGCGTCTGTGACTACCAGGACGAAGTCGCGGATGTCCCCAAAAGAGGCGACACCCGCGCGCCCCCATTTGCTTGAATCCAGGACGGCGATCGCCTCTCGGCACATCAGGACCAATGGACGCTTGAGTGCGGCTTCTGGCTCACTTACATCGGTAAGGCCATCCTCGAGAGTCAGCCCATGCGCTCCGAAAAATCCCCGACTGATGTTGTAGCGTTCCAGGAGTGATAGCCCGCTCGAGTCGATCAAGGACACCGTGTCATGGTGCAGGGTCCCGCCGGGCATCACCACGGTCACGCTGGGCACGGCCAACAGTTCCTGGGCCACGACGAGGCTGTTGGTGATAACCGTGAGGTCACGCCGCTGCTTGATGCATTCCACGATGGCCAGCGCCGTGCTACTGCTATCAATGAAGATAGCCTCGCCATCTTTCACCAAGTCCGCTGCGTAAGCCGCAATACGGCGTTTCTGCTCTACATGCTGTTGACGGCGTCGGAGGAGAGAGAGTTCCTGGAGGCCGTAGCCTATGGGAATGGCACCGCCATGTGTGCGCACCAAGAGACCACGATCTGCCAGCGCCTGCAGGTCGGCCCGGATCGTTACCTCTGAGACACCAAACGTGGCACTCAGTTCGTTGACGGATACCCGTCCTTGGCGTTGGAGAAGCTGGAGGATAGCCTGACGACGCTCTTCGAGGTACACAGATAACTCCGTTTGTTTTCGGTCGTTTTCATTATATAATGAAAGTGAAGCATTGTCAACGAAAAACGAGAGGAATCGTATCCTGTGAGGTCAACAGCTTTTCCCTTCTCAAGGGACCTCCTTGCGCCCAGCGAGCACCCCATAGCGCGCTGCTTTGATCACCTGGACTGGGGAGCCCCCTTTCATGATCCGCTGCAGGACACTTCGCACTTTGCGGTTGCTGATCAAGGCCCATGCGGCCCTCGCTATCGCGCGCAGCAATCCCAGGCACCCGTAGCGTCTTATCCGCCCTTGAGCTTCTCGAGACATGTCCACCTGATACTCCTCACCGACGATCTCCGTCAGGCCCGCCTTCGCCATCAATGTTCTCCAATCATCAAGGCGGTAAGGCACCACACCAAGACTACTCAGGAGTGTGTTGACTGGATCCTCGAAGCCAGAATCCCACAGCGACTCAGTGATACCCACGTAGCCACCGGGCGCGACCACCCGTACATATTCCCGGAGTGCGACCAGCGGATAATCCAGGAACACGTTGACCGACTCAGTGATGACTACATCGAACTGATTGGAGGCAAGGGGCAAGGCCTGAGCATCACCAGTGACGAAATGCACTCTATCTGCCACCCTGCGGCGGCGGGCTTCAGCATTAGCGCGCTGCACCATCCGTGGAACGACGTCCACCCCAATAACCTCACAGCCGTAGACACGCGCAAGATAGCAGGCCGTCATGCCGGTGCCACAGCCTGCATCGAGGACCAGACTCCTGCTGCCGATGCGACACATCTCCGCCAGTGCCCTGGTGGCGTCCAGGGCCCCCAGGTGCTTGGTGACACCCATTTCAGCCAGCATTTCGAAATAGGCATTCCTGATCTGTGCGCGTTCGTCAGGGGATAGCAATGTCACAGCTCAGCTCCCTTGCTCAGTAGACACAGTACAGCCACCCGAAGTATAGGAGCCACCCGCGCATCCTCAAGTCAGACGAGACACCCCTGGGCTTTGACTTCGACCTTCGCGTGAGTAGAATCGTTGATTGAGGTTCATCTTGATACGCCGAACGGAGCAGACCATGAACGAGATCCTACAGCAGCTTGTGACTATGTCGCGCAACCTGGGAAGACCAGAGAGGGAATTGGTTATCCT
>CAZHBB010000169.1:0-4981 GCA_964530185.1 uncultured Anaerolineales bacterium
CTCGCGACGCATGGATTTGCTCTCCGCTGCGACCCGCGGTAGACTCTGGAATGGCGCGGACGGGTCGCACACCACGTGGCCCGTGGTATTTGTTCTATTTTGGGGAAGAAGCTCTGATATCACAAGGTCGGTTGTCAGGTGATCATGGAGGCTGAGTCATGAGTAATTACACAATCGGGATCGATTTTGGCACAGAGTCCGGCCGTGCGGTGCTGGTGGACATCAGCAACGGTGAGATCATCGCCACGGCCGTTCACCCTTATGCCAATGGTGTGATCGATGAGGTTCTGCCTGGGACCGAAATCCGCCTGCCGCCAGATTGGGCACTGCAGGACCCCAACGACTATCTGGAGGTGGTCAAGCGCACCATCCCCGCCATTCTGCGGGAGAGCGGGGTCGCCCCAGAGGACGTCATTGGGGTAGGTATCGACTTCACGGCCTGCACCATGTTGCCCACCACGGCAGATGGCACGCCGCTGTGCTTCCTCCCTGAGTGGCGCGCCAATCCCCATGCCTGGGTCAAGCTGTGGAAGCATCACGCGGCGCAGCCAGAGGCCAACAAGCTCAATGAGATCGCCCGGCAGATGAACCAGCCGTGGCTGGACAGATATGGAGGCAAGATCAGCTCAGAATGGTTCTTCCCCAAGGCCTGGCAGATCCTCGACGAGGCCCCGGAGGTCTATGAGGCCGCGGACCGCCTGATCGAGGCGGCAGACTGGATCGTCTGGCAGTTGACGGGAGTGGAAACGCGCAACAACTGCACGGCTGGCTACAAGGCCATCTGGTCCAAACGAGAGGGCTTCCCTCCCGATGTGTTCTTCAAGGCGCTGGACTCCCGTATGGAGCACATCGTCGATGAGAAGATGCGACGTGAGATCAGCTTTCTGGGAGAACGAGCCGGTGGGCTCACCTCTGAGGCGGCCCGGTGGACGGGCCTGAAGCCAGGCACGGCGGTGGCGGTGGCCAACGTCGATGCACACGTATCGGTGCCGGCCGCGACCGTCACCGAGCCGGGGCGTATGGTGATCATCATGGGCACGTCGAACTGTCACATGGTGCTCAGTAAAGAGGAACATCATGTGCCAGGTATCTGTGGTTATGTCGAGGACGGGATCATCCCCGGCTACTTCGGCTACGAGGCGGGGCAGTCGTGCGTGGGTGACCATTTTGCCTGGTTCGTTGAGAACTGTGTGCCGGCGGACTATGCGGCGGAGGCTGAGGCTAAAGGGTTGACGCTGCACCAACTGCTGGAGGCCAAGGCTGCGCGACAGAAGCCCGGCGAGCATGGGCTGGTGGCACTGGATTGGTGGAATGGCAATCGTAGTGTGTTGGTGGATGTGGATCTCACGGGCCTCCTGATCGGTCAGACCCTGGCGACGAAGCCCGAGGATATCTACCGGGCGTTGATCGAGGCGACGGCCTACGGCACCCGGCTGATCATCGAGAATTTCGAGTCCCATGGCGTGGCTATCAAGGAGATCGTGGCCACCGGTGGCCTGCCGGACCGCAATAAGTTGCTGATGCAGATCTACGCCGATGTGACGGGGCGGGAGGTCAAGATCGCGGCGACGAATCAGGCCGGGGCCCTGGGGTCGGCCATGTTTGGAGCGGTAGCGGCCGGACGTGCAGCCGGGGGCTATGATACCATCGAGGAGGCCAGCGCCGCCATGGCGCGGCTGCGGGAGGAGAGTTACGTGCCCATTCCGGAGCACAGCGCCGTGTATGATCGACTGTACCAGGAATATGTGACACTGCATGACTACTTCGGTCGCGGTGCCAACGATGTGATGAAACGTCTCAAGCAACTGCGTGCTGAGGTCTTCGGCGGCGAGGTGGAGCATGCTTGAGGCGTTGCGCGAGGAGCTCTGGCGCCTGCACCTGGAGCTACCCAAGAACGAGCTGGTCAAATGGACTGGGGGCAACATCAGTGCGCGCGACCCTGAGAGCAACCTGGTGGTCATCAAGCCATCGGGCGTGCGCTATGAGCAGCTCCGCCCAGAGGATATGGTCGTGGTGGACCTTGAGGGCAGGGTGGTGGAGGGAACGCACAAACCGAGCTCAGACACCCAAAGCCACCTCTATATCTACCGCCATCGTCCTGACGTCGGGGGGATCGTCCATACCCACTCCCCTTACGCCACCGCTTTTGCCGCCCTGGGGCGGCCCATCCCTGTGGTGCTGACTGCCATGGCTGATGAGTTCGGTGGTCCGATCCCCTGTGGGCGTTTCGCGCTGATTGGCAGCGAGGCTATCGGGGAGGCTGTGTTGGAGGCCATCGGGGACTCCAGCGCGGTGTTGCTCAAGCATCATGGGGTGTTCACCCTTGGCCCTGACGCCGAGGCAGCCGTCAAGGCTGCAGTGATGACCGAGGATGTGGCGCGCACGGTGTGGTTGGCGTTGCAGTTGGGCCAGCCGGAGGAGATAGCTCCCGAGGACGTCGCCAAGCTTCATCATCGGTACACTCACGTCTACGGGCAATAGTCAGAGCGGAGACTAAGGGGCAGCGCATCGCACTGTGGCGCTTCGGTGCACAGAGTCGATGGCGATCGTCCAGCCTGTTCCATCCCTGGCCAGGGCCTCTATGAGCAAGCCCTGGGTCATGGGCTGGAAGGTCAGGGCGACGGGGACCTCCGCTTCGCGGGGCCACCCGATGGAGTTCCAGAGGCTGTGCTCGCACCACACCTTGGCGATGTTGCGCCTTGGCGAGATGAAGCCCGGGGGAGGGACCAGGGGGGCGCAGGCCGGAGGGATCTCTGGCTCTGTCTCCTCCCAGGTGTCCTCATAGGTTCGGGGGGTAGCCTCCCGCGTCTCGGCGTCCCAACCCTCCAACACATAGATCAGGTGTGATGCGTCCTCTCGCAGAAGGACCAGGCTGTGGAGCGCCGAGTCATTGGCCTCCTCGTCGAGAAGGCGCCAGAAGGACTGTAAACGCGCGTTGGTGGTCTCGATCTCCGAGCTGACACACCCTAACTCCAGCCCCAGGCTTTCCGCCTGTCGCACTACAGGCTCGAAGCGGGCCTCAGGGGAGGGGCAGACACCGGGCGCGGAGAAATCTGGCATCTCGAACGTCGGAGTGGCCCCCTGGGCCATGGCTGTAGCCGTGGGGAGGGCTGGGCTCGCGGTTGGCTGGGGCGTGTCCTGCGCGGCCCCCACGAAGAAGCTGGCGTAGAGCACAGCTCCGAATGGACAGCCGTCGGGGGTTACCAGTTGCCAATAGGTGGTGTAGTGTCCCTCCTCTGGGGGAGCCGTCAACTGCAGCGTGATATCTACCATCCCGCCGGGCGCGATCGATGAGACTGGGACCTGCGTGGGTGCCGAGAGCAGGGCGCCGCCGACGTGGGCCAGCATCGTGCCTGGGGGCCAGGGTCGGGTGCCGGTGTTACTCACCCGCCATGTGGAGCAAAAGGGACTGGCTGCTCTGAGGTTGGGACCCCCGGGTGAGCGCCTGAACGAGACGAAGGCGGCATCTAGCCCCTCAGGTCTCTGACGGCAGTGATCGCTCCATGGGGCGGTGGGGGCCTTGGGGGTCGAAAGTGGGAAGGGGCGCGGAGAAAGACCGGCGAGTGTCGGGTTGGCCGGCGTGTGGAGTGTGCTGGCCTGCTCGGCGGGAAGCGGCGAGCGGAACGGGGACAGTCGTGTACAGGCTGCCGCTACCGCTGAGAGAGACAGCCATGCTATGAGATAGATCCGCCATCGTGCCTGGGTCTTGGTTTTCATCTGCAGCGTGGGGGCCAGGGACTCTTACATGGCCTCTGCTGCCAGGCCCCGCGCGTGAGTATACCTGGGGCAGTTAGATTTGTCTAGCGGCGCGGGGCGCCCCATATCCAGCCGAAGGAGCTGGAGAAGGCAGGGCCGAAGATACCCCTCGGGCGGCGCGACACCGGATGAGCCCGGCGTCGAGAACGGCGGGCCTGGCGCTGCTCGGGGGTCAGGCGGAGCCGGTGACGGCCCTCGCCGGGGTGTGCCGGCCCTCTCGATTGGTGAAGACCCACACCAGGAGCCCACCGATGAGGGGCAGTAATCCCCCGGTCATGATGCCCAGGATCCACAGGACCCGCTGTGGCGCATGGCTCCGTTTCTCGACCATACGGGTCGCTTCCTCGAGCAGATCCTGCTCCAACCGGGCCACGAAGGCCGGGGTGGGCTCCACCGGGCGCACGGCGGCAGCCACTGCCCGCTCAATCGCACGCCGCTCATGGGGCGGGACATAGACGTAGTCCTGCAGGATCAGATATCTGTGATGGTTTCGCCTAAACATCCTCGACTCTCGCTCCTTGATGAAAAGCTGCACGCAAGCTGATCAATGTCCGATGATAAAGCGCTTTGATAGCGCCTTCCGTACGTCCCATCACCGCTGCGATCTCGGCATTGCTCATGTGTTCCACGAACTTCAAAATGATCAGCGTCTTGCGATCCTCCGGCAGCGCGTCAATGACGCGCACGAGCGACTCGTGCAGCTCTGTTGTCGACAGGTGGCTCTCTGGGCTGCCTACCTGGGGGGCTATTTGGGCCCACAGGCCAATCTCCAGTGGAACCAGGCGCTCGTTTTTACGATCGCGGTACCAATTCACGACCAGGTTGTGGGCGATACGGAAGAGCCAGGCCTGGAACGGCGCGCCCGTCGGTCGATAACCCGGAAGGCTGCGCAGAGCACGGTAGAAAGTCTGAGACGTCAGATCCTCCGCATCGCTTACGCTCGACGTGTGATGGTAATGGTAATTGTAGATCTTCTTGACGTAACGTCGGTAGAGTTCGCCGAAGGCCTCTGGATCCGTCTTGGCCTGTGCGACGAGCTCCTGTTCCTCCTCATAGTCCATGGGATCCCCTGGGCGTCAGCCTCTTTGTGTTTTCCCTGGCTGCACTGTGCCAGTGTCGACTTCTAAGCAAAGTATAGCACAACTTGGCTGACCCTGGAGGCTCACTCTGTCTGTTCCTTCTGTATGATTTATAACACAGGGCTAAGCTCAAAGTTGCGTCCGGA
>CAZHBB010000170.1:0-1518 GCA_964530185.1 uncultured Anaerolineales bacterium
GATGTTGCTCGACATCTCCCAGAAGGTATCGGCCACGCTGGATCTGGAGCGTGGCGTGGTTCCCATCCTGAAGGGTGCCCTGGCAGAAACCGAGGGGACTGTCGCCAGGTTCATCACCCTGCGTGACAACGGCAAGCCATGGCGGACGTACAAAGTGGGGAAGGAGAGTGGCGACCTGGGTAAGTTGGATGCGGTGGTGGTTGCTGCACTCTCCCGCCGCCCCGAGCCGTTGGTGGTGCAGGACCTGTCGCGGACCCAATCCCGGCTGAAGGTCAGCAGCGACTTGCGCTCCCTGGCGGCCTTCCCTGTGCTCTCGCAGGGGAAGATGATCGCCGTATTCTGGGTCGGCGTGAACCGGCCCGGCGTCTTTGATGAGGCGAGGATCAATTTCCTCTCTACCCTGGCGAGTCAGGCCGCCATCCTGATGGAGAACGTCCGGCTCTTCAAGACGGCTGAGGGAGGGCGGCAGCGCCTGGCAGCGATCCTGACCAGCACGCGTGACGCCATCCTGGCCGTCGATGCAGATGGATACCTCCTCCTTCTCAACCCCGCGGCCCAGCACCTGTTCGGCATCGACCGCTCGGCCATTGGCAAGCCCATCAGGGCGTTGGGATTGCCAGAGCCGCTGATGGAGGTCCTGTCAGTGGAGACCATGACCGCGCGGCGCATGCTGAGATATCAGAAGGCCCTGCCGCAGGCCATGCGCGCCACGGTGGGGGCACCGACGGACGGCCAACCGGTTCCCTCAGTGGAGGTGCCCCTGGAGGATGGACGGACGTTCTACGCCAGTGTGGCCCCCATCAGGGGGAGCGAAGGCCTGACCCTGGGGGTCGTGGCCGTTATGCGAGACGTCACGCACTTCAAGGAACTCGACGAGATGAAGTCGGAGTTCGTCGCTACGGTCTCACACGATCTCCGCTCCCCGTTGACCTCTATGCGGGGATACACGACCATGCTCTCCATGATCGGGGATCTCAACGACCGCCAACGCGAGTACGTTCAGCGGATCCTGGAGGGCCTCGAGCAGATGAACCGTCTGGTGGGCGACCTTCTCGATCTGCGGCGGGTGGAGTCGGGGGTGGGGCTGCAACGAGAGCCCTGCCATGTGGGCCTCATCCTGATCGAGGCCGTCGAGGCCCTGCGCAGCCGTGCAAAGGCCAAGGGCGTGACCCTGCGACTGGAGCCATCCGAGGGATCCCCCACCGTGATAGGCGATCGCACTCTGTTGCGGCAGTCGGTGTCTAACCTGGTCGACAACGCGATCAAGTACACCCCCTCCGGCGGTGAGGTGGCGGTGGGTCTCGATATCACCGCGGACACGGTGACGATCCGGGTGTCAGACACGGGGATCGGCATCGCTGCAGCCGATCAGGATCGGCTCTTCGAGAAATTCTATCGGATCAAGCGTCGAGAGACCAGCAACATCCAGGGGACAGGCCTGGGCCTTGCTCTCGTCAAGTCGATCGTGGAACGACATGGGGGACGCGTGTGGGTTGAGAGCGAGTTGAACAAGGGCAG
>CAZHBB010000170.1:1618-4964 GCA_964530185.1 uncultured Anaerolineales bacterium
GCTCGCCTCTCATGGGAGCGTGCAGGGGACGCGAACCGGCGCGCCCGTCGTCGCCCTGGATTGACGCCATACCAAAATCGGGGAGGATAGAGGGCGCTGCGCCCTGCGACGCGCCCTGGCGACGTCCTGACGAGCCTTTCACATCATGGCCTGCGGTTTTAGAGGACATCCTGATCTGAGGTGAATCGAGCGATGGAATCCAAAGTCTCTCGCCGCCAACTCCTGGGTGTGCTGCTGACGAGCACGGGGTCTCTGGCACTGGAGGTAGTGCTCACCCGAATCTTCTCGGTGAAGATGTGGTATCATTTTGCCTTCCTGGCAATCTCTGTGGCCCTCATGGGCAGCAGCGCGGCTGGGGTGTTACTCTATGCGCATCCCCATCTGGCCGATCCCAAGAAAGCCCGTCGCTGGATCAAGAGGTTGTCGTTGGCCCTGGCCCTGTCCGTGCCCCTTACGTTCCTGCTCTATCTCCAGATGCCCTTCAGTCCGGTCCTGATGAACCGGCGTCAGTGGCTATCTCTGACGCAGACCATCTGGCTGGTTTTGATCTACCTCGACCTTTCGGTCCCGTTCTTCCTGTCTGGGATGATCATCGCCCTGGCCCTCTCGGCCTGGAGTCGGGACTCTGGCAGAATTTACTGGGCTGACCTGGTGGGGGCGTCCTTTGGCTGTCTGGCGAGCGTGGTCCTGCTCAACCTCCTTGGGGGAAGCGGGGCTGTCCTGGCGATTGCCGTGATTCAGTCGCTCGCCGGTCTCGTTCTCTCCCATTCCGGGGCCTCTTCAGAGCCCCAGGCGCGCAAAGGATGGCGACAGGCCCTCCTCATCGCCGTCGCTCTCGTCGCCCTTATGAGCAGCAACATCCTGGTGCCCTGGCTGCGTATCAGGGTCAACAAGGCGGGGGGTGAGGAGCCCCAGCCGGTCTACGAGCGTTGGAACTCGTATTCGCGTGTCACCGTCTATGAGCCCGTGCACTACCCCTTCTTCTGGGGCATCAGTGCGGAGATGTGGGACAGGGCGGTGGCTGAAGGAGGGACGTTCTCCCATGCCCTGCTGCTGATCGATGCTGTCGCCGGCACCCCGATCCAGAATTTCAATGGGGACCTGGGCGACGTGCGTTTCCTGCGTTACGACCTGACCTCGTTCGTCTACCACCTTGTGGATGCCCCAGAGACGCTCGTCATAGGCCCCGGTGGGGGACGAGATGTGCTGGCGGCGCTGGCGACCGATGCCCCTCACGTGGCCGCCGTGGAGGTGAACCCCGCGGTGATCGCCGCGGTGCGGGGGCCGTTCGCGGACTTCGCCGGCCACCTGTATGATCGGCCGGATGTGGAGGTCGTCGTGGCCGATGCCCGGGGCTATGTGGAGCGCAGCCCTGTTCAGTATGACGTCATTCAGGCCTCGCTCATCGACACCTGGGCCGCCGGGGGGTCAGGGGCTTTTGCGCTCTCCGAGAACAGCCTCTACACAGCCGAAGCCTTTGAGGCCTACTACCAGCACCTCACCCGGCGTGGCTATCTGAGTGTCTCCCGCTGGTACCTGCCCGAGCGGCCCGCGGAGACGCTGCGGCTTGTCTCGACCGGCATGGAGGGCTGGCGCCGGGCGGGGGTCTCCGATCCCCGGCGCCATGTCGCGGTGATCGCGGTGGAGCGGGCCAGCGCCCAGACGGAGGGGCTTGCCACGGTCCTCTTCAAGCGTGAGCCATTCACACCGGAGGAGATCGCGGCCCTGACTGCCAAGGCCGACGAACTTGGCTACACGGTCCTCTATGCGCCAGGGCTTCCGGTTACAGAGGAGGTGGGGGTGTTTATCACGGCGGATGACCATGTCCGCTGGGTCAAAGACTACCCATTGGACATCTCCCCTGCCACGGACGACCGTCCCTTTTTCTTCAACCTGGTGCAGGTCGGGGACCTGTTTGACCCCACCCTCAGCGGCAGTGGCGTCTACCGCACCAGCATGGAGGCGTTCTTCATCCTGCTCGCGGTGGTGGGGGTGGGGTTCGCGCTGGGCACGATCATGATCGGGATCATGGTCGGGGTCAGCCGGCGCAGGGCATTGTCACGCCTGCCGATGCGGCTGCTCGGCTACTTTGCCCTTCTCGGTGTGGCCTTTATGATGATCGAGATCCCCACCATCCAGAGGTTCACGGTCTATCTGGGACGCCCTGTCTACTCGCTCTCCCTGGTGCTCTTCTCCCTTCTCCTGTCCAGTGGCATGGGCAGCCTGTGGAGCAGCCGTTGGTCTGGGCTGTCCCTGTCTCGCCGTGTGCGTGCCGTGTTTGTGGCCCTTCTCCTGGTAGTCCTCATCCATCCCACCCTGAGCGCCGTGGTCATCGCCCAGACCCTGAGATGGCCCCTGGGCGCCCGGATCGTGGTCACTTTGGGGTTGACCGCCCTGTTGGGGTTCTGGATGGGGATGCCGTTCCCCACGGGCATCCGATGGATAGGGAGCCATCACCCCGGCACCGTCCCCTGGGCATGGGCGGTCAATGGTGTGGCCTCGGTGATCGGTTCGGCACTTGCCACGGGGGTCGCCATCCACATCGGCTTTCGCCTGACGGCCCTGGTGGCCGCGCTGCTCTACGGCGTCGCCGGGGGGCTGCTCTACGCCTCCATGGCCGGACGCGAGCGGGGAGCGGGCAGGGCATGACGCGGGTTCGGCCAGTGCGTGACGACTCAGGGCGTGACAGCCCACGCGGGGTGCTATGATGGACAGGGACCCTGTCGATGCTGGTGTCCGGTGGCTGAGGTGGGTCAAGGAGCTGCGGAGCATCGCCCAGGCCGGGCTCACCTACGCAGAAAATCCCTTCGACCGCCACCGCTATCAACAGGTGCTGGACATCGCCGCCGAGATCGCCGCCACCTACGGCGCCACCGACTTCGAGACGGTCCGCGGTCTCTTCTCCGCTGCCCAGGGCTACGAGACCCCCAAAGTCGACGTGCGCGGCGTCGTGTTGCAGGAGGGACGCCTGCTCCTGGTCCAGGAGCTCATGGATGGGGGGCGCTGGACCTTGCCGGGCGGCTGGGCCGACGTCAACGACACGCCCACCCAGGCGGTGGAGCGCGAGGTGTGGGAGGAGACCGGCTTCAAAGTGCGGGCCACGAGACTGCTGGCCCTCTACGACCGACGGCTCCACGGCCACACGCCGCCCGCCCCGTACGGCATCTACAAGCTCTTCTTCCTGTGTACGCTGCTGGAGGGGGCCCCGAGGACCTCCATTGAGACGGCTGGTGCCCGCTTCTTCGCCGAACACGAGATACCCGACGCCCTATCGCTGGGGCGGGTGACCCACCAGGAGATCACGCGGCTCCTGGAGCTTGCCCGCCACCCCGAGTGGCCAACCGAC
>CAZHBB010000171.1:0-2067 GCA_964530185.1 uncultured Anaerolineales bacterium
TCCACCATCTCGGATGGGGAATGCACATAGCGACAGGGCACGCTGAGACAGCCGCTGGGCACACCGGAGCGCACGAGCTGGATCGCCGACGCGTCGGTCGTCCCACCCAGCAGCACTTCCATCTGGTAGGGCACCTGGCTGCGCGTGGCGGCCTCAACGAGCATCTCCCGTACCCGTGGATGGGCGATCATGCCCGAGTCCCTTACCTTGATGGCGGGGCCTTTGCCCAGCACGACCTCCATAGGCAGGGCCTTGGGGGTATCACCGGTGGTGGTGACGTCGACGGCGATGGCGATGTCAGGCTCAACCTGGTAACCTGTGGTCCGGGCGCCGGAGAGTGTGATCTCCTCCTGCGTGGTGAAGGCGAAGAAGACGTCGTAGGCCGGCGCCTCGAGCCGGCGCAGGACCTCGATGAGGATGTAGCAGCCGATCCGATCGTCCATTGCCTTGCTGATCAATCGTGATCCCTGCTTCACTAATGGGCCGAAGAACGAAGCGATGTCCCCCACTTTGAAGGGACAGGTCTCCCGGCTCTCTGCCCCCACATCCAGGTAGAGGTGCCGCAACTCAGGCGTGGTGCGGGTGTTCTCCCGCCGTTCGACGTAGACCACGCCGATGGTCCCATCCTGGAACCTGGCGCGTCCGCCGATGCGGTTGAACGGCCGCACCCCTCCTACGGAGGTAAATCTCAAGAACCCTTTCTCCTCAACGTGGGTTACCATCAGGCCGATCTCATCCATGTGGGCAGCCAGCATCAACCGCTGCGGTTGGTCCTGCTCCTGCTTGGCGGCGCGGTAGGCCACCAGCGTGCCAAGCGGGTTCACCTGGATCTCATCCGCGTAGCTCTTGACCTCTTGATAGATGAGGTCACGGATCTCCTGCTCATACCCCGAGGGGCCGAATGCCTGTGTCACTTGTTCCAAGAGCTTCAGGTCCAAGGCTGAACTCCTTTCAACGGTGTGCTCTTATGCTCCGCCTGTGTGCCTCACTCAGACAGTCGCAGCGTCAGGACGTCTGGCGTGAGGGATCTCAGCGCGGCATCCACAAGCTGTCCCCATGCATTGAGATCGTGCTTGCGCAAGATCGAGGCTGGGCTGTGGATGTAGCGACAGGGGACTGCCACGGTAATGGTTGGAACCCCTTTGCCAGCACGGTGGATGCCGCCGCTATCGGTTCCCCCAATGCCGGGCTGTTTGAACTGGTAGGGCAGTTCCTCTCTCTCTGCCACCTGCGTGAAGTGCTGGAGCAGACGGGGGGGCGTGATGTAGGAACGGTCCATGACCGTGATGGCTGGCCCCTGCCCCAGGGCCGTCGTCGGGCTGACGTCAGAGTCCTCTTTGGGCAGGTCGTCGGCAAGTGTGCCTTCCAGGGTGACTCCGGCGTCAGGCTTGATGCGGTAGGCGGCCACCTGGGCTCCTCGCAGGCCGACCTCTTCCTGAACGGTGAAGACTCCGAAGAGATCGAAGGGGAATCTCGGCGCCTGGAGTAGGCTGACGAGCGTTGCGCACCCAGCGCGGTCGTCGAAGGCCTTGCCGATGCAGCTTGTGTCTGTCTGCTGGAACTGCGTGGCAAAGACGGCGGTTGTCCCCACCGGCGCCAGGCGCTGAGCCTCCTCCTTATTGCAGGCTCCCACATCGATGACCAGGTCGCTGACTGTGGGCACCCGGCTGGTGCGTTCCTTCTCCTTCAAGCGGTGGATGGCTTGAATCCCAATGACGCCAGGCAGGGCATCAGGTCCTACCAGCACCGTCAGTCCCGGGAGGATACGCGCTGGGATGCCGCCCACAGTCTCGAAGCGCAGTGCGCCGTCATTGGTGTGTCCCACGACCATGAATCCCACTTCGTCCATATGGGCCGCGACGAGCACGCGCAGGCGGGAGGCCCCGGTCCCCGACTTCCAGGTGATGAGGTTGCCCACCGCATCCACCTCCAGTCCGTCCACGTGCTCCTGGACGAGCGATCGTATCACACGCCGCACCTGAGTCTCGGCGCCGGATACGCCATGGGCGTTGGAAAGGGCCTCGAGGTATGTGATGGTGTCGTTCACAGCTCATCCTCCCAATGGGG
>CAZHBB010000171.1:2167-4949 GCA_964530185.1 uncultured Anaerolineales bacterium
GCGCTGTCATCGTGTTGGGTGGCGAAGGTCACGTCGAGCGCCACCGCGAGCGCCGGCGCAATCTCGTAGGCGCTTGTTATGGCGCCCTTGGTGCCAACCTCTTCCTGGATAGTGGCGACCGCGTAGATGTCCCATGCGTGTTGCCGGCGTCGCAGTTCGGCCAGAGCCAGGGTGACTGCCGCCACGGAGGCGCGGTTGTCCAGGGCCTTACCCGCGGCGCGGCCGTTCTTGAGCGTGCGCAGCGGGGCGCGGGGCGTGACGTAATCACCCACACGCACCAACTCGCGGACCCGCTCAGCGGGCAGCCCCACATCGACGAACAGTTCGTGCCAGGGTGGAATGCGGTCACGCTCGGCGGCCGGAAGCACATGCGGTGGGCGAGCCCCGATCACGCCTGGGAGGACCTCGCGGCCATGCACGTCCACTTCGAGCCCTAATAGCACTCGCCGATCGGTGCCGCCCAGAGTGTGGATGCGCAGGAACTCACCTTCGAGGCCGGTCACAATGAGGCCGATCTCGTCCATGTGGGCGGCCAGCATCAGCCGGTGGTTGGCTTCCCTGTCCGACGCACCAGTGGCGCGCTGGAGGGCGATGAGGTTGCCCATGGCATCGGTCCTCACCTCATCCGCCAGGGGCTGCCACAGTTGGGTCAGCGCATCGGCAACGGCATGCTCGTATCCCGCTGGTCCACTAATCTCCGAGAGCTGCTTGAGAAGTTTTAGAGTGTCCAAGATCTCCCTCTGTTGTCATGGAGTGTTCACAGTTGGGGTTATGGTCACGGTTGAGGTCACTGTAGGGGTGGCTGTTGGCGTCCAGGTCTCTGTAGGCAACACCGTCGTCGGTGTCTCCGTGGGCGTGGATGTGGGCGGCTCAGAGGTGGGAGAGGCGGTCGCCGTGGGTGTGAGTGTAGGTGTGGCTGTGGCTGTCGGTGTCAGGGTGGGTGTGGGGGTCGCCGATGCGGTGGGGGTCGCCGTAGGGGTATCGGTGGGGGTGGGGGTCAGGGTGGGGGTTGGGGTGTCCGTAGCCGTTGGCGTGGGGGTCCTCGTGGGTGGGAACCACTGGGTTGGTGTGGGCGGGAGGGTCTTAGGGGCCACCACGGTGCCTGGCCCCACGGCGTAAGGTGTTGGACTGAGGACCGAGGAAGGGGTAACGGTGGGTGTGGGGGATGGGGTAGGGACGGGCTTGCCCGGTCGGATGGCCAGCGCTACGAACCCCAGACAATAACAGGGGATAGTCGCGATGATGATGGCGATCAGCACCGTGTAGATCGGCTTCTGTGCACGCAGTTTTTCCATGAACGGTGTTTTCCGGGTCAAAGAGTCCGCACGTCCGTCCGCGCCTGATCCAGCCCTCTCGAGCCCCGTGGCGCGAGGTTGATCATAGCATTCTTGAGATGGATGTCAACGCGACACGCGCGGCGACGCACACGGTCGGCTGATGGGGCCACCCACGGTGGGAATGGGAAGCTCGGAGAAGCTCCCGACAATATCCTGGTGGTATGCCCTCTTGATCGAGTCAGTGCCGCCGCACGCTACCGTCGATTGCGCTTTGAATCTCTGTCTTTACTCGGCCCCCAGCAGAATACTGATACCGATGGAGACGACACCGGCGACGACGGTCTTGAGCCCGTACAGCAGGACGTTCTCCCGGCCCGTCCGGCCCAGGAACAACCCCAGCGCGAAGAGGGCACCCAGTGCAAAGCCCAACGAAGCATAGTAGATCCACTCGACGTGTGTGAAGAGGTCGGTGAAGAAGAAGGGAATCAGCACGATCAGAGCGGCCAGGAAAGGCGAGAGCCCGTCGACGAGGGATACGGCGATGACGGCCGTGCGTGAAGCCCGACCGATGCGCGTCTTGCGGAGGTCTGTCAGGGTCTGGCGGCTCAACTCCGCCAGATCGCGCTTGCGCTCGGCCGACTCGGTCAGGTAGGCGCCCCACAGGCCGGAGACGCCCATGGCGATACAGGTGGCGAGGCCGGTGGTGATGACGATGTGGGCGTCCCTGACACCGGCGGTCAGGTTTCCCATGAGGACACCGATGATGGTGAGCACGCCGTCAAAGGCGTTCATGGCGAAATAACGGCGCGCAATCTCGCCGATGTCGGCGAGTTCGCTGTACTCCTGGATTCGGTGAGCTAAGGCATTTAATCCAAAAGTGCCGTTACCTCCGCCAGGCTCGTCGGGGTCATGCATCTCTCTATCTTTTGGGTTACGGACCTGCCTGATGCGTTATTGAGTGCGGCCGTCAGTCTTGCAATGTTTGAGCATCGTCGATAATATGGCGGCCAGCCACTACTTCATCGACCGAATGGATCGCGCCGCCCATCTCCTCAATCAGCTCAGAGATGATCTCGAAACGCACATCCTCACCTTCGATGGTGATCTTGGCGTTCTCGACTTTGCGGTCCATCTCGTAGATGCTGATGTTAACGGCCGAGATACCATCGAGCTCGCTGAGCTGTTCTGCCAGGTCAATGATGCTTGGCTCGTGGGGCTTGAGGGTATCCAATACCAATCTGCGGATTTTACCCATCTCAGGACCTATCTCCTTGGCTTCTGCGTGTGATGCACTATGAAAAAAGAGACGCCTCAGGGCTGTGGCAACCGCTGAACCGGGCCTGGCACCATCTGGCCTGTGGAAGCCAGTGTGACTTCCGGCCAGCATACGTTTCGCAGGCTCTGCTCCGCCCGTCCCCAAGGTGTCTCTGTCTGAATCCATCTTTCTCTTATTCTTATTTAATCATAACCGAGCTTGCCATAAAGGCAAGGGCGTGATTGTCCAC
>CAZHBB010000172.1:0-4891 GCA_964530185.1 uncultured Anaerolineales bacterium
GAACACCTGCCGGCCCTGTCACGGACATTGACAAGGGGCACATTTACACTATTATTGAGATGTATGGATTGAGAGTTGGCCTTAGCTACCTTTGTCTGGATGGTGGCTATGGGTGAGACGTGTGTTGGATTTGTTCCATAGAGAGGATGAGTTCTGAGTGGCTGCTTTGCGGATTGCCGCCGGCGTGGTCGCCGGCGTTTCGTTTTTGACGTTAGTCGGTCCTGTGGTTGGGGAGATCATCGCGACTCTCCCACCACTCTTCACTCGCAAGGACCTGAACGCGGCTCGAGGGTTGGGCGTTCCGTACGAGGATGTTGCGTTTCTCAACGCTGAGGGGTTGGTGCTTCGCGGCTGGTTCTTTCCGGCGCCCACAGTGGCGGCACCGGCTGTGGTGTACGCCCCCGCGACGGGTCATGACCAGCGTTCTGGTTTGTCCCTGGTCGCCGCGTTGCACGCTGCTGGTTATCATGTGTTGCTGTTTAGCTACCGCGGGCATGGACTTAGCGATGGGAATCGGCTGGGCTTTACCTACGGCGCTGCGGAGAGCCGGGATCTGGATGCTGCAGTGGCTTTTCTTCGAGAGGCCAAAGGCATCGAGAAGATAGGGGTTATCGGCCACTCGGCTGGAGCTGTGGCTAGCATTCTGAGCGCCGCGCGTAATCCGCACATCGGTGCCGTGGTGGTTCTTGCTCCCTTCAACTCTGTGCGCGAAGTGTGGTACACTAGTCGCCCTCCCATCGTCCCCGCTTTCTTCTATGATTTCTCCCTCTGGGTTGCAAAATACCGCAAGGCGTTCACGGAGGAGGAGGTCTACCCGTTGCACCTTGTAGAGCGTATCGCGCCTCGCCCGTTGCTCATCATCCATGGGACTAGAGACAAGCGTATCACCACCTCCCAAGCCGAGCAGTTGTTCGCGGCAGCTCGCGCTCCCAAGGCCCTGTGGTTGGTAGAGGGGGCGACTCACAAGGGGATTCGCTCTCCCGTCCTGGATGTGTTGATAGGCGACGTGATTGCTTTTCTCGATACCGCATTGCGCCGAGAGGAGGGGGCGTTAGTTCTCAGACCGACGTCGGATCCATTCCTTGTGCGAGACGATGTCGCGGTCGAGCAGCAGTCGACGCAGGATGACCTGTCGTCGCTCGGGGCCTGGAGGCGGCAACGGACGTCCATTCGCCTGCACGCGTTTAGCCAAAGTTACTAGCAGCATACCGATGCTGGCAGATGTGACGGGTTCGGATGTGCCTAGCCAATCCGCAAAAATGGGCAATGTGGTCAGTGCCCCTACGGCCAAGGGCGCCGAGTCGCCTACCAGCCAACCGACGGCCAGGAACGCCAGGATCCATAGGCACCCCCAGGGAAACAGCACCAGCAGGGCACCCAGGAAAGGGCTGATCCCCCGACCTCCAGTGAACCCCAGATAGAGGGGCCAATTGTGGCCAATAGTGGCTGCCAAGCCAACGGCTGCTGCGGCGTGTTGGCCCAGACCCAGTCGCATGGCGAGCCAAGTCGGTACGGCAGCCTTGAGCAAATCGAAGATGCCCACCGGGATGACGGCCCAGTGGGCCACGTGTTCCCAGACCATCGAGCCACTGACCGTGCCGCTGCCGTACTGCCGGAGATCTATACCTTTGAGCCACCGTCCAGCTAAGTAGGCACTAGGGATTGATCCTAGAAGGTATCCACCCAGGATGAGCAATATAGTCCTCATGGGCGGTATATTCCTCCGTTGTCTGGTTCAGTGGCTGTCGCTGACATAGTATGCTACACCCACAACGCCTGGCCCAGTATGTGCCCCCATCACGGGTGTAAACTCGGTAATGTGTAATTCCGCGCACTTGACGCGTTCCGTCAGTCGCTCCCGCAGGGCCTGTGCCTCCCCACCCGCGTCACTGTGAAAGATGCCAGCATGTATCGCCTGGCCGTGTGCTTGCCTCTCTATCTCCTGGATCATGCGATGGAATGCCTGGATCTTGGTGCGGGGTACGGCTACAAGCTCGACCTTTCCCTGGTGTACTGTGAGTACAGGCTTGATCCTCAGGGTGGCGCCTACCAGATGTGCAGCGTTGCCAATACGTCCTCCTCGGTGAAGGTAGTCTAGCGTCTCGAGTACAGCAAGGAGCCGCACCTTGTGGCTCAAGTCCTTCGCGCGAGCTACTACCTCCGACAGATCTGCGCCGGAGGAAGCGGCACGTGCGGCCTCCAGCACCACTAGCCCTTGCGCCATCGCGGCACAGCGGGAGTCTATGACGCGGATGGGGGCTGTATCAATCAACTGACTGGCCAACGCGGCTGTCTTATAGACGGCACTGAGCTCCGCCGCCAGGTGGATGGCCACAACGCCACTTCCCTCCTCGGCGGCCTGCGCATAGACACGTAGGAAGTCTCCTACGGAAGGGCTAGAGGTCTTGGGGATTGTGGGGCTTGCCCGTAGTAGCCTGTAAAATGCGGGCGGTGTCAGATCCACCCCGTCTCGATAGGTCTTTCCTCCCAGGTTGAGCAGAATCGGCACAATTCGGATATCCAGTTCCTTGATGAGCGGAGCTGGCAGATCTGCGGTCGAGTCAGTTACGACGACTACGCGCTTGCTCATGGCTAACTGCCTTCTCTGGGTGCCGCGTCAGAAGCTATGTTCCTGCCTTGCTTAGGCCTCGCAGGCGACGGTCCAGTGGCGCAATCTTACGCCATGTCGTCCGGTAAGCAAACCCGGTTCACGGTCTCCGTCGGACTCAAGGGCACGCTGACGGCTGTTTGATGTTTGGCACTGGGGCCGTAACGTCCTCTTCATTTGAGATCGGCTTGTAGTTGGTATAATATAATGATATCCTTTACTTACTGATCAGCGTTTGGCGACGGGAGGAGGTGATGCGGTAGTCCACCATGATCACAAGATGTGTGTGCTTATTGGTCACATCCCACCAAATGGTATGGTCTCTGATCATGTGTTGGTTGCTCGGTCATTGTTGATCCCTGAGCCCTGTCATGGATGCGCCTGGAGCAAGCTGTGTATCACGGTCTGTAGTGGAACGTTGAGGCAGTTTTCCAACTGCAGGTCTGAAGTCTCATAAGAGGATGGTGATACTATGCGGAAGGATGTGTTGTTTTTGGTGATTTGTGTTGCGCTCATCGCGTTTTCCGCTGGGATGGCTCGTGGTATTGAGACCGATTTCGGAAAAGTAGATGTGCGTACCGTACGTTTCACTACCCCGGATGGTTACGGGATGGCTGCCAAACTCTATCGGCACAAAGCTGCGACGCCAGACAACCCAATGCCAGGCGTGCTGGCTTTGCATGGGTATCAGAATGATAAGGAGACTGCCGCGGCTGGTGCAATTGAGTTAGCACGACGCGGGTTTGTGGTCCTGGCAATCGACCATCTAGGGCACGGGGACTCGGATGGTTACCTGGACTGGCAGACAGCCAGTGGCGCCAATACGGGTTACCTCTACTTGAAAAGCCTCCCTTTTGTGGATGCCAGCAACCTCGGCATCATGGGGCACTCTATGGGAGCGATGAACACGGTGATCCTCGGTACATTGAATCCAGATCACCGGGCACTTAACCCCCAATGCGGTCCTCCTGGTTCACCTGAGCTCCACAACCTGTTGCTGACCCAGGCAAGATATGAGGAGTTTAGAATCTTCCGTGAAGAGCAGTTGACGGTTGAACCCCTCAAGAATCATCCCAACCGTATCGAGGCGTTCGGCCTGGAGTCAGGGCCGGTGGAGTGGAATGTAACCTACGGTGATTTTGAAGATGGGACAGCTCGTCAGGCGGCACTGGTTAACACGGTCCATCCCGGTGTTACCCATAGTAGCGTTGCCGTAAGCAAGATGCTGTGGTGGATGCAGCAAGCCCTGAAAGGCGGCCAGGTAGACGCTTACTGGATCCCAGAGGACAACCTGATCTTCCTGTGGAAGGAGATTCTTACGTTCACAGCGATGCTCGTCAGTCTGGTCTCCATGATCCCGCTAACGAACATACTTCTGGGCACGAAGTTCTTTGCGGCTGTCGCCGGGCCTTTGCCCGATCGTTATGCAGCCACCGGGAGTGACTGGTGGAAGCTGGCCGTGGTCAATATTGTCATCGCTGGCGTCACTTATCCGCCGTTGACAGCGCTGGGCGGGATCGGAGGCAAGATCCGGCCTCTGGTACCGTTCCTCAAGTTGGAGATGACGAACGGTGCCGTGGCTTGGTTCCTGGCCAACGCCATAATTAACGCAGTGTTGTTGTACTTCTGGTACCGCAAGAACCACAAGGAGCGCGGTATCACGATGTACGACTTGGGTGTCTCCTTCGACAAGGAGAAGACCGTTTTGGATTGGCAGGCGATTGGCAAGACAGCTCTGGTGGCAGTGATTCTCTTCTCCTGGCTATACACGCTGGTGGAGATTTCCCAGTGGCTCTGGGGCATCGAGTTCCGCTTCCTGTGGCCGTTCATGCGTCAGTTCAGTCCACGACGGTTCGGTTACTTCTGGATCTACTTGATCCTGTCGCTTCCCTTCTTCTTGTTCAACTTGGGAACGTTTCTCTTCGGGCAGGCGCGACAACGGGAGTACGAAACGTCGGCCAAGACTCAGGTCATTTGGTGGCTCAAGAATTGTGTCAACGGTCTGCTGGGGCTGGTGATTGTGTGGTTGGTCCAGTATCTCCCGTACTTCTTGAACATTGGACCGGGCTTTGAGGTAATGGGGTTGCCTCAGTACTCTCAGATGTGGCCGTTGATGCTTTTCATCTTCGTGCCAGAGTACATTGTGCTTTTCTTCTTCATGACGTGGTTCTACCGTCGTACGGGCAAGATCTACCTCGGTGCGCTCATGGGAGCGAGCCTGGCAATGTGGTTTAGCGTCGCCGGTACGGTCATTGCCCCGTAGTTCTGTATTTGGCAGAAGAC
>CAZHBB010000173.1:0-4710 GCA_964530185.1 uncultured Anaerolineales bacterium
TACACTACGGGCACAGAAGTCCCGATCGCCTAGTGGGTTAGGTAGTCGGCTCCTCCTCAATAGTTGCCAGTTCCACGCTCGCGCTCTTTCCTTATATTTGATCTCGTAGGAAAAGCGTCACTACACGGCCAAGAATCCACCACAGAGATGCTGAGCGACTTCTTCCCCCTTGATCGCGCGACGGGTATGTGCGACGGCGAAATGCCCACCTTCACTGCCCGCGCACGACCAAGGGCAGGTAAACGGCGTAAGTAGCCCCCGTCAATGTACCACCACCCCAGAACCCACCGCCCAGGATGTAGTCATCGCCGGTGAGCTGCCCGGCGTCTGGCTGCCCGATGGTGCCGCCCAGGGTATAGGTGCCACCCGTGCTAAAGGTGACCCCGCCCCCATCCACCGCATGCCACGACAGGTCATAGGAACCACCGGATTGAGCATAAACCACGCCCGTCACCAACATCAACGTCGCCAAGGTCAAAACCCACAATAACACGCGCTTCATCATCGTCTCCATCTCCTAAAAAGACCCGATCCCCGGCTAACGCAGGGTGACGAAGATGACCACGGTATCGGCTCCCGGCTCAGGGAGCTGCAATACGTGTCCGATGCTGGGGGCACCCTCGGCCAGTTGCAGACCATTGACCGTCGTCGTCCGCAGGCCACGCGCGGCCCCCACCGTATCGCCCACCGTCATTCGCTGCCCCACCTGCAATTGCGATGCTGTGGCAGGGTCGATCTTAACACGCACCACACCCAACACGGTCACCGCCACCCAATCACCAGGTCGTGCCGGCCCCTCCACACTGCGCCAGATAATCGCAGGCGCATCCCCGCCCTCCGGGTCATCGTCGGCAATGCGCGTCATATGCCCTGTCACCACCCCCAGAAGGTTTTGAGCGCCAGGCGTCGCAACCTGCACCTCCGGCATCAATGATCCTTCGTCCGGCAACACATCGGCCAGCCCTACGCTCGCCACCACCTCACCGACGGAGACCGCTCCCCCGTCCCCAACCTGGGCCAGGATCACCATCGCTGCCGCGGTGACGTTGCCGCCGTAAATCTTGTCGGGAGTATACACGCCCCACTCCTGGTTGGTCGCCGTCGTGTTGGCGTACACACCATCCCCATCCGCCTGACGCACGTGGATGCCATCGTCCCCTGCCGAATATATATACACCCCATCATCACCCACCGTACCGAAATACGCCCCCTGGTCATCGGCCGTGGTCACATGTATTCCATCGCCTCCCACAGAGTACACGTACAGGCCATCGCCACCAGCGGCCGATATAGACACACCGGGGTACTCTGTCCCGCCCCCGCCGCTGACGCGCAGAGCAACGTCATCGCTGCTCTGCAAGACCAAACCCACCCCGCTACCGCTCCAAGTCTCGCCCCAATGGTCGTGTGAGGGCACAGTGACATCTGCACATGCCCACAGCACGCTATTCCACTGTGCGATCTGACCCTTATCGCACCCTTGGGGTAGGCGGTAAGACGATGCGATGCTGAACGTGCCATGGGAAAGCGACATCCCTTCACCGGCATGGTAGGTGGTGTTATTGTCCACGCCATCGGCAAAGCCGGCTGGTACCCCCTGCAAGCCACTCCACGGGGCACCGCTGGCATATAGCGCATAGGGCGCAGCGGTGAGAGGTTGCCTGGGGGTCAGCGTCGTATATGCACCGGTCGCGCTGCCGGGGCGCACGCCAACCTCCAGGTAACGCGCGTCTCCGACAAACGGACTTCCCCCAAAGTCCAGCACCACCGTGAACAACCCATCAGTCACGGTCACGTCGCTGTGCCTCACCGTGCTTCCTACCTGGCTACCCCCGCTAGCAGCGTCGTACAAGTTGAACACAAAATCATACTCGCCATTGGCCAGATTGCCGGCGTCGGTTAGACGCCCCTGATAGGTGAACGCCGTCCCCATCGCTCCCTGTGGCCCCAGCACCTCAGCCGCCGCCATGCTCGGTCCCAAAGCCAACACCAGGATCCCCATCAGCAACCCCACAGCTACCACACGTCCCACGTTCATTGCCTTGCTCCCTTCAACACAACCCCTTGAATCACCCGGGCGCAGCCGTATACCGACCACGGCCCCACCCGCGCTCGACACCACGCCCATCATTAACGAGAGATAGCGGGCCATCCAACGCCGAGACCATTCAATGCTCTCAGAATACCCGATGCCTCTCGTGGCGTTCTCGTGGTGATGTCGTCAACAAAGGGGAAATGCGACATATGGCGCGCAGGCACGCGTCTAGCGCTCCAGGAGCGTCTGTCGCAGCGCATCTAGATACGTGAAACCAAACTCCTCCGCGGGTTCGATCGAGGTTCCCTCATGCCACTCATTCCACGAGGTGATCATCACCATACGAATCCGCGGATCAGCCAGCGCAAGCGCCGTCTTTGACTGACCTGTGAACAACTCAAGGCTACGGGGGATCACCGGATGGTGCGCCTCGGGCCGGACCGCCGTGTCGTCAAAGCCGGGAATGACATCAGGCACGAACGCGACACCTGCTGCCGTAGCCTCCTGTGCCCAACGCTGGTACTGATGGGGAAGCTCGCGCCCGAACCACGTCGCCACGCCGGGCACAGAGGTGTGCATGTTGTAGGCAGTGACACCGTCAAAAGGCACGATCTGCGAGCGCACCGGCACTTGCCAATAGACCTCGTCGCCGATGATAAAGGGTTCATGGCCCGTAGCCGCGCACACTTCGTCCCGTACCTCGGCCATAACGCCTGCCACGTCACCGATAAAGATCCGCGTCAGGTAAAGAAAGACCACCGGACGGTCGTCAACACGGAGATAACCAGGGTGCGTAAAATACCGCTCTGCCAGGACACGCATATCGGAGACCAACTTCTGACGGTTTCCGGCACTATCAAGGTCGATGGTACCGTCTTGCGCCTCCAGCAGCCCCATCGACTCATACAGAATAGCAAAGCGGATGTCGTCGCGGAGCTCCGCACTTGTAAAAGCGCCATGGATCACCGCATCCTCGAACGAGTCGCGCCCCCACCAACTGGCCACAAAGAAATCCACACCGTGGCCTGTCGCCCAATCGATCTGCCGATTGATGACCGTGGGGTCGGCGCTGTCGTAGGTGCCCAGCAACGGCGTGTCGCGGTAACCCTCGTTCCAATGACGACCATCTGCCCCATACCAGGGATACCAGTAAGCCCCCACCAGGTACGCATCGTCCGCAGCGACATTGGGAAATTCCCGCGCATAAGGCACGGAAGAGGGAACTGATGCGTCCACCGGCGTTGCTGAGGAGGAAGGAGCACGCACGCCTGTCGGATGACGACAGGCCGCAAGCAGAAAGAGCAGGCAGAGCACCCCAAACCAGAGCTTCACAGTCATCTTCGAACTGTACTTCAGTTTGCACATTCGAGAAAGCGCGCCCACACTGCACGTATCCTCCCCACCATAGGGAGTATCACAGCAGTTGCTGCAGGAGACCATACACCACCGTCCCCACCAGCACGGCGGCACCCAAGCTGTTACGCCTCCGATAAGCTATGGCGGTCGCCACCAACGCCAACGCGGTATCCAGGAGTTCTCGAGGATCCAGTTGTCCAATGGAGACGGGGGTCACGGAGACGGCCAGCAGACCTGCGAGGAGCGACGGCCCAACCAGAGCCGCCATCCCCTCCAGGCTCTTCAGGGAGTAATCCCCCTCCCGGTGCTGCCGTGCTCCCCACATGAGCGGCAGGG
Organism: uncultured Anaerolineales bacterium; assembly: GCA_964530185.1. Lineage (GTDB taxonomy): Bacteria > Chloroflexota > Anaerolineae > B4-G1 > SLSP01 > PWVB01. The sequence continues at coordinate 3,728 of CAZHBB010000173.1, forward strand.
CACGCATAAGGTATGTAAGCGCCCCCACGAAGAGCGTGAGGATAAGAGTCTCCCCTGTCATCTCCGTTCTCCTCGCGCGCCACCGGTGAGGATCGCAGCCAAGGGACCGACGATGCCCGCGGCCAGCAGCCCCAGTGCCGTATGGTCGGCCAGTCTCGCGACCACCGCCACGACAGCCGCCGCCAAAGCAGCAACCACGACCTTGCCCTCAAGCATAGGCAACAACAGCACCAGGAACAGTGCCGGCAAAGCCATGGATAACGCAGAGGAGACAGCAGGGAAAGCCCCCACAAGCGCCTCGCCTCCCAGGGCACCAGCCAACGTCCCGCCCGTCCACGCCGCGTACGCGCCCATCTCCAGCCCAAGCAGCCAGAGGGAACGGGTGGACGCTGGCTGCCGATCGAGCTGCGCCAGAGCAGTAGCGAATACCTCATCGGTCAGACCAAAAGCGACGACCGGCAAACGGCCGACAGCGCAACGCCTCAAGGATGGCGCCAGGAGCGGCCCGTACATAATGTGCCGGAGGTTGAGCGCGATGGTCGTCAGCAGGACGACAGAAGCCACCGCGCCCTGCGACAATAAGCCCACCAGTGCAAACTGACTCGCACCGGCGAAGACTGTGACGGACATAAGAAGCGCTCCCGCAGGGGTCAGCCCCGCCTCCCGGCTGACAATGCCAAAGGCCAGAGCCACCGGCAGATAACCCAAGGCAATCGGGAAGCTCGATCGCACTCCACGGACCCACACACGTAACGAGGACATACTATGCCGCCAAAATGCTCATGAACGTCCAGATTAGTCGAAGACCACCTTCCATCAGAATTGGAAGGTGATCGAGGTCACAGGGGCGATTGCCCTGGAGGCGGGCGTGGGGGAAATCCACTTCGTGAGCCCCCTCTCCCGAGATTCTCCACCAGAAAAGTGACTAACAACGTAGGAGGGCATCAAAGTTCCAGTGTCTCCCCCTCTTTAGCGAGCTCCGT
>CAZHBB010000174.1:0-4708 GCA_964530185.1 uncultured Anaerolineales bacterium
TGGGCTATCGCACCCCGGCTGAGTTCGAACAAGCTAGTATTACCCTTAACTATGTGTCCACTAAAATGGGGCAAGACCACGTCCCCTCTCCCCAGGGGGGGAGAGGGTTAGGGTGAGGGGGGCAAGTGCGGAGTATCCAGCGCATCCAGGATAGCCTCCAATACACTTTCTGTGTTCTTGAGCACATCATGATTCCAAAATCTCATGACCCGAAAGCCCCTGCTTTCGAAGTATCGGGTTCTCGCTTCATCCCTCCGGCGTTGTTTCACTTCAGCATGTTGGCCGCCGTCCAGTTCCACGATCAGGCGAGCCTTGATACAGATAAAGTCCACGATATAGTGCCCTAAGGGATGTTGACGGCGGAATTTGTAGCCCCCTAACTGTCGGTTGCGCAGGAAGTACCACAGACGCTGTTCGGCGTCGGTGGGGGCCCTGCGCATTTTCCGAGCCCTTCGGGTTATCAACGAGGAACGCTCAGCCTTGGAGCGACTTTTCATCCCCTCACCCCGTCCCTCTCCCCGGAGGGGAGAGGGAGATAATAAGTCGTTGTCAAACACACCTTGCAGGTAAAGCGCGCCACCCACGGGGAGGGGGAGATAATTGAGAGTGCTAGTCCAGTTGCATCCCTGTGCTGGATCTCCGGGATCCGCGCCACTGCCAGGCAGCCTTGTCCTGGAGATGAAATGTCCCCACCTATCCGGGTTACTCCTCAGCGGTTGCTTCGAACACCGGGGTGCTGAGATAGCGCTCCCCAGTATCGGGGAACACGGTGACCACCGTCTTGCCCGCTCCAAGCCGACGGGCGAGTTCGAGGGCCGCCACCGCGGCAGCCCCTGAGGAAATGCCCACCAGCAGGCCCTCCTCGCGCGCCAGGCGGCGAGTCATAGCCAGGGCCTCGGCACTGGAGACGAGGACTATCTCATCTACCACGTCCATATCCAGGACCTGGGGCTTGAACCCCGCGCCAATGCCCTGGATCTTGTGGCTGCCAGCCTGACCACCCGACAGGACGGCCGATTCGGCCGGCTCCACGGCGACGACGGTCACATGGGGGATGTCCTCCTTGAGGTGTCGACCGACGCCCGTGACGGTCCCCCCCGTCCCTACACCGGCGACAAAAGCATCCAATTGGGGTACTTGTGTGAGGATCTCCAGCGCCGTGGTGTGGGTGTGGATGTCGGGGTTGGCCGGGTTCTCGAACTGGTTGGGCATGAATGCGCCTGGGGTCTCCGCGGCGATCTCTCGGGCCCTGGCGAGGGCTCCCTTCATCCCCAGGCTCCCCGGGGTCAGCACCATCTCCGCTCCATAGGCCTGGAACAGCTTGCGTCGTTCGACGCTGAGGGTATCGGGCATGACCAGGATGCAGCGATACCCTTTGACGGCCGCCACCATGGCCAGCCCAATGCCGGTATTGCCGCTCGTCGGCTCCACGATCACTCCGCCTGGCCTCAGCCTCCCGTCCCGCTCGGCCGCCAGGGTCATGGCCAGGGCAATGCGGTCCTTGACGCTTCCTCCAGGGTTCTGACGCTCCAACTTGGCCCACACCGTGGCCATATCGGGCGAGACCAGCTTGTTCAGGCGCACGACGGGCGTGCGACCGATCAACTCCAGCACACTCTCGGCCACCAGGCCGTGGAAAGTCGTTCTTTCCCCATTCATTCTGTCGTCTCCTCACTCGGATACGGCTGATTCCGCCGGGGATGTCTGTAGCTCAAAGGGCTCCGCCTCCTCTACAGCCGCAGACAGGACCCCTGCACTCTGATTCTGACGTTCCAGCGCCTCGATGCGTCGCTCCATCTCCTGGAGCTTCTGCGAGACCAGGTCGGGCAACTCCTCATGGTGGAGGTCTGGCCGCAGGCGGCATTTCACTCCATCCAGGCGGACAACCCTCCCTGGCACCCCCACCACTGTGGCATTGGGCGGGACCGACTTCACGACCACGGCTCCGCTCCCAATCTTGGCGTTGTCGCCGATGGTGATGGGCCCGAGGATGACTGCATTGCTCCCCACGACCACACCATCCCCCAGCGTGGGATGCCGTTTGATTCGCTCCAGCGAGACGCCTCCCAGGACCACCCCCTTGTACAGGAGCACGTCATCCCCGATCTCTGTGGTCTCCCCAATGACCACACCCATGCCGTGATCGATGAAAAAGCGGCGTCCAACTTTGGCCCCGGGGTGGATCTCCACGCCGGTCAGCCAGCGACTGATGTGTGACAGCAGTCTGGCCGGCAGGCGCAGACCACGACACCACAGCCAATGCGCTATGCGATGCAGCCAGATCGCGTGGAGACCTGGATAGCATGTCAGGATTTCGACGACGCTGCGCGCGGCGGGGTCTTTGTTGAAGACGGTGCGGATATCCTCATGCAGCCGTTGCCAGAGATTGGGACGCTCGATCGCGCACAGGCGTTCCTCTTCGGGGAGACATGTGCACTCCCCGCAACATTGTCCGCACTTAGGGCAGATATCATCCCTTCGTCGAACAAACGCTGTGCTACTCATTGGACGTCCCCCCTTCTGCTGCTGAAGCCGCATTATAGTTGATAATTATTTTTTAAATTATAGCCTGGGGCATGAATAGGTCAAGATTACACCCTTCCCCTTTCCGTCACGGAATGCTAACGGATTTGAAAGGCTTGGCAAGCCCATATCGCTTGACGGATGGGAAGATTGGGGATACAAATCCTACCGTAAGCGTCGGTAAACTGGTACAATAAGATCATGCAATGGACCCAACTCCTTGAAACAGCAACTCGCCAGGCGATCGCGGCGCCTTGGGCGACAGACCATGACGCAAGGACCTCGTCATGACCATTGAACAGCTCCGCGGGCCGGGGCCATTCTCATTGGAATTCGCGCCGGGGATTCCCAGCCTGCTCTTGCTGCTGGTGTACCTGGGGCTGGTGGTCGCCCTGATCTGGCGCCATCGGGATGAGTTCCGGGCCCTGACCCTGCGCCGGTGGATCACCCTGGGGGTGTTGCTGTTCCTTATCCCCCCGGCCCATCGGCTCATGACGGTCAAGTGGGTGCAGCGCATCATTATCCCTCCCGGCCCGGCGAACGTGTTGCCGTTCACCTCGGCGATCTCGCTGCCGGGCCTGGCGGCAGTCGCCGGCGTCGCCTACGTCTTTGGCCCTGGCTCAGGGCTCATCGCCAGCCTCATCGCCGGCCTGACCTGGGCGCGATACACGCCCCTTGTGGTCACTGACCTCCTGGCCCTCTCCATGTGGGGCTATCTGCTGGGTGCCATGTTGCACCAGCGGTATCGGGGCGACATCTTCACCCTGCTGCGTCAGCCCCTGGTCGCCACGCCCCTGGCCAGCCTCCTGACGGTGGCGCTACTCTCGCTGAGCAGGTTGGCCGCCACCGGATTGGGTGACCGCCTGCGCATCGTCGATTTCATGGTGATCCTCTGGCGTAATGAGTTGCCGTTGTGGCTCCTGGTCGGCGTGGGGCTGGGCGGCGTGATGCAACTGGTGGCGCTGAGGCCAGCGTGGCGATTGCCCCAGAAAGCGGATCGTCCCTCGTTCTACAGCCGCTCCCTCAGCGCCCAGTTCATGGTCTTCAGCATCCCGCTGGTCCTCCTGAGCATGTTATTCTCTGTCCTGGCCGTGACCACACGCAGCGTCAACCTGGCGCGCGAGCAATCGCTCCAGGAGATGCGGCGCAGCGCCTACACCGCCAGCGAGAATATCCAGAAGTTTTTCATCACCGGTCGGAACCTCGTCGAGGCCTTTGCCGCCGAACCTCAGCTTCTGAGTCCAGACCCCAAGGTACAGCAGGAAGCGCTCAACATTGCCCTGCGAGTTGTGCCGTTCTATCAGCAGCTTATGCTCGTCCACGAGGAAAACGGGGAGTTTCTCGTTGTGGCCTCGGTGCCGATTGCCCCTGTAGACGTGACCCTGACCGCGGAGGAGTTGGGGGCGCTGGAGGAACTTCAGGGGCTGGGGATCGGCGTCAAAGAGACCCGCATTATGGAGCTGCCCTTGAGTGCGCAGCTCAGGGCCAATGGATACAGCGTCGTTGGCTGCGTCCACCCCGAATCGAGCCAGTCAACCGATGGCGCCGAATGGTTCCTGATCGGTCGGGCGCTGTTCGACGTGCATCCGGACATCAAGGCGGCGCTCTCGGCCCTCCAGAAACAGCGGGTCACTGAGGATGATGAACTTGCGTACGAATACACGGGGTACATCGTGGATTCGTACGACTGGATCGTCGCGCACCCCGACAAGAGCCTGATCCGCACCATACAGACGTTCGATCCCTCCCTGGCGGTGGAAACCCTGGATGGGGGCCAGGGCACGGTCTTCGAGACCCTGACCCCAGAGGGGGAGCACATCCTGGTCTATGTCCACAAACTCGACGGGATCCCCCTGCGGGTGGTGCTGGAGCTTCCGTATGTGACCGTTCTGGATACCGCCTGGAAGACGGCCAGCGCCCTTTTGATCGTTCAGATCACCTTTGGTGTCCTTCTGAGCCTGGCCATCCCCATTCTCTCCTCCCGGATCACGCGCCCCTTGAACTCCCTGGCTCACGCCGCTCAGCAGATCGCCCAGGGCAACCTGGATGAGCGCGTCGAGATCGCGGGGGACGATGAGGTAGCTCAACTGGGGCAGGGCTTTGAGCAGATGCGCGTTCACCTCAAAGCACGTCTCAACGAGCTGTCGATGTTGCTCGACATCTCCCAGAAGGTATCGGCCACGCT
>CAZHBB010000175.1:0-2595 GCA_964530185.1 uncultured Anaerolineales bacterium
CCTCAAAGGTCGCGGCCCTGCTGCATGGCCTCAGCGACCCGCATCGTATTGACCGCGTTCTGGAAGTTGGAGCGCGTGGGCAGGCCTGCGCACGCATGGTTGAAGAAGTCCAGATACTCTCCGACGATGCCGAACCTGACGATCTCGGGGACATCCGCCCCCTCTGCCCCCAGCACCTCACGGCTATCGCCGCTCTCCACTACGATGGCCCCTGGATGGCCCCAGAGCGGGCCATCCAGGTACAGGGAGCGCACACTGCTGTGGACCTCGAGACGTTCGGCCTGAGTTCCCGAACAGGGGAAGACGGTAAGCTGGCCCGCCAGCCCGCCTGCGAACGTAAGCTCCGCCACCCAATGGGGCACCTCCGCCAGGGGCGTCACGGCCTTGCGGACGTGCAGGTGCTCGATAGGGCCGGCCACGTACTCTATCAGGTTGATCCAGTGGACGCCTGTGCCTATCATAAACTGCGGGTCCCGCCGCTGATACCGCAGGAAGCGACCGTGGAGGAAATACACCCCCTCGGTCTCCGCCACAAGCTGGCGAAACGTCTCATTGAGCGGCACGTAACGCCGGTTGAACGCCACCACATTGGGCACGGTCACCAGCTCGCTGAGAATCCTTGCCTCCTGAAGACTGATGCCAGGCGGCTTCTCGCTCAGAACGGGCACCTGCTTGATCACCAACTGCCGCATGACGCCAAGCAGCGCCTCTGGGCTGATGACGACGGCGATCGCGTCCACGTCCGGGTCCTCGATCAGGCTTGGCAGGTCGGGGTAGACCCGTGTAAACCCATATTGGGCCGCCACAGTCCGAGCCATCTCGGGCTCCAGGCTGTAGATCCCCCAGAGGCATAGATCAACCGTCATCTCATCAGCGGCCGCGTGCACCAGGTAGCGCAACGCGGGGAAATGATAGCGCTGCGCCCACCGCCCGCTACCCACGAACGCCAGGTTGATCCGCCGACGGCCCACCATGCTAACGCCCAGCGGCTGAGACGATGCCCTTCAAATAGGCGATGGATGTCCGTGTGCCGGCGATGAAATCGCCTGCGCCCTCGAACTCGCTGTAGACCGGTCCCTGATAACCCACCGCACGCAACTCGTCCATCAGCCAGGCCAGGGGCAGCGCGCCCTCCCCCGCCGGCACAAAGACGAAGGTATCCCCCTGCCACACGCCATCCTTGATGTGCACATTGCGCACATAGGGGAGACTGACCGCAAAGTCCCGCCGGACCTGCTCGAGCGTGTGGCCAGCCCATGCAAAGTTGCCCGTGTCAAGCGTCAACCCCAGGTTGGACGCCCCGACGTCCTCGATGAGCCCGACAAGGGCCTCCCCATCGTTGATCAGCCGCCCGTGGTTCTCGATAGCCAGCGTCACGCCGAGCGCCGCCGCCTCGGCACAGGCCTCCTTGAAAGCAGCGACGATGTTGGGATAGACGCGGTCGAGTGTCATCCCGGGCTTGACATCCCCCACAAAAGCGCGCACGATCCCCACCCCCATCGCGGCAGCCGGCCGGACCGTCTCCATCAGACGCGCGATCTCGGGCTCGATAGCCTGCGGATCGAGCTGCGCGAAGTCACAATACCCGCTCAGGCTCCGGATTGCGATCCCCTGATCGCGCGCCATCGCCAGGACCTCCGGGATGGTCTCGTCTGAGAGACGCACACCGTGATGTCTCTCCGTGTTCCCGTTGATCTCCACACACGTCCCCCCCATCTCCGCCAGGTCAGCGAAAACCTGCGAGAGGGGTTTCCCACTCCAACCAAGACTCACAGCACCTACGTCAATCACGACAACCTCCCTGACTTATGTCTATGGATGATCAAACCCCAGGGGTACCTTCCCCAGAAGTGATCTCTCCCTGCTTCTCCAATGCCGCCTGTGCCTCCAGGAGACGCTGCAGAACGTCGCGAGCCCTCTCGATAAGCGGCTCAAGACCCTGTGGATGCACCACCTCGTCGAAGTCATAGAGGATCAGGTGAGAGCCCTCGCCCTCGACACACAGCGCCCGTTCGCCATCCCACAAGGCCCTCACCCGCTCAGTAAACAGAGAGCGGACCGCATCTCGGTCGGTCCCCTGGACCTGGACCCGCCGCCGGAACTCCGGATCATCACGAAAGTCGATACTACTCACGCCCAACAGGCGCTCCCGGGCCTGTGCCCCCTTGGTGTTCAGCACGATCATGTCGAAGACCTGGTCGGGCACCGCCATGAACGGCGGGAGGCGAAGCTGCTCGGCGGAGAGATACACCACGGTCTGACGCCAACTGCGGACGTAGCGTCCCATCGGGATCCCAAACGTATACTCGAAGACGACCATCTCCACCGTCTGGGGCTGTCCATCCACCGTGACCTCCGTGCGACCGAACATCGCATGGCGCACCTTGCGCCGTTCCCCCTGCCCAAACAGGGCGAAGTGGGGAAGGCGCTCCCGAAGCTGCGGGGCCTCCTCTTCGAACCGCAGCCCCAGGGCCTCAGCCTTCGCACGCAGCTTACCCACCCGGCGGAGGGCCACCTGATCCTGCAGCCATCCAATGACCAGGGCGATCACGACGACGACCAACAACGCAGCAATAAGTGGCATCAGTCTTCCCC
>CAZHBB010000175.1:2695-4652 GCA_964530185.1 uncultured Anaerolineales bacterium
CTTCCCCCTCAGGCCAGCCGCCCTATGAGACACCCATCGCCCGCAGGTTGAGGTAGCTGATCCGCAGGCTTTCGAAGGGATCCCGCAGACAGCGGTCCTGTTCCACCGCGTACCAGCGGACCCCCGCCTCCTCACAGGCCTCCAGGATGCCGGGCCAGTTCAGGTTACCCTCACCGACCTCCGCCATGGTCTGCTGTCCCTCATAGATGACCATATCCTTCAGGTGGATCACCGGCATACGGTCCTTCAGCTTGCGGATCCAGGCGATCACGTCGCCGCCCCCGTGCTGCACCCAATAGGTATCCAGCTCTGCTTTGAGATACCTGGGGTCACTCTCCTCGTAGATGATGTCCAGGCCCGTACGACGGCCGAAACGGACGAACTCGAAGCTGTGATTGTGATAGCTAAAGGTCAGGCCAGCATCGGCCAGCCGCTTGCCAATCTCTGTGGCCGCGTGGGCGAACTCGATGAACCCCTCCAGGCCGGCCTCCCGATATTGGGGCGGCATGCTGCCGATGGCGACGTTGGGACACTCCCACAGCTTGTGTTGGGCGATGGCGGCCTCCATGTCATCCCGCAGGTAGTCGAAACTCACATGGGTGATGCAGATCGTCAGGCCAGCCGCGTCGACGGCAGCCTTGACATCCTCATGCGAGATGGGCCCTATGCCAGAGACCTGCACCGCCTTGTAGCCAATCTCGCGGATCTTGTGCATGCTGGCCCTGAAGTCCTCCAGAGTCTGGGTGAACTCACGGATCGTGTAAAGTTGCGCAGCCAGTTTCGTCTCTCCCATCGTCGTTGACCTCCTCTGTCTCACATAATGGCCCAACTCAGCACGGCAGGAAGCGATGTGGCTCAGTCCCCCTGGGAAGCGAAGGGTGCCACCAGGGCCTTCAAGGTGGCCGCATCCGCAAGGAACTGCTCCGGTTGATCGTCCCGCACGAACTCGATCAAAGCATAATAGGGCCCGGGCCTGGCCCCAAGCACGCTGAAATAGTCCCGCCATACCCCGGCGCTCTCCGCCAGGGACCGCCTCTCCAGCGCCTCCCCCACCCGGGTCACGCTCTGCACATGGACTACACGCACCCAGGGCAGAAGCGCGCGCAGCTCGGCCAGGTTCTCGGTGGGGCCAAGACGGTCGCGCGGCTGCCAGTGACTCAGGACGGCGGGATGGTTGACCTCCTCAAGCAGCCGCAGGGCAGCATCGAGGGTGTCGGTGAGCGTGTGACCGTGATACTCGTAGGCCACGACCAGGCCAGCTTCCTGTGCCAGGTTCCCGATCCGTACGGAATCCTCGATGACCCGCCGCCAATATGCAGCATCGGCGTCTTCCGACCCAACCCTGCCCGCCCAGACCCGGATGATTCCCGCGCCCAGGGCAAGGGCCGTCTCGAGCACATCGTGAAAGGGGCAGGGCTCCTCGTGCCCCACCCGATAGTAGGAACCATAGGAGGGGATCTCAAGCCCGGCCTCCTGGGTCAGCCCGCGCACGTACGTGGCCCGTTGGGTGTCCCCATGGGGCACATGGATGTCGCCCCCCCACTCGATCGCCTGCACGCCTGCCTCGACCGCCAGCTCGACGATCTCCTCGGGTGACAGTTTCCTGAAGGTCACCGAGACCAGACCTGTATGGATCATCCGCACAGCCTCCCTTTCCCGTACCTCCGACTGCCAATCTTAGCGCAAGCCACGCGGATGCCTAGTGCGCCTGGCAGGGGTACGCATCTCGATTCGTGACTCTCACAGACGTGTGTGAGCCCCCGAGGGGGCGAGGCCTCTCCTACATAGCCTTGTCATTGCGGGCAGCCCGGACAGGCTGGAAAGCCTGTCCCACATTGCTCTGGCCTGACCTACATACCACTGCAACTGCGGGACAGCCCCCCCTTCGGGGGATCCATCTGCCCAGACAGGCTGGAAAGCCTGTCCTACATCGCTCTGGCCTGACCTACATACCACT
>CAZHBB010000176.1:0-4574 GCA_964530185.1 uncultured Anaerolineales bacterium
GAAGACGCCGTCGGCAGATGGCTCCAAAAGAACTAGACCGCACACCATCCAGCCGTCGCCCCTCCTGGTGACTGTCACCGCCACCGCCTCTCTGGTCAGCGGCACAGCAGGCTCTACAATAGAGGGAGCATCCATCCCTGACCAGGAGACGAGACTATGCAAGTGCTCAAACCCATCGACCTGACCCGGGTCGCGACCTACCCCATCGCCCGGCGACCCAACCTGGTGCACCTGGACGACCTGGTGGCCCCCAAGGCCCCGGCGCCGCCCTTCAGCCACCCTGACCTGGACGCGGTCATCGGAGCCATCATCGCCGCGCGCCGCGCGGGACGCCCCGTGGTCTGGATGATGGGCGCCCACGTCATCAAGTGCGGCCTGTCGCGCCTGATCATCGACCTGATGGAGCGTGGGATCATCACCCACGTGGCGGGCAACGGCGCCGTCTCCATCCACGATTTCGAGCTGGCGCTCATCGGCGAGACCAGCGAGGACGTACCTACCGCGCTGGAGGACGGCAGCTTTGGCATGGCGCATGAGACCGGCGCCCTCATGAACCAGGCCATCAAGGAGGGGGCACGCGACGGCCTGGGGTACGGCGCGGCCATCGGTCGCTTCATGGCCGATCACCCCGACCGCTTTCCCCACCGCGAGGTCAGCGTGCTCTACAACGCCTATCGGCTGGGCGTCCCCGCCACCATCCATGTGACGCTGGGCGCGGACATCATCCACCAGCATCCGGAGGTGGATTTCACCGCGCTGGGGGCCGCCAGCGGGCTGGACTTCCGCCTCTTCACCGCCGCCATCGCCGAGCTAGAGGGCGGCGTCTATCTCAACTTTGGCTCGGCCGTGACCGGCGCTGAGGTCTTCCTCAAGGCGCTCTCCATCGCCCGTAACCTGGGGCATACCGTGGCCCACATCACCACCGCCAACTTCGACCTGGTGCCCCTGGGCGACTACCGCAAGCCGGTCTCCAAGGACGAGCCCGTGTACTACTACCGCCCCCGCAAGAACGTCGTCAACCGACCCACCTCTCTGGGCGGGCAGGGCTATCACATCGCCGCCGACCACCGGGTGACCATCCCCAATCTCCACCACGCGCTGGTGGCGGCGCTGGGCCGGGTGCCCGCCCCTGTCACGCCCCCAGCCGGGGAGTCGCTGCCCCCGGCGGTGGAGGCGGTGCTCCAGGGGCTGACCACGCGCCATCCCGAGCTGACGGCCACGGTGCCCGACCTGACGCGCGCCTACCGCGCCCTGGTCCAGGCCTACAAGGCCGGGGGCACGCTCTTCCTGTGCGGCAACGGCGGCAGCATGGCCGACGCGCTCCATATCTCCGGCGAACTGCTCAAGGCCTATGCCCACCCGCGCCCCCTGCCCGCACGGCTGCGCGCCCGCCTGGCGTCGCAGCCCGACGGGGCGCAGTTAGCCACCAACCTGCAGCCCGGGCTCCGCGCCGTGGTGCTGGGGGCCAACCCCGCCCTGGCCAGTGCCGTGGAGAACGACATGCCCGACCGCGACATGCGCTTTGCCCAGGAGCTGCTGGCGCTGGCCCGCCCGGGCGACGTGCTGCTGGGGCTCAGCACCAGCGGCAACGCGCGCAGCGTCCTCTATGCCGTGCAGACGGCGCGCGCGCTGAGCCTGACGACGCTGGCCTTCACCGGCGCTGACGGCGGGCGGCTGGCCCAACTGGCCGACGTGGCCCTGCGGGCCCCGGCGCAGCGCACCGATCGCGCCCAGGAGCTCCACCTGGTGCTCTATCACGCGCTGTGTGAGATGCTGGAACTGACCTTCTTTGGCCCCTCCTAGACCGCAGGAGTAAACCGCTATGACAGACTCCCTCCTGACCTACCTATCGCGCGACCGCCTGGTGACGTTGCTGGACCGCGCGGCCTCCCTGCGCGTCGGCGTGGTCGGCGATCTGGGACTGGACGCCTACTGGTACGCCGACATGACGATCTCGCACCTCTCGCGCGAGACGCCGCGCTTCCCCCGCCCGGTGCTGCGCGAGGTCTACTCGCCGGGCGCGGGCGCCAACGTGGCCGACAACCTCTCGGCCCTGGGCGTGGCGCGGGTAACGGCCTTTTCGGTGCTGGGCGAGGATTGGCGCGGGACCATCCTGCGCCAGGTGATGGCGGAGCGCGGCATCGAGACTGACCTGCTGCTCAGCTCGCCACGGCGCAACACCACCGCTTACATCAAGCCCATCCTGCTGGGCTACGACAACCAGCAGGAGGACGCACGCCTGGACTTCGAGAACGCCGAGTCGTTGCCCGAGGACGCGGAGGCCCGGCTCATCGAACGCCTGATGCGGCACCTGCCCGAGCTGGACGCCGTGCTCGTCGCCGACCAACTGGACGTCCATGGGATCGTGACGCCGCGGGTGCGCGAGACGCTCAACGGGCTGGCCGCCGCACATCCCCGGATGCTCTTCGCAGTGGACTCGCGCCAGCACATCGGCCTCTTCCGCTCCATGGCCCTGAAGCCCAACTGGGCCGAGGCCGCGGCGGCCGTGCGGCCCGGCTGCGACCCCCGCAGCCTCACCACCGAGGAGATGGCCGCCATCGGACGGACGCTCAGCGCCCAGGCGCGGCGCCCGGTCTTCATCACGCTCTCGGAGCGCGGGGTGTTGGTCTGCGAGGAGGCTACCTGCACCCACGTGCCCACCGCCCCGGTCCGCCCGCCGCTCGACCCGGTGGGCGCCGGCGATACCTTCATCGCCGCCCTGGCGGTGGCCCTGGCCGCCGGCGCCACCCCCTGCGAGGCGGGGGCGCTGGCCAACCTGGCCGCGGCCGTCACCGTCGAAAAGCTCAACACCACCGGCACCGCCACGCCCCAGGAGATCCTGGCACGCTACGCGCTGGCGGAGGCCGCCCAGGAGGCACTATGACCCATCCCCTACCACAGACCGCGGCCGACCTGCAGGGGCTGCCCTGGATCGAGGTGTGCAACCCCCAGGCGGTCCTGGGGCGCGTCCGCCACGCGCTCCTCGACTTTGACGGCACCATCTCCGTCATCCGGCAGGGCTGGGAGCAGGTGATGATCCCGCTGATGATCGAGATGATCTGCGACGGCCATCCGCCCCCGCCCGGGCTGGCGGAGGAGGTGGCGGCCTACGTGGACCGCTCCACCGGCATCCTCACCATCAAGCAGATGCGCTGGCTGGAGGAGGCAGTGCGGCGCTACGGCCTGGCGCGCCATCCCCTCACCGCGCGCCAGTACAAGGCGATCTACAACGAGCGCCTGCTGCAGCCCGTGCGGCAGCGGCTGGCGACGCTGGATGAGACGGGCGCTGACGCCCGGGAGGCACTGTCCATCGTGGGAGCCCACGAGTTCCTGGCCGACTTGCGAGCGCGTGGGGTGCGGCTCTACCTGGCCAGCGGCACCGACCACGTCTACGTGCTGGAGGAGGCCGCCGCGCTGGGGATCACGGACTTCTTCGAGGGTGAGATCTATGGGGCGCTGGACGACACCGAAGCCTACACCAAGGGGCGCATCATCGCCCGCATCCTGGACGAGCATAACCTGCACGGCGAGGAACTGCTTGTGGTCGGCGACGGCCCGGTGGAGATCCGCGAGGCCGTGCAGCGCGGGGCCATCGCCCTGGGGGTGGCTTCAGACGAGGTGCGGCGACGTGGCCTCAATCCCCGCAAGCGCGAGCGGCTGATCCAGGCCGGGGCCGATCTGATCGTGACCGACTTCGAGCACCACGCCGAGCTGGCGGCCTTCCTGGTGGGGCGCTGAATCCAGGGTGAGATCATTGGACCATGAAATACAACCCAGACATCCACCATCGCCGCAGCATCCGTCTGAAGGGGTACGATTATTCCCAGCCGGGGGCGTATTTTATTACCATCTGCACGCACCGGCGGGCCTGCCTGTTCGGCGACGTGATTGAAGGGGACATGCATTTGAATCCATTGGGGAATATGGCGTGGCAATGTTGGCAGGCCATCCCCGATCATTTTCCCCACGCCGTATTGGATGCGTTCGTTGTCATGCCCAACCATGTGCACGGCATTGTTTGGATCGTGGATGGTTTGAATCCATCGGCGGCAATGGTAGGGGCGAATGATTATTCGCCCCTACCAGATTCGTCCCCACAACCACCACACACACATTCACCCCATCCGCGGGGGACATCCAAAACCATTGGATCCATGGTTCGCGGTTTCAAAATCGGCGTCACCCAATGGGCACGCGCCAACCTTGACATCCAAACCGTCTGGCAACGTTCACCCCGTGAGATGTAAGGAACGAACATGACGCACTACTACGTGTATGTACTCCTGTCAGAGAAAGACAACCAATTCTATACAGGATACACATCCGACCTGGAGAAGCGATTGCGTGAACACAACGAAGGCAAAGTGGCCTCGACGCGGCGTCGGCGGCCATTTCGACTGGTCTATTGGGAAGGCTGTCTGAATCAGCAAGACGCAACACGTCGGGAGAAGTACCTGAAGACAGCGTGGGGAAAACGGTACATAAAGAACCGCTTGCAGAACTATCTGACAGCATGTCAGGAAGAGAGAGGCTGATATCTCACGGGGTAAATTACGAACACATCATCCGCAATG
>CAZHBB010000177.1:0-4565 GCA_964530185.1 uncultured Anaerolineales bacterium
GGGATGGTCGGAACCCCCCGTTGTTCTCCCCCAGGGGGGCTGATTGGGCCAGACACCGCTGGTGTCCGCGTAGAGCCCAGAGCTTTGGGTCCCTTTCCCCACAGGGGAAAGGGTGATAAGGTGAACCCTGGCCATCTTTTGCCCCAGCAATAAAACGCACCCGCGCCTCCAGACAAGCCCTCCTTGGAGCGGCGTCAGGCCACACAGGTGGCGGCCGGAGCGCCGGACAATGCCACCGACTCGGATGGTCACCGATTTGGATGGCCCGCTGTCACCGTATCCCATTGTCAGGGGAGCCCGAGGGCCCTCTGGGGTCAATCCTCTTGCCGCAACAGTTCTTCAAGCATGCCGAAATCGACGCGTGAGGTCATGTCAAGCGAGAGGGGAGTGACTGACACCTTGCGCGCTGCACGGAGGCACCAGATGTCCGAACCGACCTCAGCTCGCTCTGGGTGATCCATCACGCGGTAGCCGGCATCCCCTGGCTCTTTGGGTGGCGTGGGGATGAAATAGCGGTGCCGTGAGAGCCTGGTGAGCAACCAGGGGGTCTCTGGGGTGGCGTCACTGGGCAGGTTGATAGAGAGCACATCCACATCAAAGGGCAGACTCTTCGAGAGCAACAGGCGGCTGAAACGAAGGGTAAAGGCCTTTGCAGCCAGGTAGTCCTCCTCCTGGTTTCCAACCAGGTGGTGGGCTATCGACATCTCCATCGACACGGCCAGCGACGGGATGCCGAATGTCGCACCCTCCAGGGCCGCACCAATCGTCCCCGATATGGTGACCTCTGTACTCACGTTCTCGCCAAAGTTGATGCCGGAGACCAGCAGATCGGGGGGTCTGGACGCCAACTGGAGCATAGCTGCCACCACGCAGAGGGCCGGGGTGGCATCCATCGAGTAGGCCCGAACTTCAACCCCCTGAGCGGTCCTATAGGGGACAGGGGTGATCTCGCCGCTGACGATCTTCGGCATGGCGCGGCCTGCACCAGACCACTGGCGGTTAGGCGCAACCACCAGCAACTCGCCCAGGGGAAGCAGAGCCTCGACCGCGGCGCGCAGTCCGGCGGAGTCGATGCCATCATCGTTGGTCACCAGGATGTAAGGGGTGGTTGTGCTCATGGTCCTCTCTGTGTCGTTTTTTGGATGCTATGCGCTGGTGAAACATAACACGGGCGCAGTCCCAGGCAAGTCGTAGCAGTTCACCATAGAGGACGGTGATGGAGGGGGAGAGGGATTGGGCTACGGATTGAGATGTTCCCCTGTGGCGAGCTCGATGCTCTCGCCACCCAGTAGATCTTCATGGAGCGCAGCTACGAACAACAGGGAGGAGAGGCGGTTGAGATAGGCCAAGTTAGAGGCGCCAAGCCCGGGTTCCTCGCATGCCAGCGCTACCAGTCGACGCTCGGCGCGTCGCACCACAGTGCGGGCGACGTGTAACGCAGCCCCGGCGACGGTCTCACCGGGAAGCACGAACTCTTTGAGCGGAGGGATCCCCTGAGCCAGGGTCTCTATCCAGGCCTCCAATTGGGCCACATCCGAAGCCTCCAGCCCTGGATAGCTTGCCCGGGTCTCTGGGGTCGCGGCAACGTGGGCCATGAGACGCATCAGGTGATGCTGGATTGTCTTGAGGATCGCGCCTGACTCGGCTGACTGGCAGAGGGCACGGGCCATGCCGATGGCCGCGCTGGCCTCGTCGATAGTGCCCACGGTCTCGATCGCCGGGGCGCTTTTCGAGAGCCGCTCCCCTCTCCCCAGACGTGTGGTGGCACCATTATCGCCGTGACCGGTGTGAAAGGCCTGATGTTTCATAAGTTCTGCTCCCAGCGCCCTATCGGATTCGATGGTCATCAGATGCTCTATACCATGGGCAGGATAAGGGATGTTCGCCAAACGGCAAATGCTCGACCCCAGGGGATCGCTCTCCGCAGGTGTGAGATACTTGAGAAGACCCTCCCAATATCTGTCTGGGGGGAAGGGGGCACGGTTTCCCCTACAGGATGTTTGCGGCAACTGGAGAATGGCCGACGATCACGCTACAACAGAGCTGCTGTCCTGCAGGGTCATGCCCCGGTACGTTGACAGAATGAGGGGGCCAGGCATGATAGAGGAACTATGACCAGGAGCGGGCGGGGTTGGATGCTTTTAGCGCTTGTGGGGTTGCTGCCAGGGCTGTTGGTGCTCCTGGGAGGCTGTGGGGCAGGGGCACCGTGGCCGGGAGACACGGCAGGGCTCTCCCCGCGTGGGACCCCCGTTGGGACGCAGACGCCTGAGGCCACACCGACGCCATCTCCCCGGCCCACACTGACACCCACCCCCACCCCGCTCCCTATCGAGCGTCTGGCGGGTGCGCAACAGGCCTTTGCCGTGGGCGACTGGGACACGGCCATTGGGCTCTACCGCGGGCTCCTCGCTCAGCCCTCTCTCAGCGACACACTCCGCGATGAGGCTACATTGGGGTTAGCTTTGACCTATCTGGCGGATGCTGCCTACGATAAGGGGGCCGAGCTGTTGACCTCGTTTCTGGACGGCAACGGCGGGGCTGACCCGGCGGTGACAGCCAAAGCCCATATCCTGCTTGGCGATGCCCTGCGCCTCTCGGGTGCCCCCCTCTCGGCGACCCAACACTACTCGGCGGCGCTGACGGGATTGCCAATCCTGGCGCCTTACGGATATGCCTGGCAGGGTGATGCCTATCTGGCTGCAGGTGTGCTGGGAGCCGCCGCCGAGGCCTATACCCAGGCCATTGCCGCGGCCGACATGCCGGGCCGGAAGGTGGGCCTGATGGAGGATCTCGCCTCGGTCTATATCGCCCAGGGCGATCCTGCGCAGGCTGCCCAGCTCTACGACGAGATCTTGTCCATCTCCAGCAACCCCTCCTATCGGGCGCATATCCTCTACCAGGCAGCCCAGGCATTGCTCATAGCGGGGGAGACCGATGCAGCCTACGCCCGCATGGCAGATTTGATAGCGACCTATCCCGAGGACCCCCGGGCCTACGATGCGCTGGTCCTGCTGGTGGATGCCGGGTACCCCGTGGATGACATGCTGCGCGGGATGGTCGATCTCCATGCCGGGGCCTATGGCCCTGCCGTGCAGGCCTTCATCCGGGTGATTCAGAATCAGCCAGAGCATACCGGAGCCCCCCACTACTATATGGGCCGTGCCTTCCTGGCCGCCGGGAGCCTGGATCTGGCGCGCCAGGCCTTTGAGGCCCTGATCGAGACCCATCCTCAGGACCCGCTGGTCCCCGATGCCTGGATGGGGAAGGCCCAGGTCCTTGTGTTGGAGGGACGTATCCCTCAGGCGCTGGCGGCCATGGAGACCGGCCTGAGCCTGTACCCGGTTCAGCAGGAGACGCCCGATGTGGCCTGGGAGGTGGTCAGCGCGCTGGAGGATAGGGCGCAGCTTTCAGAGGCCGCCGCCTTGCTCTCGGAGATCGCGCTGCGCTTCCCCGATGATCCCCGGGCACCCCAGGCGCGGTTCCGGGCTGGCTTGGACCACTATCGGGCGGGCGAGGGCGACGAGGCCCATCGGGTGTGGCAGGAGTTGGTCCGCTGGTACCCCTACGATCCAGCCGCTCAGGCCGCCTGGTACTGGCTGGGAAAGGGCTATCTGGCCACCGGTGAGACGCTGAGCGCGACCCATGCCTTCAGTGAGGCAGTGGCGGTGGATCCCTGGGCGTACTACGGGCTGCAGGCCGCGGACAGGCTCGCCGGCCGGGAGGCCTTCCGTGCCTATCCTGCCCCCTCCTCCCCCTGTGACCAGGCCCAGGCTCAGGAAGAGGCGGAGGCATGGCTCAGCACGTGGCTGGCGACCGAGCCCGACACTCCCCTCTCTGAGCTTCCACCCGAGCTGGCGGATCACCCTCGGCTGCAGCGTGGCACGTTGCTGCTGCGTCTTGGGCACTTCGATGAGGGGCGCACTGAGCTGGAGCAGTTGCGTCTAGAGACCTCGGATGACCCGCTGACGCAATATCGTCTGGCGCTCATCTACCGTGATGTGGGGCTTTACCGGTCGTCGATCCTGGCGGCGACCACCCTGTGGCGCCTGTCGCCCGTCAGGCAGATTGACGCGCTCCCGCCCTTCATCGCCTGTCTGATCTACCCGCGCTATTACGCTGAGCTGATCGAACGGGAGGCGCGCAACACGCGTCTGTCACCGTTGCTGGTCTACGCGCTGCTGAGGCAGGAGAGCCTCTTTGAGGGCCAGGCGATGTCATTCGCTGCGGCCCATGGCCTGATGCAGGTGATCCCCTCAACCGGCGCTCAGATCGCGGAGGCCCTGGGCTGGCCGCCGGACTATGAGACGCGCGATCTCTATCGGCCCATGGTCAGCGTGCGCTTTGGGGTGTGGTACCTGGCGCAGCAGCGGGACCGCTTCGAGGGGAGCCTGTACGCCGCGCTGGCTGCCTACAATGGCGGGCCAGGCAATGCGTCCCGCTGGTGGGAGGCGGCGGGTGGGGATGAGGATCTGTTCGTCGAACTGATCGACTTTGGGGAGACGCAGCGGTACGTGCGCCTCATCCGTGAGCACTACGCCCGCTATCGCTGGCTGTATGGGGCCAGG
>CAZHBB010000178.1:0-4564 GCA_964530185.1 uncultured Anaerolineales bacterium
AGGCCACGCGTGCGTGGCCGCATACAGCCCAACGAGATCTCGCTCTGCGGGAAGAGGCCTGCAAGCTCGGAAATCACGCCGCCTACCACGTCCGGCGATGGAGGGGACGCGTCGGCCATCGGCGTGCCGCGTGTAGGTGTGAAGACAATCACAACGATGACCTCGGGTGGCGCCATATCCTGGGTGGCGGCAAGCGGCGCCAGCAGCTGTGCTTCGGTACCATCGAACACAGTCACATGAGGAGCCACCGGAATTCCCGCATCCTGCAGCCGTCGATAGCTATCCAAGTATGCCCCCGGCGCCACATCCAGCCCTAGAACGTCCCGCAGGGCCCTGGGACTGGGAATATCCAGGGAGGCGAAGTCTACAGCACCCCTCAGTGCCTGTGCCAGCGGCGCATCCATAAGGCCCGGGTGGAGGTTGAAAATGAGCCCGGTCTCAGCATGCGCACGGTGGATGGCCCGGATCATCGCCGGAGAGTCGAGGTTGAGCATTGTGCCATCTCGACGCGATCCACCGCTGAGCAAAGCACCAATCGCTCCCTCACGTTGAAGCCTGTGACAGGTGGCGAGCAATGCTTCGGGCGTCTGCACGGCTTTCATGGAGGTCAGGTAGACCCGGCTACAGTGGCGACAGTTGAGCTCACAGTGTGTGGCGGACAGCGAGAGGGGTGGAAACTTCGGAAGCGGATGATAAACCTTGAGCAGACGTTGGGCTGTCCCCTGAGACATAGGCTAGGAGGTCCTCTCGGTCTGGCCTGTCAGGTTTGTATAGGCCAGCATGATGACGTGGGCGAAATCCTCTGGAGTGGCACCGATGAGCTGCACGCGGCCTCGCATCCATGTGCGGATACGTTCCTCCAGCGCAGCTCGCCCAAGAGGCGCACCGACGAGCACACTTTCCAGCTCCTCGATCGCTTCCTCAGGGTGCATGAAGAAGTCGCCGGTCAGAGTCACCTGCGTGATCCGCGGAGGATCAGTCACCAAGTCCGCCGACAGAGAGACGCGCAGGAGTTTCCCACCTGGCACTTTATAGTCAGCGCTTATAGTTCCAGTCATGGTTCTCATACCGTTCAACTCTCAGGGTCTGGGCCAGCGCGATCTCTTCTGGGGTGAGATCTCCTTCACTCAACTCGATCCCCAGCGCCTCACGGAAGCCAGCGATGAGGGCTTCAACGATGCGATCATAGTTGATCTTCCCAAGCTCACGCTCGATAGAGGTCACCCGTTCCTCCACGCCCGCAATCAGCTTATCGCGCATCTTCTCAGTGGGCACCTTCAGCAATGAGAACATCACGTGGGGATTGACCGAGCACAGCAATGTCCCATGCTGCAGAATACCCCCATAGCGCCGTGTCTGGGCATTACCCGAGATCTTGCGCCCTTTCACCACGATGTCATTGATCGGCGCGAATGTCGCAGAGAGTCCCAAGTGCCGTAGCCCCCGCACCAAACCATCACAAAGCAGACGGTAGGAGTCCAGGACCCGCGTCGGTATCCCTGGATAACCCAGAGGGACTATCAGCGAGTAGGTAATCTCCCCCCGGTAATCGTGGTAAACAGCCCCACCCCCGGTCAGACGCCGCACCACATCCACGCCAGCACGCTCACACGCTTCCAGGTCTACCTCTTGCTCGATACCCTGGAAGTATCCAATCGACACAGCCGAGGGATCCCACCGGTAGAAACGGAGTGTGGGACCAGACAGGCCTTCACCCACGTGACGCAGGATGGCCTCGTCGATAGCCATGTTCTCCGCCGCACTACGGGCGCCATGTCTCAGCAATCGCCACTGTGGTGTCATGGACGATCCTCCTGCAGTACCGTCTCGAGCTCTGCCAGGGTCGGATCCGCCAGATAGGTGAGCAGCTCCCGATATGCCTGAAGGCGTTCGCACACGCCAAGGGGGGCAGGGTAATTATACCGGGGGCCGCTGGGGCGCTCATTGTAGAGGGGGCGGTTACAATCGGGACAGCCACTGGTCCTGAACGGTGCACCCTCACGCAAAGCTTCCAGGAGCACAAGGGGCGAGGTCTGCAACCGCACTAACCGACCCTGCTCGAACGTCATTGTCTCGGCACGGACTTGGTCATGCGCCATCAAATAGTGGGCAAGTTGGAGAGCCCGATAACGTCCGATCTCAGGCGCGGGCCTCCTGAGCCGGGTACCCCGAATGGGTGTGAAGGCGAAAAGCGCCACGCTGACCCCTTGATCGTGGACCTCCTGGATTTTATAGAGAAGGGCCTCGTCGCTCTCTCCCAGGCCCACGATGAGGTGAACTGAGGCCTGGCCGAAGACACGCATGATCTCGTCGAGAAACCGATGATAGCGGTCCCAATGGAACCCTGGCTTCACCTGGCGGAATATCTCCTCAGTGGCACAATCGAGGCCTACCCCAACGCGCTCCACTCCCACGGCCTTGAGACGTACCAGCCACTTGGGTTGGACGGGGTTCATGCAGACTGAGATAGGTTGAGTATTGACAGCACGGATGCGTTCCACCAGGGTAACCAGGTCAGCCGGCAAGCCCGGATAGAGCAGGGTCTGCACACAGATACGGCGCACCATAGGGGCACTGTCGAGACGGGAAAGCACATCCTCCAGGTCGAAAGCGGGCCATATCACTCGCGATAGGAGCCGAGGATCAGCGGCACTATCACGCGCCTGAGCACAGAAACGGCAAGCCCCCATACAGCGACTCCCCAGCATCGTATAGAGTGTCGTAGGCGCGACTTCCATCGCTGCCTTGTGCAGCCCAAGGACAATAGCCGAGCCAAGGCTCAACCGCAGGGGGACAGGAGAGGTCTTCTTCGCCTCTATGATCTGAGGGAAAGGCTGTGTTTGCATGAATTCCAATATAACATACTTGACTGGCGAGACAATGTCTCACGTTTCGCGCGACTGTCCCACAGACGGTTGACGAAATAGAGGCAAGACCAGCTTCCATCAACCCTGCGGGGTGACTGTCACCCTGATGGATGGGTGGCGTGTGCGGGCCATCGCTTGCGGTGGCGGCTTTCGGCAGAGGCCTTGACAGAGGTGACAGCCACCGCCTCTCCCACCACTCTTGTGACAGTGTCCGTTCTGCTATGGTTGTGACTCCACGCTAGCCCCGGATGAGAACGCGCCTAGATGATTGCGCCCTTTCAACCCGATGGCTCACGGATGACGGGAGGGACACAACTCCTTTGACGCGATTCATCTGCAAAGTGTGTGAGCAGCACAACCGGAAGGAAACTGTATCCCCCATCCCCATTTGCCGACTTGACACCTGACGGCTGTACAGCTATGTTTCACAGGTGTTGAATTCCCTATGCAATGAGGAAACGATCATCATTGCAGTCTGGAGGTTTTTATGCCCCAACGGGTCTTCGTCAGTGGTGTGTTCGATCTGCTCCACAGCGGCCACATTGCTTTCCTGCGGGAGGCTGCCTCGTATGGCGATCTTTACGTCGCTATCGGTTCAGATAAGACTGTGTATGAACTGCGGGGGCGACCCCCTGTCAACACTGAGGAAGAGCGCCTCTTCATGGTCAAATCGGTGGTCTACGTCAAGGAGGCATTCATCTCGCAGGGATCTGGCGTGCTTGACTTCGAGCAGGAACTCCGAGAGCTCAAGCCGGATGTCTTCGTCGTCACCGAGGATTCCAATATCCCAGCCAAGCGTCAACTCTGTGAGACGTTGGGGATCCGCTACATGGTCCTGAAACGTGAACCCTATGCGGGATTGCCCTCTCGCTCCTCCACAGGGCTGCGGGCCATCGACAGGATGCCGTACCGGATCGATCTGGCTGGCGGATGGCTGGATCAGCCGTTTGTGTCCAGACACTATCCAGGGGCTGTGATCACGATCTCCATCGAGCCCACGGTGGCGTTCAATGAGCGAAGTGGGATGGCAACCAGCACCCGCAATAAGGCGTTGGAGATCTGGGGGCACCGCCTCCCGGCTGATGATCCTGAGAAGCTGGCAAAGATCCTGTTCTGTTACGACAACCCACCGGGCACCAAAGAGATTTCCGGCTCACAGGATGCCATTGGGATTGTGATGCCAGGCCTCAACCGATCGTACTATGAGGGAGAATACTGGCCCACCCGTATCGACAAGGTGCGTGACGAACTGACACTCCAGTTCGTCGAGCGGTCACTTTACTTGGTGCCGCTTGGCCCGCGGGGGCCAGAGTTTGATGTACTGAGCGACACACACATCGATCGGAAGGGCGCCCGTGCGTTATCCGAGGCCACCGATGCCTGCTGGCAGGCAATCCTGGCCCACGACGTGGAGGGCTTTGGCCGCACCATGCGAGCTGGCTTTGAAGCCCAAATCGCTATGTTCCCTAACATGATGAACGTGATGTTGGCAGAGATGATCGCGCAATATCGCGATCAGGCTCTGGGTTGGAAGGTCTCCGGGGCCGGCGGTGGGGGCTATCTGATCCTGGTGGCGGATCATCCCGTTGAGGGAGGCTTCCAGATTGTGATTCGCCGGGGATTAGAGTGAGCGGTTGGTCACCCAGAAAATTCGGCTAGGACCATTTGCTCATTTGGTTTGTAACATTTTGGGTGTA
>CAZHBB010000179.1:0-3037 GCA_964530185.1 uncultured Anaerolineales bacterium
GGTTGAGGGCTCTGGTATAATCTCGTTGTTGTGCCATTTCCCTCCGGCTGCTGTGAGGCATGGGGGATGTCCCCAAGTGGAGGGTGGCTTTTGCTGACATTCTCATGGATGCGGTTTCCATTGTAAGGAGGGTGTGCTTTGCTTCCTTGGTTGGGTCATCACCTTACGCAGTTCTTTGGACCTTTCCGGCTTTTCACTTCCTATATCTTCCTGGCCAGCATTGGTGTGGGCATCGCGACCCTGGGCACCTGGTATCTCCTGCCTCGACTGTGGCACTATCTCCCCCGTGACCAGGGCCGGGTCTATGCTGTGAACGCGCAGGAGGCCAAGGGTAAGCCGGTCGGAGCCGGGCTGATCTTTGTGCTCCTCTTCGCCCTCGTCGTCCTGTTGGTGGTTCCCTTTGACTGGCGTGTCGTGGGTGTGGTGGGCGTGATCGTCCTCTCATCCATAGAGGGGTTCCTGGATGACCGCGCCCATGGGTTGAGCGAGTACGTGTTGGGCGCGATCGACCTGGCTATCTCGGTGTTGGGTGCCATCGTGCTGTGCCAACTGCACACCTATGAGATCTGGCTCCCGCTGGTGAAGACTACCCTGATCATCCCCCCGTGGGTGTTCATCCCTCTGACCGCGTTGTTGCTTTGGGTCACGATCAACGCCACGAACTGCACCGATGGGGTGGATGGGCTCTCCGCCAGCCTCTCGATTCTGGCCTTTGTCTACCTGGGTGGGATCCTCTACGGGATCGTAGGGCATGCCGATATCTCCTCCTATCTGCTGGTCCCCCACTATCCCGACGGGGCAAACTGGGCTCTGCTCGCCTTCATCATGGTCGGATGCCTCAGTGGATATCTGTGGCATAACAGCCTGCCCAGCGCGGTGCTGATGGGGGATGCCGGCTCGCGCCCCCTGGGACTGCTCCTGGGGCTGCTGGTGATGGCGGCCGGTAACCCCTTCCTGGTAGTGGTCTTGGCGAGTGTCGTGTTGATCAATGGCGCTACTGGCTTGCTCAAGGTGGCTTTGCTTCGATTCTTCCGCATCAGTATCTTCAGGAATATCCGTTATCCCCTCCATGACCATGTGCGCCACAATCTGGGGTGGTCCAACACCCAGGTGCTGGTGCGCTTCGTGTTGGTTCAGGCTATTGGCACACCGATCCTGCTGATACTCCTGTTCAAAGTCCGCTGAGGCTGTCAGCGGCGGTGGGGTGAGAGGAAGCTATGACACGTGCCCGGCAGCAGCAGAAGATCATTGTGGTGGGAGGCGGCGTAGCAGGGCTCACTGCTGCCGCCTACCTGGCAAAGGCCGGGCATCCGGTGATGCTCCTCGAGCGGTCTGAGGAGGTCGGGGGGGGCCTGACGCCCCTCCGCAAGGATGGGTATCAGTGGGACCTGGGGCCGCGCATGGTGGAGGCCTTTGCCCCCGGTGAGCCTGGAGGACGTATCCTCAAGGAGCTGGGCATTCAGAGACATGTGGCCCTGGAGCCCGCGGATCGGGGCGTGGTCTTCCCGGATTTCGATCTGCGCAAACCCTCGTCGCTCAGCGAGGCGGATTGGCTGCGCAGGCGGTTGGCGACGCTGTTCCCATTCGAGCGGGAGGGGCTGGAGGGCTATTTCCGCTATCATGAGCAGGCCTGGCGGTGGCACACGCGCCGCGTGACCCGCGAGCTGCGGGGCGCTTTTTCACATTCCCCCGTTGTCTCGGGAAGGAGGCGTCCCCCTAAGGAGATTCGGACTCGGGAACATTGGTCTGCTCAGAGGCTGCTGGACCATTTCCTGGTTGATCCCCGCCTGAAAGCGGCCTTCGCCTGCCCGCTGATGTATCGAGGGGTCCTGGCGAGTGAGTTGCCGGCGTTCTATCTCCCGCTGCTCAATGCAGAGACCCGTTTCGATGCCCGCCTGTTGGGGGCCTCACGCGTTCGGTGGCGCCCCAGCTATCACTTCCTGCGGGACGGGGGGAGTTCGTTGACCAACGCCATTGCCGAGGTGGTGCGCGAACACGGGGGTCGCATCTACACCGGCGCCCGTGTGGAGCGTATCCTGGTTGATGAAGATCGCGTGCGCGGTGTGCAACTGGAGGGCGGGCATGTTGAGTCGGCCCGTGTGGTCATCGCCACGGGAGGGGCGCGGGAGACGTTCTTCGAACTCGTGGGACGCGGCTATTTACCGCTGGGGTTTGGCTATCGGATCGACACATTGCAGGTTACGAGCTCGGCCTTCGCGGTTCACCTGGGGGTGGATTTCGATCCGTCCCCTTATCAATCGGATCCTCTGGTCTATTACTGCATGACCTATGATGTCGAGGGCGCCGTGCATGGGTGTCGATCCGGCGCCTTCCATGAGGGACGCGATGGGTTCGCCGTCTTCATCCCCTCGCTGTTTGCCCAGGGGCTGGCGCCGGGAGGGCACCATGTCCTGAGCCTCGTCACGTTCGCCCCCAACACCCTGGAGGGCGAAGGTTGGCAGAAGCGAGGTCGGGAGCTGGCGCGCACGCTGGTCTCGTTGGCAGAATCGGTCTTCCCTGGCCTGCGGGAGCACATCGTGACGCGAGTGATTACGACACCCGATGATCTGCAGGAGAGGACGGGCCAGCGGTGTCATGCTGTGTGGGGCATCGCGCCGGTGTTGGGACAGGAGGGGCCGGGCTATGAGACCCCCATCGCGGGGCTGTGGTTCGTTGGCTCTCAGAGCCGTAGCGGTGGGGGGATTCTGCAGGTGATGATCGGTGCGCGGCAGGCCGTGCGCATGATCCTGGCCCGGTCCTCGGGGCGCTTCGGCAGGCGCTGGCTGAGGTAGGGGGTGACGGAGCGACGTGCTATGCGCATGACGGCTTTGTTGGGCAACACGCAACGTGAGGTGAGGGCCGATATCCAGGCTCGCGGCTATGAGCTGCTGCTGCGGGCTGGCCTCGCTCAGGAGCATGGACGCGGGGTGCTGAGCTACCTTCCCCTGGGGTACCGCGCGTTAGACAAGATCGCTGGCGTCGTGCGCCAGGCATTCCTGGAGGCGGGGAGTCAGGGGATCAGGCTGCCGGCCTCCCA
>CAZHBB010000179.1:3137-4544 GCA_964530185.1 uncultured Anaerolineales bacterium
GCCCGGCAGGTCCGCTCCCACCGCCAGTTGCCGATCTCTGTATTTGCCATCTGGCCCTCCTGGGAGCCCCACGCGTACGCCCGCCGACGTGCGATGCCTTTGGGGGCCACCACGCTTTACGTGGGGTATTTCCTGGATGCGGATGAGGAGGCGATGCACCACCGTCGGCAGGCGCTTGGGGAGATGGGGCGGCGCATCCTGCACTCCTGTGGCCTCAAGGCTCGTGAGGCGTTTGTCACCAGCGCCGCTGACGGCTGGGTGGACCACCGCATGCTGGCGGTCCCCCATAGCGAAGGCGGGGAGGCGCTACTGGTGTGCGAGCGCTGCGGCTACGCTGCGCGGAAGGATGTGGCTCAGTTCGCAAAGCCAGCCGCATCTTCAGAGCCCATGGAGCCGCTGCAGAAGGTGGAGACGCCGCACGCCTCGACCATCGAGGACCTGACAGCCCTGCTGGGGATCCCGCCGCGCCGGACGGCCAAGGCGCTCTTTCTGGTGGGGCAGGTGCCGGACGATGCCCCAGGGGCGGAGCGCTTCGTGTTTGCGGTCGTGCGGGGGGATATGAACCTCAGTGAGGAGAAGCTGTGTCATGCGCTTGGCCTGAGTGACCTGCGTCCGGCGACGGAAGGCGAGATCCGGGCTATTGGGGCCGAGCCGGGCTATGGCTCCCCCGTTGGGGTGGCAGACTCGGCCTTGATCGTGGTCGATGAGGCTGTGGCTCGATCGCCCAACCTTGTGGCGGGGGCTAATGAACCCGGCTATCATCTTCTCAACGTCAATGTAGGGCGGGACTTCACGCCTGACCTGATCTGTGACATTGCCCGGGCCGAGGCGGGGGATCCCTGCCCCATCTGCGGTTCGCCCCTCTCCCCAGTGCCGGCGAGCTGGGTTGGCGACATCGTGGAGATAGGGGAGCTGGGGGGAAAGACCTTTCAGCCTGTGCTGGTGGAGGACGGAGGGCGGTTCCGCCCCGCCTGGTTGACCGTTCTCTCGATCAGTCTGGAGCATCTGTTGAGCTGCGTCACAGCGGTGCACCACGACGAGCAGGGCCTGCTCTGGCCCAAGACCATCGCGCCCTATCAGGTCCACCTCGTCACTCTGGGCCCAGAGGGCAGCGAGGCCAGACGTGTGGCCGATGAGCTCTATCATGACCTGTGGGAGGCCGGGGTCGAGGTGCTGTACGACGATCGGGATCGCAGCCCAGGGGTGAAGTTCAATGATGCGGACCTGATCGGGCTGCCGGTGCGGGTCACGGTGGCCCGGCGGGGCCTCAGTCGGGGAGCTGTGGAGCTTAAGCTGCGCCAGGAGGACCAGCGCCGGTGGGTCGAGATCGGACGCGCAGTCGAAACCGTGCGGGAGGTGCTGGGGATGGGGGCTGGCTAGCGTCTGGGGCCTGACGCGCTCCCCTTG
>CAZHBB010000180.1:0-1873 GCA_964530185.1 uncultured Anaerolineales bacterium
ATATATTGCTCTATATGGCTCCAGGAGAAGTCGGGTACGAAGCCGAGTTGAGTGATCTGGCCGTTTTCGTCCACCTTGGTCAGTTTGTCAGCATACTCCAGTAGCTCCTCCATCGTCTCGGGCGGCCTCTCGGGATCAAGTCCCGCCTCTTCGAAGAGGTCTTTGTTCCAGTAGAAGCCATAGGTATCGGAGCCCCATGGGAGGGCATAGAGCTTGCCCTGATACCGGCCCTGGGCCAACATGGCGGGATAGATATCCTCAAGGTCGATGCCATACTCGGCGATGTACTCATCGAGTGGGGTCACCAGCCCCTCGTTAACCCAGGAGGATACGCTGTCGGGGCCGCCGAGCACCAGGACGTCAGGGGGTTCAGTGCCAGAGAGGGCAGCAATCACTTTGTCATCCTCGACGGGGGAGTTGACCTCCACCTTAACGTTGTTGGCCTCGGCATAGCGGTTGAACAGCTCTTGGAGCTGGGCGGGGTTGTCACCCCATGTGATCCAAACCCTGAGGACTTCGGGTTCACCTGCTGCGCCGCCCGTCCCTGACGTCGTCCCGCTGGCTTTGCAGGCTGCGAACAGACTGATCAGAACCACCAGGGCCAGCGCAGAACGCCAATATCGCTTAGACATGTTGCTATCCTCCTTCATTTCTGTGAACTTACTCAATAGGCACGGACTTGGGTCTTGAACATGGTTCGGATTCTGTCTATTTGGGGTCTACATGCAGTTGTAGCAGCTTAACCTCCTTTCTATCTATTGATGACTCCCATTACACCCACATGAACGGCGAATGATCAGTTGCGTAGGGAGCAATGTCAGGGGATCGGCCTCGCCTGAGCGAATCAGGCGCACAAGCTGCTGCACGGCCTCGTATCCGACTCGTTCCACCGGGGCGCGCACGGTAGTCAGGGGGGGCTGCAGATAGCGGGCGATCTCGATGTCGTCGAATCCCACCAGGGCAACGTCCTCGGGGACACGTTTGCCGGCCTCGAGGAGAGCAGTAAGGGCGCCAGTGGCCGAATCATCGTCGCCGGCGAAGATGGCATCGAACTGGACGCCGTCCTGGCACAGTCGGGCCACCGTCTTGTGTGCGATCTCACGGTTGAATTCCCCTGAGGCGATCAGACGGGGGTCGAAGGGGATGCCGTGCTCCGCCAGGGCCTGGCGGTAGCCCTTTTCCCGCCAATGGGAATCCTCATGTGCCTCAGGTCCGGCCAGGTAGACAATGCGCCGTCGCTGGTGCACCGTGATCAGGTGGGCCACCAGTCGATAGGCGCTGGCCTTGTTCTCGATGGTGACGCTGGGGATGTCCAGCCCCTCGGGCGGTGACCAATGGATCAGCACGACGGGAAAGCCACGCGCGTGAAGCCGTCGCAACTCGTCTTCGGGCAGGCCATCGGTGAAGACGAGCAGGCCGTCGGTGTTCTGTTCGCCCACTGGATAAGAGCAGACTGTGCGCTGGGTGGCGCTCTCCTGGGCGGAATAGATGAGCAGGTCGTAGCCGTGGTCGCCTGCCCCGGCAGCGATACCGCGTAGCAGCGCCGCGAAGTAGTAGCCGCTGATCTGGGGGAAGACCAGCCCGATGGTGTTGGTACGGTTGCTTGCAAGCACCCGAGCAGCCGTGTGAGGACGGTAGTCAAGCGCCGCAATGGCTGCTTGCACTCGCGCGGTTGTCTCCGGTGCCACAGGAGCAGTTTGGTTGATAACGCGACTGACTGTCGCGGTTGACACGCCCGCCACACGGGCGACGTCGGCGATTGTGGCGCGACGAAGTCGCTGCTCGTTCACTTGGTTTTCCCTTTCATCAACTGTAAGCGCTTACTGTAATCGCTTACATTATAATGAAGTTACATTTGGATGTCAAGAAGGGC
>CAZHBB010000180.1:1973-4469 GCA_964530185.1 uncultured Anaerolineales bacterium
GGATGCGGACTTCTCCACCTTGCGGTAGAATGAGCGATGGGGAGGTCAACCTTGGCTGACCACAAGAACGCAACATCGATTCGTGTCGGACTGATCGTCAACCCCATTGCCGGGATGGGGGGCAGCGTCGGCCTCAAAGGGACTGATGGGGACCTGGCCCTGCAGGCCAGAGCGCTGGGGGCCAGACCGGTGACACCGGCGCGGACGCGGGCCTTTCTGACAGCACTGGAAGGCCATGAGAGCAGAATACGTTGGCTGATTGCACCAGGGCCGATGGGTGCCGATCATGTTTCTCTGCGTGGATCACAGGTGGTGGGGCAGATCGGCGAGGCCCGGACCCGCGCCGAGGATACGCGACACATTGCCCGTCTGATGGTGCAGGAAGGGGTCGATTTGTTGGTCTTTGTCGGTGGAGATGGCACGGCACGTGACATTTTCGATGCCGTCGGCACCCAGGTCCCGGTGGTGGGTGTGCCGGCTGGGGTCAAAGTCTATAGCGGTGTCTTCGCGCTCAGTCCGCGCGCTGCGGCGGAGATGGTCAGGGCCTTCGCCGATGGCGCGGGTGTGACTGAGGCCGAGGTGCTGGATATCGACGAGGAGGCGTTCCGCGCCGGGCGGCTTGAGGCACACCTCTACGGCTATCTCCTCGTCCCGGATGTTCCGCCCCAACTCCAGCCCAGTAAGGAGGGGACGCGGGCTACACCCGACACAGTGGCGAATCGAGAGGACATCGCGGCAGCGATGGTAGAGCTGATGAAGCCGGATATCCTCTATTTGTTAGGGCCGGGCACCACGGTCAAAGCCGTCGCTGACGAGCTTGGGGTGCCTAAAACGCTGTTGGGGATCGACGCCGTCTACGACAGACAGGTTGTGGCGATGGACCTCAACGAGCAGCAGATCCTCGAACTACTGAAGGTCTACCCCCAACGTGAGATCGTCGTCACACCGCTGGGAGGCAATGGTTTCCTCTTCGGACGGGGCAACAAGCCTTTTACGCCCGCGGTGATCCGCCAGGTTGGCAGAGAACATATCCTGGTCATCGCGACTGAGGGGAAGATCAGACAGGTGGGACACCTGCGTGTTGATACGGGTGATCCCGAGGTCGATGCCTTGCTTCAAGGGTATATCGAGGTGATGATCGGCTACCACTACTACCGTGTGGTTAAGGTCGTGGCCACGTGAATCGGACATCCAAATCTAGGAGGCCTCTGATGACTGAACACCCTAACGTTCTCTATATCCATACACATGATATCGGTCGTTACGTACAGCCTTATGGTTATCCTGTGCCCACCCCTCACATCCAGGCGCTGGCGGAGGAGGGCGTGCTTTTCCGGCAGGCCTTCTGTGCCAATCCGACCTGCTCTGCCAGCCGGGCAGCTCTGTTGACCGGCATGTATCCACACAACAACGGGATGACGGGTCTGGCCCATCGGGGTTGGTCGTTGAATGATTATGGCCAGCATATTGTGCATACGCTGCGACGGGCCGGCTACACCACAGTCCTGGCCGGCGTGCAACACATCGTCGACCATCGCCGTGGCGAACCCTGGCAGATCATAGGCTACGATCGTTGGCTGGGTCACCAGGACCCCCACGAGCAGGCTGTGGCCTATCTGGAATCTGGCCCGGAGGAACCTTTCTTCCTCTCTGTCGGCTTTAGCGATACCCATCGCGAATTCGAACCTATCAGCGATGCAGCAGACCCCCGGTATTGCCGTCCACCGGAGCCTATCCCGGATACCCCCGAGACCCGCGAGGATATGGCCCGCTTCATGTCCAGCGCCCGTACCGTGGATGCCAAGATGGGAAGGGTGTTCGAGGCGCTTGGCCGCACGGGCCTTGCGGAAAACACGCTGGTTATCTGTACCACCGACCACGGTATCGCGTTCCCTCGGATGAAGTGCAACCTGACCGATGGAGGCATCGGTGTGATGTTGATCATGCGCGGCCCTGGCGGCTTCGAGGGCGGACGGGTGGTCGACGGTCTGGTCAGCCAGATCGATCTCTTTCCCACGCTCTGTGAGTTGCTGGAGATCGAGCCGCCGCCCTGGCTGCAGGGGGTGTCATTGATGCCTCTTATCCGTGGGGAGGCGACTGAGGTGCGCCAGGAGATCTTTGCCGAGGTCAACTACCATGCCGCCTATGAGCCCATGCGTGCCATCCGCACCCGGCGTTGGAAGTACATCCGTCGCTATGACGACCGTACGCGGCCTGTGCTGCCCAACTGCGATGACAGTCCCAGCAAGAGCCTATGGCTGGAGCACGGGTGGGCCGAGATCCCGCCGGACCGCGAAGCGCTCTACGACCTGATCTTTGACCCCAACGAGAAGGAAAACCTGGTCTCCAATCCACGCGCTGCGGAGGTGTTGGCGGAGATGCGTGCGCGGTTGGATGCATGGATGCGGTCGACGGACGACCCGCTGTTGAGGGGCCCCGTCCCGGCGCCACCTGGAGCTATCGTCAATGACCCCGATGGACTCTCTCCCCAGGAGC
>CAZHBB010000181.1:0-4455 GCA_964530185.1 uncultured Anaerolineales bacterium
TGTTATAATAAAAGTCAATATGGGAGAAATGCCGATCACGCTCAAGGGAACCGCGGATGGAATCCTGCTCAAGCCCCGAGTGGAGAGCTGGGCGGTGGTCCTCGACGCCGTCGAGGATGCACTCATCGACGGGGGAAGTTTCTTCCGCGGGGGGCGGCTCATCCTCGATGTGGGACCTCGTGAACTGAGTGCGGAGCAGCTCAATGCCATGCGCGTCCTGTTGACGCGATACGGCATCGAGCTTTGGGCAGTGCTCAGCGACGATGAGCAGACGGTCCACCTGGCGCGCTCGCATGGCCTGCTGACGCGCATCCCAAAACGCAAGGAGCCGAAACGCACCCTGATCGAGACCGCGCCTCCTGAGCTGCAAGCCGTCTTTGTGCACCGAACCCTGCGCTCTGGACAGACGATCCGCTTTCCAGGACATGTGACCCTGGTGGGCGACGTCAACCCGGGGGCCGAGATCGTCGCCGGCGGTAACATCCTGGTGTGGGGCACGTTACGGGGCGTCGCCCACGCCGGCGCATTTGGCGACGAGACCGCCGTCATCTGCGCACTGGTGCTTCAGCCCTCGCAGCTCCGCATCGCGGGCTTCATAGGTCGCTCGCCCGAGAAGCGCACCAGGCGGGTCTCGCGACCCGAGATTGCGAAGGTCGAGGATGGACAGATTGTGGTTGAGGCCTGGAACAGCAAAAGAGGGTAGGTATGGCAGGGACGATTATCACCGTTTCTTCGGGTAAGGGCGGCGTTGGCAAGACAACGACCACGGCCAACCTGGGCGTCGGGTTAGCCAAACTCGGACACCGGGTGGTGTGTATTGACGCGGACATCGGGCTGCGCAACCTGGATGTCATGCTGGGACTTGAGAACCGTATTGTCTACGACATCGTCAACTACATCGAAGGGCGCTGCCGCCTGAGACAGGCCCTGGTGCGTGACAAGCGCTTCCCGGAGCTCTTTCTGCTCCCGGCGGCCCAGACCCGTGACAAGAACGCGGTCAGCATCGAGGACATGGTCCGCGTGGCACAGGAGGCGGCCGAGCTCGTGGATTTCGTGCTGATCGACTCGCCCGCTGGCATCGAGCATGGCTTCCGCTATGCAGTGAGCCCGGCGGATCTGGTGCTGGTGGTGACCAACCCGGAGGTCACGGCCGTCCGCGATGCGGATCGGGTGATTGGGCTCCTGGAGGCCGAGGACCTGGCCCCCGCCAAACTGGTGATCAACCGTCTCAAGCCGGAGCTCGTCCGCCGCAACGAGATGCTCGACGCGGACACGGTGGTCGACCTCCTGGCGATCGAACTCATCGGCGTGGTGCCGGAGGATCCTAAAATCCTGACCTCCAGCAACCAGGGACAACCGGTCGCTTTGGACGAACGTTCGCCGGCCGGCAAAGCCTTCTGCGACATCGCCCGCCGACTGGCTGGTGAGGACGTCCCCTTCGAGGACACCCACAAGCAGTCCCTGTTCCAGCGGTTGTTTGGCCTTCACTGAAAGAGGCACACTATGAGGTTACGCGACATGTTCCGCCGTAAGTCAAAGTCCAGTCAAGACATCGCCGCCCAGCGCCTGCGTCTGGTCCTCACCCATGACCGCGCGAACATCTCTCCCGGGATGTTGGAAATCCTCAAGGACGAGATCATCGCGGTGATCTCCAAACACCTTGATATCGATACCGAGCACGTCGTGGTCAACTTCACCGAGGACGCGCGAGAGACCCGGCTGATGGCGGACATCCCCGTCCACACGCCGCGCACCCGCCGGAGGAAAGCCTCGAGCTGATATGCGCCGTTCACCCTGGCAGCGGTTCGACTGGGGTCTGTCGATCATCGCTCTGGTCCTCACAACCATCGGCGTGGCGATGATCTACAGCGCCACCCGCGGGGCCACAGACCTGGCGGATGTGTGGCGGCGTCAGGCGATCTATGCCCTGGCCGGGGTCGCCCTCATGGTCCTGGTCGCCTCCGTTGACTATAGAATCCTCGAGAGCCTCGAGTGGCCTCTGTATTTCGCCGGCGTGGTGACCCTCATCTTCACCCTCCTCTTCGGCTCCAGTGAGATCGGCCGGGTGCGCCGTTTCATCTACATCGGCGGCACGTCGATCCAGCCTGCCTTTCCGGCCCTGCTTCTGGTGCTGGTGAGTCAGGCAAGCCTCCTGGCCCGCAACGCGCCCGATGCACCGCGGCTGAAGGAGATAGTGACCTCGGCCCTGCTCACCGGCGGGGCGGCCTTCCTGGTGTTCCGCCAGCCCAACCTGAGCACGGCCACGCTCTATATGGCCTGCTGGATCGCGATGCTCTTCGTCTCAGGGGTGGGTCTGGGCTACTTCGCCGGCACCGGCGCCGTTGTGCTGGCGGTCCTGCCGGTGGTGTGGTCCCACCTCGACACCTACATGCGTGACCGGATCGCCAACTTCCTCGATCCGGCGCGGGACCCCGGCGCGTATTACAACGTGCAGCAGGCGCTGATCAGCATCGGCTCCGGGGGATTGTTCGGCAAGGGCTTTGCGACAGGCACCCAGAGCCAGCTCCACTTCCTGCGGGTGCGCCACACCGACTTCATCTTCTCGGTCATCTGCGAGGAGCTGGGATTCGTGGGCGCAGTGCTGATCCTGGGGGTGTTTGCACTGCTTCTATGGCGCATGCTGCGCATTGCCGCCAACGCCGAGGACCTCACGGGACGGCTGATCGTGACGGGCGTCATTGCCTTCATCTTCTATCCACTTCTGGTCAATCTTGGGATGAACCTGAATGTCCTGCCTGTCGCGGGCCTGCCGATGCCCTTCATCAGCAGCGGCGGCAGCGCCCTGGTGGTCACCTATATCGGCCTGGGCCTGGTGCAGAGCGTGGCCATGCGCCAGGGACGTCTGGAATTCTAGACGAAACCCCTTATAATCGTGGTTCGTCCTGGGTTTCAGGACCTTGCGTCCCGAGGGGGGAGACATCCCCCAGGGACACATCCCCCTGGGACGGAGTAGATTCGATCCAGCACAAGGAGAAGGCTATCGATGACGGTTCGCGTACGCTTTGCACCGAGTCCGACCGGATATCCCCATATCGGGAATATTCGCACGGTGGTCTTTAACTGGCTGTTCGCCAGACAGAACCACGGCGTCTTCGTGCTCCGCATCGAGGACACAGACCGTGAACGCTATGTGGAGGACGCCATCCGGGCCATCAAGGACAGCCTGGAGTGGCTGGGCCTTGACTGGGACGAGGGCCCTGGGGTAGGCGGGGATTACGGTCCCTACATCCAGTCACAGCGCCTGCATATCTATCGCGAGAAGGCCGAGGAGCTGGTGGCCATGGGCAAGGCCTATCGCTGCAACTGCTCGCCCGAGCGGCTGGAGCGGATCCGGGCGGAGATGCGGGCCCAGGGCAAGACGCCGATGTATGACGGACATTGCCGCAACAAGCCGCCCGGGGCTATCTCCCCCGATGAGCCCCACGTGATCCGCCTGAAGGTGCCACGCGAGGGCACCACCACGTTTCACGATCTCTTGCGAGGCGACATCACGTTTGAGAATGCACTCATCGACGACCAGATCCTGCTCAAGAGCGACGGCTATCCCACCTACCACCTGGCTGTGGTGGTGGACGACCACATGATGAAGATCTCCCACGTGATCCGCGGGGATGACTGGATCCCCAGCACGCCCAAGCGGATCCTGCTCTATCAGGCGTTCGGCTGGGAGCCTCCCACCTACGTCCATGTGCCGCTGGTGCTGGGGCCCGACGGCAAGAAACTGAGCAAGCGCCATGGGGCTACCTCGGTGGACGACTTTCGGCGGCAGGGCTACCTGCCCGAGGCCCTGTTCAACTTCCTGGCCCTGTTGGGATGGGCGCCAGGCGAGGGCGAGGAGCAGGAGATCTTCACCCGCCAGGAGCTGATCGAACGTTTTGACATCCACCACATCAACCTGGCACCGGCCGTCTTCTCCTACGAGAAGCTCAACTGGATGAATGGGTACTACATCCGACAACTGGACCAGGAGGAGCTTCTACAGCGTCTGATCCCCTTCTGGCAGGATGCAGGGCTCATTCCCACCCCAGCACCGGCGGAGATGCTGCCCACGCTGCGGCTCCTGGTGCCCCTGGTCCAGGAGCGGCTCAAGACCCTGCGCGATGTGGTGGCCTGGACAGACTTCGTCTTCCAGGAGATCGAGCCGCCGCCAGCGGAGGCACTTATCGGCAGGAAGATGACCGCCCAGCAGAGCCTCGATGCGCTGCGCGAGACGCGGCACCTCCTGAGCGGGTTGGTGCAGTTCACGGCTGAGGCGATGGAGCCGCCGATGCGCGAGCTGGCCGCCAGGCTGGAGCTCAAGGCCGGCCAGCTCTTCGGCGTGGTGCGCATGGCCGTCACCGGCAAGAAGGTCTCGCCGCCCCTGTTTGGGAGCATCCAGGCGTTGGGGCGCACCCGCACCCTCAAGCGGCTGGAACGCGCCGAGCGTGTCCTGGA
>CAZHBB010000182.1:0-4413 GCA_964530185.1 uncultured Anaerolineales bacterium
CGGACAACGCGTGGCGTTGGTCGGTCCTAACGGCGTCGGCAAGACGACGCTGTTGCGCACCATCCTGCGTCAGATCCCCCAGCTTTCAGGGCGGATACGGCTCGGCGCTGCCGTGCGGATCGGGTACTTTGCCCAGATCCAGGACCATCTGGTCCCCGGTAAGACGGTCCTGGACACCGTCCTGGATGAGGGGTTGACCTCCGTCGCCGCCACGCGCAACTTTCTGGCACGCTATGGTTTCCGTGGAGATGATGTTTTCAAGGATGTAGGGGTGCTTTCGGGTGGCGAACGTGCGCGTCTATCGATCGCGATCCTCTCGCTGGCCAAGGCCAACTTCCTCCTGCTGGACGAGCCGACGAACCATCTTGACATTGCCTCGCAGGAAGTACTCGAGGAGGTGTTGCGGGCGTTTAACGGCACCATTCTGATGGTCAGCCATGACCGCTATCTGATTCGGAAGTTAGCGACCATCGTCTGGGCTATTGCCGATGGCCGACTCCACGTGTTCGACGAGGGATATGAGGCATACCAGGCTTGGCACCAGGCGCTGCCTGAGGGCGATGATCAACACAAGCGCCAGAAGACGCGACAGCGTGCTGATGCAGCGCGCCAGGCGAAGCGGGCGCGTCAGCAGACGCTGGCCCGCCAGCAGGAACGGCTGGAGACATTGGAGCAGGAGATCCACGCGCTGGAAGGGCGTCTCCGGGAACTCACACACCAGCTTGAGATCGCAGGTAGAGCCCAGGACGTGACGCGAGTGACCCGACTGGGGGCTGAGTATCGGCAGGTTGAATCGAAGCTTGACCGCTTGCTCGAGGAATGGGCGGAGGTCGCCAATTCGGTGGCGGCCTGAGGCGTGGGTAAAGGGGAGTGTATCTTGGGGCGAGGGGATAGGAGCTTGGCAACAGAGCGGATGGAAGGACCTTGTCCCTACTGTATTGGCCTCACCGGCAACATCGCCACCGGGAAGACCACGGTAGGCCGGATGTTAGCGATGTTGGGAGCCGAGCTGATTGATGCCGATCGAGTCGCCCATCGGGTCATGGCGCCCGATGGTGCTGCCTATGAGGGTGTAGTCCGCACTTTTGGCCCGCACATCCTTGCCTCTGATGGTACGATCGATCGGCGCAAGCTGGGGGCTTTGGTCTTCGCGGATCCCGCAGCCCTGCGGCGCCTGGAGGAACTGGTTCATCCGGCTGTCACCGCATTGATTCGGGCTCAGATCTACAGAAGCCCAGCCCCAGTGGTGGTTATCGAGGCCATCAAGCTGCTGGAAAGCGATCTGGCCCCTTTGTGCGATGAGATTTGGGTGACGACATGTCCTGAGGAGCTGCAACTGGAGCGTCTGATGACCACGCGTGGCCTCAGCCGTGAAGAGGCTGAGTTGCGCATCCGTGCACAACCGCCCCAGGAGGAGAAGCTTGCCGTCGCTGACGTCGTCATCGACACCAGCGGGACTCTTGAGGAGACCCGCCGGCAGGTGCGGCGGGTGTGGGAGGTATTGCGCGCTAAGCTTCAGGACGTGTCGGAGAAGGGACTTCCCACCTATCCCCAAGTGGCTCAATCCCCATGTGACCCGCATGAGACTGAGCGAGGCAACGCGTAGAGTGTTGTGACTTGACGTTCCTCCCTTGGGGGGATAGGCGATGGCCAGTCACCCGTAATCTTCTCCTCGGATCATTGTCATCACCGGAATCACAGGAACGATCGCCAGGGCTTCTCTAAGATCTTACCCCACGGATGATCAATCACGCCGCGAGGGGGGATTTGTACATTGCCAGAAAGATCCATAATCAAGAGCTAAGCCGTTGGTGTAAACACACAGGAGGGATGAAGCACCATGTTACGCGTTGCTATGCTCAGTTTTGCGCATGTTCATGCCAACAGGTATGCTCAGCATATCGTGGATCATCCTGAGGCGGAGATTGTCTGTATCTGGGAGGATGATAAAGAGCGGGGGAAGACCGCTTCCGAGCGATTCGGCGTGCCAGTGTTTGATGATCTGGAAGCCGTGCTAAGCCGCGACGATGTGGATGGGGTGGTCATCAATGCCTACACCTCTCAGCATCCCTGGCTGATCAAGGCCGCAGTGGAGCACGGGAAGCATGTGTTCACCGAGAAAGCATTGACCATCCGGACCGAGGATGCTGATGAGCTGGTGGATCTTGTGAACAAGAGCGGGATCAAGTTTATGATCTCGTTGCCCAGTCGCACGCGACCAGAGACGTTGTTCATGAAGCAGGTGCTGGACCAGGGTTGGCTGGGGGAGATCACCATGATGCGGGCGCGCATTGCCCATATGGCGGCCCTCGACCATTGGTTCCACGGTGGCAGTGCCTGGTTTGGTGATGCGGAGTTGGCTGGGGGTGGCGCGCTCTTCGACCTCGGTTGTCACACCGTCGATGTGATGCGCTGGTTCATGGGGGAGCCTAAGAGCGTAGTGGCTAAGATCCAGAACTTCGCCAAGGCCTACCCCATTGATGACAACTCGGTGATCGTGGTGGAGTTCAAGAGCGGCGCGTTAGGGATCCTCGATACTTCATGGGTCCATCGGGCGGGGCCGAACCCCATTGAGATCTACGGCACCGATGGGTACTTGGGGCGAGACCCCAACGGCGGGCTGTTGCTCAGGAGTACCCAACTTGAGCCCCAGGGGATTGCCGGATATATCAAGCCTACCGATCTGCCCGATCCTCTGCCGCTGCCAATTGATCAGTGGATCAGCGCCATCTTACATGATACGCCGATGACGATCACGGTGGAGGACGGCCGCAATCTGACGGAGTTGCTGGAGCGAGCTTACCACGCGGCTCGGGAGGGGCGTGAGGTCACCTTCTAGCCGCAGTCGGTCAGAGCACGACGCGAACACGGGATAGCTAGCTGCCTCAGTTCAGGATTCCATTGTCCTGAACTGAGGTGCTTGGTTTGAGCCCTGAGGTGGAGGGTACGATGAGCGACATCTTGAATGCCTGCGATTTTGGAGCGCGCGGTGATGGGCTCCATGATGATACCACTGCGTTGCAGGCAGCTTTGCATGTTGCCGGTGACCGGGGCGTCCCATGCTATGTCCCACCTGGGAGATATCGGATCAACGGAGAGCTGACTGTCCCGCCAGGGGTCACCTTCCGTGGTGCTTCGGGCGGGGTTTTACATTCAGAACATCCTATAGGCACGGTGCTGCTCGTGTATGGTGGGCGAGGTAGTCCCGACGGCGCCCCTCTGATAACGCTCAAACCGAGCGCGAAGATTGAGAGGATGATCATCCACTACCCGGAGCAGTCCCTACCTGAAGTGGCGCCCTATCCATGGAGCATTCGGGTAGACGGGGAGCTGTGCCAGATCACCGACATGGTCCTGACCAATCCATTTCAAGCTCTGGATCTGGGAACCTGCTGGAATGAGCTCCATACCGTGCGGAATGTCTTTGCCTGTCCACTGAGTATTGGCGTCTATATCGATCAATGTACGGATATTGGTCGATTGGAGAACGTCCACTTCAATCCGAATTTCTGGACACGGATGGCTCTGGAGCCAGGCTTCCGGGCAACGACGGGGGGGATCAAGCCCTACCTTGAGGAGCATCTAGTTGGCTTCAAGATAGGCAAGACCGATTGGGAATATATCAGTAATAGCTTTGTGATCTTCCCCCGCATTGGTTTCCACTTCGACGACTTTGGTCACGGACCTGGCAATGCAGTGATCACACAATCGGGAAGTGATATCTGCTCAGTGGCCGTGCGAGTGGCCCGCACGCAGCCGCATGCGGGCGTTCAGTTTGTCAATGGTCAGTTCATGGCTACGGTCGAGGTGGGTGAGGCCAATCTGGGGCCGGTCAAGTTCACCAACTGCGGGTTCTGGGGTGTGCCAGAGACGCGATCTCATGTCGTGATGGAAGGGCAGGGCTCGTTGATCCTCAACGCCTGTCACTTCACCGGGTGGGATGCGAAGGGACAAGGGAGCCCCTGCATTGAGGCGACCAAGGGCCGACTGATTGTGAATGGCTGTGACTTTATGGATGAAGGTAAGCTGGCGGTGCGGTTAGGCGGTGACCTTGTGGCGGCCTCAGTCGTGGGCAACACCTTCCGCACGGACCAAGCTATTGTGAATGAGAGTGCCGCACAGGTGGCGATTGGCTACAACACCACGCAGTAGGTGCCCTGTGTGGTATGGGTGAGTGGTATGAGATGCAACATGGTGAGGAGGTCAAGATGGATCACAAGCCATATCGGGTAGCAGTGATTGGCACAGGCATGATTGCCCAGGCGGCGCACATCCCTGCATGGCAGGCGTTGGGCGAGGACGCCACCATTGTGGCGGTCGCTGACATCATCGAGGAGCGTGCCCGTAAGATCGCGGACCACTTTGGGATCCCTGCGGCATACGGGGACTGGCAGAGAATGTTGGACGAGGTAC
>CAZHBB010000183.1:0-1127 GCA_964530185.1 uncultured Anaerolineales bacterium
TAAATCGGTGACCTGCAGGGAGGATCTGTGGATTCGGCTGTCAGAACTCTGCCTTGGTTGCCATCTGTGTTGACGGATGGGCGAAAGTGCATAGGATATTTTGTGGATTCTCGGATGTGAAACTTGTCTTGTCTGCAAGCCCGGGGGCTTTCCCCAGTAAGGGGTTGTACGGTGGTGTTCTCGTCTTCGCTGGCTCAGTTACAAGGGTCCCATGATCTGCGCCTCTCGCGCTGGGGCCCCTACACCAAGCGTTACATGGGTATCAGCCACATCCCAGATCTTGCGTCCGGCCTGCGTGTCGACCTGAGCGTCTTTCCCTCTCTCTATCGACGGACCCCGCAGCCGCCCAATGTGCTTTGGGAATCGGGTTACCATCCGTGGGAGGCAGCGCCTGACCTCTCCTTCTATCGTCATCGTTATGAGCTCATTTGGAAGGATCAGCTTTACGCCGACGTGGACTACTGTCAGATGGATGAAGAGTCTGTGTTGGTGTGGATGACTTGCGTCAATCATACGAACGTGATGCAGAATCTGGCGGTGCACTGGATGCTCTCCCTGCATTTTCCCCCGCTGGGCCAACGTCATGAGGGGCCCTTGCAGATGTGCCAGGTGGTGCTCCCCGCTGGGGGTATCTGGGTGGAGGCGTTGGACTATGCGGCCCTAGTCCTGGGTAAGGACGAGCACCGTGCCAACCTCAGTTACGATGGCTTGTTGCGAGGCGAAGAGCGGGTCAACGGCTTCGTGCAGGGGCTGGGGTTAGGCCAGGGCTTTGGCGTGCATATCGGGGACGCTGTGACCTATCGAGTGAAAATCCCACAACCTATTGTGGATGCTGTCCTGGTCTTACGCTATCGGCTGGACGATGGCACCGTCACACGTTTGGAGTTCCCGGGCTTGGGTGTTCGTAAGGTGCATCTGCGGGGTGACTCTGGAAACGTGCAACAGCGGGAGATCCACCTGCGGCGGACGCTCAGAAAGGAATTGATCTTCACCATTGTGCCTGACTGGGGTGTGCCTATTCGGCTGGATGGTTTCGCCCTGGTCCCCTCGGCTTCCCTGGGGCGACTCGAGTTCTCCCCAGTGGTGTGGGACCCTGCACCGGTGGAGATGGAATCGCCCAAACACAG
>CAZHBB010000183.1:1227-4412 GCA_964530185.1 uncultured Anaerolineales bacterium
GCTGTGGCGCAGCACCTG
The DNA here is from genome assembly GCA_964530185.1 of uncultured Anaerolineales bacterium. Classification (GTDB taxonomy): domain Bacteria; phylum Chloroflexota; class Anaerolineae; order B4-G1; family SLSP01; genus PWVB01. The sequence goes on from CAZHBB010000183.1 coordinate 1,246, forward strand.
GAGGGCTTCGACCCCACTGCTCAGGAGTGGGCCGACCGGCACGCTGCTGCCCGAGAGCGCCGGTGGCATCCTCGGGCAGCGGGAGCCAATCCATCGGGTAAGCCCTATGCCTTCAGCCAAGAGCGGATGGCTGCTACGTTAGCCACCAACGTAGTTTATCCAGTGCGGACCCGTGGCACGTGGATCAGGCACTATACGCCAGGCCGATGGTGGGATAGCCTTTACACCTGGGACTCAGGCTTCATTGGCTTGGGGCTGCTGGAGCTAGACGTAGAGCGTGCGCTTGACAATCTGAACGCTTACCTTACGACGCCGGGGCGCGAGGATGTCGCCTTTATCCATCACGGGTCGCCAGTGCCAACCCAGTTCTATCTCTTCATGGAGCTTTGGCAGAGGACATCGGCTTCAGAGCTGCTGGAGTACTTCTACCCCCGACTCCGTCAGTACCACCAATTTCTCGCGGGGCGGCTGGGCAGCTCTACGACCCGGACTTTGAAATCGAATCTGCTCCGCACCTGGGATTATTTCTATAACTCTGGGGGCTGGGATGACTATCCAGCTCAGGTCTACGTCCATCGCCATGGGTTGACCGGGAGTGTAACACCCGTGGTCACCACGGCGCAGGTCATCCGCACCGCCAAGATCCTGCGCATGGTGGCACTGGCTCTGGGCGAGGATGTGGGGGAGTATGAGGAGGACATCGAACTGTTGGGCCAAGCCCTGCAGCGCTATGCCTGGGACGAGGCATCGGGATACTTCAGTTATGTGGTTCACGATGATGAGGGACAGCCTGTAGGGATCTTGCGCCACGAGAGCGGAGCCAACTTCAATATGGGTATGGATGGGGCTTATCCCCTGGTGGCCGGGATATGCACGCCGGAGCAGGAGGAACGCCTGGTTGCCTCTCTAATGGCCTCCGAACATCTTTGGACCCCGTATGGACTGACAGCCGTGGACCAGTCGGCACCTTATTACCGGGAAGACGGCTATTGGAACGGCACCGTCTGGATGGCGCATCAGTGGTTCTTCTGGAAGGCGCTTCTCGACTTGGGGCGGCTCGATGAGGCTCACCGCATTGCCTCCACGGCACTGAAAGTGTGGGAACGGGAGGTGGGGCGCACCTACAACTGTTATGAGCACTTCATCGTACGGACTGGGCGTGGTGCAGGCTGGCATCAATTCGGTGGGCTTTCTGCCCCGGTCCTGCACTGGTTTGGTGCATACCATCGAGTAGGACGGCTGACCACTGGCCTCGATATGTGGGTCAACTCACTGGATATCGCCTCGGACACCAGTGGGTTGACGGCCGACCTGGTGCACTGCGGCCCGACACATCATACCCCTGGCCTGATCGTGACCCTGGTCCCCGGCCGCTACCGTGCCACATGGAATGGCTCAGAGGTACCCCTGCGGCCCCGTTATCCAGGGACGTTGGAGCTCACTCTGCCGACAGGTGCCGGCAGTGGCCGCCTAGTGGTCTATTCCGAGGACCAGCTCTAGTGTGTGGGCCGCCTCAGGGCCGCGGAGCCTGGGATCTCTACCAATCCACCACTGAACCGTCGAATGCGTCGTAACTCTCACGGTTGCGCCAGTCATGGTCGATCTTATCGACCAGAGCCTCCTCGTCGAGCTCGATCCCCAGCCCTGGTTGGGTCGGCAGGCTCACGTAGCCATTCTTGAAAGTGAACGGCTCCTTCAGATATCCCTCACCGAGGGTCGTGTGTTCCTGAGCGATGAAGTTAGGGATGGATGCGTCGAGCTGAATGCAGGCCGCCAAGGCAATGGGACCCAAGGGACAATGGGGAGCGATGGCTGCGTAGTAGGCCTCGGCCATGCCGGCGATCAGGCGGGTCTCGAAGATCCCCCCTGCGTGACATAGGTCGGGTTGGAGCACACTCGCGGCCCGTTTCTCCAGGACCTCGCGGAATCCCCATTTGGTGAAGAGGCGCTCGCCAGTGGCAATGGGCACGTGCGTACTGTGGGCGATGTCGGCGAGCACATCGACGTTCTGGCATTGGACCGGCTCCTCGATGAACATCGGTTGATATGGCTCTAGCGCTTTAACGAGCAGCTTCGCGGTTTGTGGGGCGATCGCGCCGTGGAAGTCGACTGCAATGTCGATATCAGGTCCTGCTGCTTCGCGCAGTTGGGCAAAGTGGGCGACAGCTTTGTCTATGAACTCTTTGCTCTCGATGATGCGAGCTGGGCGGGCTTTGCTTACCCCAGTCTTGAAAGCGGTGAACCCTTTGTCGATCCACTCCCTGATGGTGTCAGGCTGTGCACCGCCTTTGTAGAGACGAATCCTGTCGCGGGTGGGGCCGCCCAGTAGTTGGTACACTGGCACTCCCAGAGCTTTGCCTGCCAGATCCCAGAGGGCCTGCTCTACACCGCTTAGCGCACTCGTCAAGAGGGGACCTCCGCGGTAGAACGCGTGTCGGTACATGGCCTGCCAATGATGGACCACCCGGCGGGGGTCCTTTCCGATCAAATAGGGCTCCAACTCGGCCACGGCTTGGGCGCAGGTCAGGGCGCGCCCTTCAAGGATAGGTTCCCCCAACCCTACCAGGCCCTCGTCGGTATGGATCTTAAGGAAGAGCCAACGCGGTTTGACCAGAAACGTCTCTACTTTGGTGATTTTCATCGGACGGCCTCCTCATCGTCAGTGTGATGTGACTAGAGCTTAGAGGTAGACTCCGGGGTGTCAAAGCCTTAGTGTTCGTGTTCCTTTGTTATTGGCACAAGACTTGAGGAGGGACTCTGTCGCCTCTCATAGATCACTCCCGTTCCCCGCCTGCCTGAGGAGACGAGGTCAAGGAAATGAGAGTTCCCATGTCTTTCTTGGGGGCGCCGTGGGATCGTCCCGTCAGAAGGGCAATGTCCCATTCTATCCTGGCGGCACATTGACGCTACGGAGGGTGGGACTATACTCTCGCATGGCATCTCAATCTCGGTGACTCAAAAAGGATCTGGATGCATCTGACGTGCCTGGCCTGTGAAGCCCTGGCGCGGCCCGTCTATCTGGCGGCCGCGCGCACACCCCATATCGTGGATGTCGAACTCCTGCAGCTTGGCTGGCATCAGGACCCGGATGACCTCCGTGCTCGACTGCAAGCCAAGATCGCGACCGCGGCTTCTGGTTCGGAGACTGCCTACGATGCAATCGTATT
>CAZHBB010000184.1:0-4371 GCA_964530185.1 uncultured Anaerolineales bacterium
ATGCCGAAACTAGAGCAACTCTCGCCGCATGTATTTCCGCGTAGGTCAACGGCCTAGCACGGTGACTGTCACCTCTGTCAAGCCCTTTGCCGAGAGCCGCCACCGCAAGCGATGGCTCGCTTGCGCCACCCATCCATCAAGGTGACAGTCACCCCGCAGATGAACTACCAGACGTCAAGATGGAAGCTGGTCTTGCCCCTATCTCGCCAACCGTCTGTGGGCCAGTCACTTTGCGCCTCTGGGTTTGACAGACAGAAGCTTTGAGATAAAATAAATATAGAGTCAAGAGCCAATATTGTGGGCCGCTCTATGCGGCCCTTTTGATTGGAGACCCCGAAAACCAGCAGCGGATGGATAGATCCCATCTGGCGAGAGCCATGGCATAGTCTCCAGGCTCTGTTATCGAATGAGAGCCGGTGAAAAAGAGTTGGAGGAATGTAAAGCGATGGAAGTCATTCAATTACGTGCACAACGGCGCACCGTAACAGGAAAACAAGTCAAGCGGCTGCGGCGTCAGGATCTAGTGCCAGGGATCATTTACGGACGTCACATCGAGCCTTTGGCAGTGCAGTTCGAACAACAAGAGCTGGTCAGTGCATTGCGTCAGGCGGGTACCAGCTCCACGTTACAGGTTATCCTGGAGGGCAACGAGGAGCCCTATCTGGTCATTTTCCGCGACGTCCAACACCATCCCATCCGGCGTGACGTCCTTCACGTCGACTTGCAGGCCCTCAGCCTTGAGGAGACCGTCCGGGTGCCGGTCACGGTGGTGCTCGTTGGAGAGGCTCCTGTAACGGCCGATGGCACCGTTACCCTCATGCAGGTCCTAAATGAAGTCGAGATCGAGGCCCTGCCGACCGCCCTTATTCCCTCCCTCGAGGTCGACATCTCTCAGTTACAGAATGTTGGCGACAGTATCACCGTAGCTGACCTCCAGGTTCCGGAGGGAGTCACAATCCTCAACGCTCCTGATGAAGTGGTGGTCCAAACCATGTACGTCGCTCAGGAAGCTGCAGCGGGTGAGGAGGAGGAAGAGGCTTTGGCCGAAGAGGAAGCCCCAGGTGTTGCCGGGGCAATGCCAGAAGCCAGCGAGGAAGCCGAATAAGGAGAAGTCCCCCTTGGTTGGAGACACTACAAGCTCTGGGTGACAATCTGATAGCAAATTCCTAAACATGAAAAGCCGACGCTCAAATAAGCGTCGGCTTTTTACTTGCCCCCAGACAGCCTCAGCTATCCCGGCTCTGCTTGGCCTCTGCCACGACCTTCTCTGCAATGTGCGAGGGCACGATATCATAACGTTGGAACTCCATCGTATATACCCCTCGCGCCTGCGTCAGAGCGCGGAGAACGGTGGCGTACTGCTGCATCTCGGCTAATGGCGCTTCAGCCGTGATGATCGCCTTGTTGCCTTCCTGAGCCATACCAAGCACCCGGCCCCGGCGTGTGTTGAGGTCCGACATCACCGCACCCGCATATTCGTCAGGCACAGTGATCGTGTACAGATAGATCGGTTCCAGGAGCACTGGCCGGGCCTTCTGGAACGCCTCTTTGAACGCCTCACGGCCTGCGATCTGGAAAGCGATATCCTTAGAGTCCACCGGATGCTCTTTACCATCATAGACCGCAACGCGGACATCTACAATCGGGTATCCCGCCAGCACACCCTGCTGCATGACCTGCTTGACGCCTTTTTCAATGGACGGTTGGAAAGAGGAGGAAATATGTCCACCGAAGACTTCCCACACATAGTCGAACCCCTCGTCGCGCGGCATAGGCTCTAAACGCATGTGGACTTCGGCGAACTGCCCCGCACCTCCCGTCTGCTTTTTATGCCGGTACTGGGCAGTGGCCGTCGTCGTGATGGTCTCCTTGTAGGGCACCTTTGGGGTTCGCATCTCGACATTGACGTTGAAGCGCGACTTCATCCGCCGCACAGCCGTTTCGACGTGCGCATCTCCCATGCCAGAGAGAATTGTCTCATTGGTAGTAGGATCCTGGTGCCACCGCAGGGTTGGATCTTCCTCGCAGATCCGGGTCAGCGTCGGCCCCATCTTTGCCGTATCCGCCTTAGTCACGGGAGAAATCGCCACGCTGTACAGAGGTTCAGGGAAGATCGGGCCCCGCAGGGTCAGGACATGATCCTTGCTACATAGGGTGTCACCAGTCTGAACGTCGGCCAGCTTCGTCACCGCCCCGATATCCCCCGCGTGGAGACGGTCTACCTGAATCTGCTCCCTACCCCGCATGACATAGAGTTGACTCAGACGCACTGCATCACCCGTTCGAGGATTGTATACCGTGTCACCTGCGCCAAGCTGGCCACCGAAGATCTTGAAGAAGCTGATCTTCCCCACGTATGGGTCAGCCGTGGTCTTAAATACCAGGACAGCAAGGGGTGAGAGGTCACTGACATCAAACTCTTCCTCACCGGTTGGCCCTTGGGCCGTGACTTTACGCGTGGAGGGAGCTGGTGCGATGCCAACCAGGACATCGAGGAGCGCCTGCATGCCGGAGAGATCTCCTCCCCCCGCGCCCACCAGCACAGGTACCCAACTGCCATCAGCAACCACGGCACCCAGTCCGGCGGCGATCTCCTCAGGCGTGATCTCCTCGTCCTCGAAATACTTCATCATCAGCGCCTCATCGGCCTCGACAGCAGCTTCCACGATCTGCGTATAGAGCTCCTCCACCTGATCCGCCAGCTCAGCCGGCACATCGGCCTGTTGCCCTTCAGGCCCCAGGTAAGCCTTACGTTCCAGGATGTTGACGACGCCCTTGAACTGATCCTGCTCTCCAACGGGCAGCATCAAGGGCAAGAACTGAGCATTGAATGTCTCGCGGAGCGAAGCGAGAGCCTTTGAGAAGCTTGCATTGTCGCGATCCATCTTGTTGATGAGGACGGCACGCGGTAACGCCTCCTCATCAGCATAGACCCAGGTCAATTCAGTGCCCACCTCAACACCCGCAGCCGCATCAACGACCACCAGCGCCATATCTGCTGCCCGCAGGGCGCTACGTACTTCACCGACGAAGTCGGTATAGCCAGGCGTGTCTAGGATATTGACCTTCTTGCCCTTCCACTCGAGCGGAGCGACCCCCATCACCAGGGAGATCTTGCGACGCACCTCTTCATCGTCGAAGTCTGTAGTCGCGGTGCCTTCCTCCACCTTTCCACGGCGGTCAATTGCCTTTGCCACGTAGAGCATAGCCTCGGTCAACGTTGTCTTGCCGGACGAACCATGCCCAATAAGTGCAATATTGCGTATCTGATCGGTGGCGTATTCTTTCATTTACCTACCTCCCACACCTTGAAAACTCATGCCACACTCTACATGCAAAGACGGCCCTTTGGCCGTCCCCAGTCCATGTATGGTACGATGCGACAACCACAATTGTACGGGAAAACCAGCGGAAGTCAAAGAACTGGCAGCCCGTAACAAGTTCACCGCTGGAGTAGGGGGTAAGGGAATCCCAGCCATGTCTGACTACACATCTTCATCTGTCAGATGGTTCGGTAGACCGCCACTTCCAACGCCGCCGCCCAGCACACACGGAAGCCCACGATCACACTGCATCACGCCTTGCGCTTCCCACCACCCTCTCTACAATTCCGACAGTGACACCAGTGAACACACAGGCCTCGAGCGAGCAACACGCCCGAATCCGATCTCATCTTTTCAGGGGAAATCATGATGTACCGTACTCGTGCAGGATGGGCCCAACTTACGCTGAGGGTTCCTCTTTTCGTAATAGCCGTCGGTCTCACATTGAGCTTGGCAGAGCCCCCTCCGATTCTGACCTCGGCACACACAGAAGCAGAAGAGCCGTCTCCTCATCTAATCTACCTGCCGCTCGTCGAGCGCCATCAATGGGTAGATGCACCGCTTTATAACGGTAACTTTGAGGGAGCGACATGGCACAGGACCCATACCGGTATCACGTATGACAACATCCTGGTGCCGGAGAGTTGGACCGCTTTCTGGCTGGAAGGCACCTCAGGAGACCAAGAGTTTGGGCGGCCCGAGATGGAGGTCATCCCCCGGCAGGCCCCCTACCTGGAGCCACTTCGAGTTTATGAAGGTGACCAGGCGCTGAAATGGTTCACATTCTATCGCAACGGGGATGTGGGGGTCTATCAACGAATATCCGCTGTGGATGGTGCATGGTATCGTGCCCGGGCGTATGCGCACGTCTGGTACAGCCAAGGAGACAATCCTACTATCTCGCAGTGGAGCGACAACGATGGTAAGCTATATCCCATCGCTGACGGGGACCCGGGCATGACAGTCATGGTTGGTGTCGATCCCACAGGCGGTACAGATCCCTATGCCCCAACAGTCATCTGGCACAGCGCCAACATCTACGATCAGT
>CAZHBB010000185.1:0-4365 GCA_964530185.1 uncultured Anaerolineales bacterium
CTACGCGGAGGGGGCGAAAGAAGTCGAGGAGGAGATCGAGAAGTTAGGCGGGTAAACACCTGCCCTCCCGGGTTGCATACGCACCACCGGCCACGCTTGATGCGGGCTCGATGGGGTTTTGGGCTCGCGCTACCGCGCCGTTCCCTTGTTGCGGGGTGCGTGTCTTTTCGTGTCTCTGGGGGCTGAGAGAGGGGCAAGGGATGGAAACTGAGTGGACCACGGTGCTGAATGTTCCCTCGTTCAAGCCGGAATATGTCGCGTACGCTCGGCAGGTGGGAGCGACGGAGGTATGTCTTAGTGGGTCTCCCCCTACGTTTCCGGGAGAGATCGCCGAATTTGAGGAGATGGCGGCGGACTTCAGTGCGGCGGTGAGCCAGTTTCACGCACACGGGCTGCGCGTCTGCTGTCGGCTTGGGCAGTCCATCGGGCACGGCGGGATATTGGCGCCGCCGTCGGCGACGGGGCTGGCATTTCAACCCATCGTTGGCCCGGAGGGGAACCCGGCCGTGGGCACGGCCTGTCCATTGGACCCGGATTTTGTGGCGCACATAAGCCGCGCGATGGCACTCCTGGCGACGAGCGGCGCGGACGTTCTGGTGTTCGACGATGATTTCCGGCTCAGCCACCACGGCCCTAATGCCCGATTTGGCTGTTTCTGTCCCTTACATTTGGAGCAGGTGGCCGCGGCCACAGGGCAGAGGTGGGAGGCCCAGACGCTGGCCAGGGTGGTGCTTGAAGGTGGCCCCTCGGAGATACGCGATGTCTGGCTCGGTGTTCAGAGGAAGGCACTACTGGGCCTGGCCTGTGCTGTGGAGCGTGCCGTGCACGCAGTCAATTCGGACATCCGGTTGGGCCTGTGTGGGGTGATCACGCATTTCACGGGACACGATGGTGTTGAGCCTGCCGAGCTTTGCCGAGCGCTGGCCGGTCCGACAAAGCCATATCTGCGCACCTCAGGGGCTCCGTACTGGGCGCGGATGGATCCCACCGATATACCCTTTGTCGTCAGCTATACCCGCCTGCAGGTACATTGGTTGCAGGCGGCGGGGATGGACATCGTGGCAGAGGGTGACACCTGGCCTCGAACGCGCTTCCACAGTCCAGCTTCGTTCCTTAACGGATTTCAGGAGGCGTTGGTTGCCGCTGGCGCGCCGGGGAACCTAATGCACGCGTTTCCGGAACGCCAGCGGCCTGGGTATGAGAAGGGATACCTCGATGTCGTCGCGCGGAATCTTCCGCGCCGCTCATCGCTTCGCGAAGCCCGGCCGGCGCACGCCGTCGAGTTAGGTGTTACGCCACTCGTCAAGATGGGGTGGTTCCGCCATTGGGATCCGCGGGCGGCAGGACATGCCCATCGTGGCATCTTCGATCTTGTCCCAGGCACGGTGCGCTGGCTGAATCGATTGGGTGTCCCGCTGGCGTTGGGGGAGGAGGGGGCAACGCCGTTGACGCTTTTGGGGCCGGGGTGGTTTGGCGAGACGCGCGCATCGTTGGAGAGGCTGTTGCGGCGAGGAGCACTGATCGATGCGGTCGCTGCGCGGCGGCTGATGAAGATGGGGATCGACGTCGGGGTGGCCGCGCTGCGTCCTGCGGAAGCGTATCCGCTGGCGGAACGCTATGATGATGAAGCGTTCCACGGCGCTTTGGCCGGTGAGGTCATCCCGGTCATCGAACGTGCCAGGAGGTTCTATCATATAACACCCAAAGCTGGTGCGAGGCCGATCAGCACGTTTCTCGGACGGAATGGGAAGGAGTTGTTCCCCGGCGTCCTGCTGTACGAGAACGCTGCAGGTATGCGCTTCTGCCTAGTCCCGTTTGAGGTGGGGGAGACGAGCGGGAAGGAGATGGTGCCTCTGCCACTCTTCAATTATGCCCGCCAGGAGCAACTGATTCACGCGTTTGCCTGGCTGGGACGGAGGCCATTCCCGGTGGCGGCATATCGGATGCCTGACCTGCATCTCATTGCCTTGCGGGATGCCGATAGTGGTGAGACCGTTATCTATGTGCAAAATGCCCATCCGGACGTGTTGGCGTCGTTCACGCTGCGCCTGGATCGGGCGTTGTTCTCGGAACCGTTCGAGATAATGATGGCCCAGGGCAGTGCCTTTGTCCGTGCGGAAGATTACAGCGTCGCGGATGAGAGTGACTACATTCTGCTGACTGTGCGCGATTCTGTGCCGACGATGGGAATGACGGTACTGCGATTCCCGAGGCCATAGGGAGCGCCAGTGCGCAGTACAAGGAGGGGTCAGATGTCGGAGCCTGCACAGTTCTCGGATCTCTATCGCGTCCGGGTCAACGGCCTGGATGTGCCGGTGTACCCGGCACGGGTGTCGCGGGTGCCGATGTGCCAACGCTGGCCCGGCTATCAGCGGCCGCTCGATCAGACGGAGTTGGCCGCTTTTTGCTCCTGGGATATGGACGGCCCGGTGGCAGTAGAGGTCACTCCCCGCTGGGTGGATCACGTTGACTCGGCTCTCATACGCCCCCACTCGGCGCAGGTGACCCCTGAAGTCGCGGAGGGCGTGATCCGCTTCACGGTGGAGGAACCCCGCCCGCTGACGCTGGAAGTCAACGGCCAGCATCACACCTTGCATCTATTTGCAAATCCACCTGAGGTGGATGCGCCGGCGCCCGATGACCCTGGGGTGTTGCACTTTGGGCCCGGCGTGCACGAGGTGGGAAAGCTGACACCAGGCTCAGGTCAGACGATCTACCTGGCGGATGGGGCCGTGGTCCATGGGGTGATCGAGGCGCGTGGCGTCCATGACCTGACCATCCGTGGGCGGGGTATCCTCGATGGGAGTCACTTCCCCCGCCGAACCACGTGGGAGCCAGAGCCGTTTGGCGGGATCGCCCTGTACGGATGCCGGGAGGTGGTCATTGAGGGCATCATCCTGCGCGACATGAATGTCTATGGCATCACACCCGTCGGATGCCAGGATGTGACCATTCGCAATGTCAAAGAGATCGGGATGTGGCGCTACAACACCGACGGTATTCACGTAAAGAACTCCCAACATGTGCTCGTGGAGGATTGTTTCGCGCGCACGCACGATGATTGCATCGTGGTCAATGGCTATCCAGAGCACCGCGGATTTACCTGCGGCCACCTGCCGGTGCGGGATGTCGTTGTGCGTCGTTGCGTAGTGTGGAACGATTGGGATGTAGCTCTCCGCATTGGGGTAGTGCTCACAGCGCCAGAGATTCGGGACATTCGCTTTGAGGATTGTGATATCATCCACGTGACCCACCGGGCCATCGATATTGAGAACAATGGGCCGGGCACTGTGGAGGACGTGCTGTATCGCGACATTCGCGTCGAGATGGATTACCCGATGCTCGCCCCTATGCTGCAGAAACCCGAAGAAGTCGCGTATGTGGACCGATCCGCTGGCGCCTACTGCCCCAAGCTTTGCGTGTTGGCGATCCGCGAGTCTATGTTCACCCGGGGGGCGTACCGCCCAGGGAGGATCCGGCGCATTCGGTTCGAGGACCTCCAGGTCCTCGGCAAGTGCCAGCCGGCATCCGAGTTCATTGGTTTCGATGCGGAGCATAGGGTCGAGGATGTGCGGTTCACAAGGCTGAGCTATGGGGGCCAACCGGTGCGCGACATCCGTGAGGCCAATTTTGACATTGGTCCGCATGTGGCTGCTGTCACAGTTGCGTAATCATACCATCGGAGAGGAGGCAAGATGCCAGGGACTGTGCGGGTGTGGATGGAGGTCTCCTTTGACATACTCTATTTGATTGTGGTATGGGCGTTGGTGATCGCGATGTTTCGCCATCGGGCCACTGTGCGACCCGAGAACCAGCGGGTTGCAAAACTGGTCATGGTGGCTTTTGCCCTGCTGGCGTTTGGAGACACAGGCCATGTCGGTTTTCGAGTGGTCGCCTATGCCTTGGGGGACCCTTCACCGCACTTTTTACTTCTGGGGATGTCGTTTGGGCTGCGAGGCGTCGGCACGCTCGCAACGGCCATCACGGTGACCCTGTTCTATGTACTGATGGTGGCGATCTGGCGTTATCGCTTCGGCAAAGAATACGGCCCGGTCGAACACCTGATGTTTGCCGCAGCCTTGATACGGCTGGTGCTGCTCGCGCTTCCTGTCAACCGATGGGACAGCCCTGTGTCGCCACAGCCATGGTCGATCGTACGTAATCTGCCTTTGTTGGTTCAGGGATTGGTAGCTTGTCTGATCCTGCGGGACGCACGGGCCGATGGGGACCGTGCCTTTTGGTGGATTGGCATTCTGATCCTCGTCTCCTTTAGTTGCTATATGCCAGTCGTGCTGTTTGTCCAGCAGGTACCCCAGATCGGCCTGTTGATGATCCCAAAGACGGTGGCCTATGTCGGCATCTGTG
>CAZHBB010000186.1:0-1770 GCA_964530185.1 uncultured Anaerolineales bacterium
CCCCTTTGTCCGCCGCGTGGTGGCCCTCACCCGCGCCTACGCCGTGGGCTCCGGCATTGCCATCACCTCAGCCGACCCTGACATCGACGCCTTCATCCGCGACTTCTGGCACCACCCCAAGAACCGCGTGGACCGCCGCCTGCCCACCATCTGCGACCAGCTCACCCGCGACGGCGAGCTCTTCCCCGTGCTCTTCACCAACCTGGTCACCGGCATGAGCTACCTGCGCTTCAAGACCGCCCGCCAGATCGTCCGCGTGGTCACCGACCCCGACGACTACGAGACCGAATTGGCCTACATCGAGCGCACAGACAGCCCCGAGGGGCGCACCTGGTATAGCCCCAACCACATCATCACGCTGGGCCGCCCGGAACGTCCCGTCATGCTCCACTGGACCATCAACAAGCCCATCGACGCCACCCGCGGCGAATCGGATCTGACGCCCATCCTGCCCTGGGCGCTGCGCTACAGCGAGTGGCTCAAGGACCGCGTGCGCCTGAACCGCGCCCGCACCCGCGCTGGCCTGCTCGACATCACCGTCTCCGACGAGACCGCCATCGAGGCCCGCCGCCGCCAGCTCCACCGCACCAACCCGCTGGAGGCCGGGATCTACGTCCACGGCGACGGCGAGACCGTGACCCTGCACAACCTGGAGATCAACGCCGACGACGCGGAGGCCGATGGCCGCGTGCTCCGCCTGGCCATCGCCACCGGCGCCAACCTGGCCCTGCACTACCTGGGCGAGGGGGAGGGGACCAACTACGCCACCGCCCGCGAGATGGGAGAACCGACCGCGCGCTTCTTCGCTGACCGCCAGCAGGCCATTATCTGGATGCTCATGGACCTGCTCACCGTGGCCTACCAGCGCTACTGCCAGGTCACCGCCCGCCCCGCACCCCAAGACCTGAAGCTGCGGGTCACCGTGGCCGAGGTGGCCCGCGCTGATAACGCCGGCCTGGCCGCCGCCGCCCGCGACATGGCCAACGCCCTGCACGTGGCCGCCGCTCACGGCTGGATCGACGCCGAGACCGCCCTCACCTTGCTGCTCAAGTTCGCGGGCGAGACCCTGCCCGTGGAACAGATCCGCGCCATCCTGGCGCACGCCAGACCCGACGAAAGGAGCTGACCTATGCCCGTATCTATATCTGTACCTGAGGCCCCAACCCTGAGTGGTCGCCGCAAGGGGCGGCGGGATGGCCGCATGCACCTCACCGCTCCCCACCCGATGGATCGGCGCGTCTTTCGTGCGGTCTTCACCGCGGCCGGGCGCGTCAAGCAGGCCGACCAGGAACCGGCCCCCTGGCTGCTGCCCCCCGAGGTACTGGAAGCCGCCGCGGGACTCTACCTGGGCCGCCCTGTCTACCTGGATCACGCCGACGCTTACGGCTTCGGCTGGCACCAGGAGCCCAAGGTTGCCCGCCTGGTGGGGGTGATCACCGCCGCCGAGTGGGACCCCGCGGAGCTGGCCGTGGTGGGCGAGATCACGCTCTACGACGAGGACCCCAACAGCCCAGGGCACTTCGTGCGCGTGCTCTTCGACCAGATCCTGGCCGACCAGGCCGCCGGGCGGCCCGTGCCGCCGGTGGGCCTGTCTGCCGTCTTCTACCACGAGACCCACCTGGACGCCTCCACCGGCCTCACCGTCACTGACCGCATCCATTACGTGGAGTCCGTAGACCTGGTCTACGATCCGGGCGCCGCGGGTTACATCCGCGCTGCCCTCTCAGCCCAACAACCGAAAGGAGATCAAGCAATGAGCGAAGACACACG
>CAZHBB010000186.1:1870-4349 GCA_964530185.1 uncultured Anaerolineales bacterium
CCGGCGGAGGCCGACGATCGGGAGCTGGACTACGTGCTCGGCGCCCACGACCGCCGGCTGGACTCCCTGGAGATCCATCTGGAGCGCCTGCAGCAGGCCCTGAGCGTGGTGCAGGAGCGCACCGCCGTGCATGGTATGGAGACGCCTGCCGTCCGTCACATGCGCGACAGCATGGACCAGGTGACCCTGGCCGTGGAGGCGCTGATCGCCGGCACCCGCCCGCCCGACGGCGTCCGCCCCCTCTCTGGCATCCGTGAGCTGTACACCCTGCTCTCCGGCGACTACGAACTTACCGGTACTTTCCAGGCCGACCGCGTTACCCTGGCCAACGTCACCAGCGCCACCATGGCCGGGCTGGTGGCCAACGCCCTCAACAAGCGCGTCATCAATGCCTTCCAGTCCTATCCCCGCTGGTGGGAGCCGGCCGTCACCGAGGAGGACTTCGCCAGCCTGCAGGACGTGCGGTGGGTGACCCTGGGCGGCATCGGCGAGCTGCCCACCGTGCCCGAGGGCGCCGCCTATACCGAACTCACCTGGGACGACGCCACCGAGACCGCCAGCTTCGTGAAGAAGGGCGGCTATCTGGGCATCACCATCGAGGCCATCGACAAGGACGACACCCGCCGCCTGCAGGCCGCGCCCCGTGCCCTGGCTCAGGCCGCCTGGCTCACCCTGGGCAAGACCATCGCCGCCATCTTCACCGCCAACTCTGGCTACGGCGCAGTGATGAGCGACGGCCACTACCTCTTCGACAGCGCCAACCATGGCAACCTCGGGACCACCGCCTTCAGTCACGCCGCCTGGGTGGCTACCAAGCTCGCCATGATGAAGCAGACCGAGTTAAACAGCGGCGAGCGCATGGGTGCCCTCACCAAGGGATACCTCATCTGGGTGCCCGTGGACCTGGAGGCCGACGCCCTGGCCGAGTTGGCCACCGGCGAGGGAGAGGTGGGCAGCGCCAACTACAACGTCAACGTCGAGGCCGGCAGCGACAGCCTCACCGGCCGGCTGGGCCTGGCCCGTCAGCGCGTCATCACCTGCCCCTTCTGGAGCGACGCCAACGACTGGGTAGCCCAGGCTGACCCGCGCCTCTACCCGGGTATCGGCCTGGGCTATCGCTACGGGCGTGCCCCCGAGATCTACTCGGTGGCCAGCCCCACGGCCGGGCTCATGTTCTCTAACGACACCATGCCCATCAAGGTGCGCTTCTTCTTCGCCGTGGCGCCCACCGACTACCGCGCCTTCTACAAGCACATGGTCAGTTAAGCGAAAGGAGTAACCCATGCTTCGCAAGTTCAGTCACATCATCGTGGTGCCCGGCACCCTGACCGCCAACATCGTCGCCAGATACACCGTGCCCAGCGATTGCCGCATCGTCCACGTCAGCAGCGTGGCGTCCAATAACTCGGACGGGCGCTTCAAGATCGGCAACAGCAGCGACGACGACTGCTATCTCCTCTACTCCAACCTGGGCGACAGCGGCACCCCCGCCGTCCTCGACGAACCGGGGGACTTCCGCTACGACACCTACCCCCGCATCACCAAG
The DNA here is from genome assembly GCA_964530185.1 of uncultured Anaerolineales bacterium. Lineage (GTDB taxonomy): Bacteria > Chloroflexota > Anaerolineae > B4-G1 > SLSP01 > PWVB01. The sequence continues at coordinate 3,417 of CAZHBB010000186.1, forward strand.
GGCGAGGTGGTCGTGATCACCATCGACTACGACGGCATCAGCGGCACCGCCGCCCAGGACGTCACGCTGGTGCTCACCTATCAAGAGGGCTAAGGGCCTTGGGCCAGGCCCTTAGTTCCTCCTCCTTCGTGTGGGCCAGGGGACCGCACCACCGCGGCTTCCCCTGGCCCGAAGGCGGCGACAATACAGGGCTGGCCCGGGGCTTTGGAGAGGATGTATCAATGAACGACGAACTCAAACGCGCCGTGTTGGAGCTGGGCATCGATGTACCCGTCATGTGCACCCGACGCACGCCGCAGGGCCTGGTGCTCTATCTGTACGGGGGACGGGTGGTGACCCTGCCGGTATCCGGTCGCGGGACGCCGCCGGACCAGGACCCTGTGCGCCTGGAGGACCTGCCCGGCATTGGCCGCGCCACCGCGCGCAAGTTGCGCGCCGCTGGCATTCACACCCTGGGCGACCTGCGCGCTTACAGCGCCCAGGAGCTGGCGGGACTGATGACCCGCGCCCAGGTGGAGAAGCTCATCGCCTATCTCACCGACCGTCAGGAGGTTAGCCTATGAGGATCAAAAACCCACCCAAGCTCGAACTGCCTGAGCAGAACAGGCGCCAGCTTGGCAACGCCATCCTGGCCCTGTTGGCCGCGCTCATGCTCATCGGCCTGTCGCTTTCCGCGCAGACCATTGGTCACTATCTGGGCATCGATCCGCCCGTCGCACCGCCCACCCTGCCCGCCACCGCCATTAGCCCGTTCTCCATCGACGCCGCCCATCACCCCGACGCCCCATATCCCACCCTCAACGGCCTCAGCGTGCACGGCATCCTGCTGGACCAGGTGGTGCGTGTGACCATCGATGGCATGGAGCTGTATATCCTGGCCGCTCCCGCTCCCTGAGCGGCAGGGGGGCACGGGCCGCTCACCGTGCCCCCCGA
>CAZHBB010000187.1:0-4318 GCA_964530185.1 uncultured Anaerolineales bacterium
CCCAGCAATACTACCCGAAGTAGCGACGAGAGCAATCTCACGGCGCGGACGCCCAAACCGCCCGTGTATCATAGATGACCACCGCACCCTGGCGGTAGACGGCGGGGAAGCGGCCCTCGAACTTCTCCAGTGCCCGCGCGCCATATCGCTGGCGCTCGGTGGGCCCCACATAGATATAGGCGATCCGATAGCGCCGGATCACTGCCTCCGCCATCGTCAGATCCGTGCCCCGGAACAACCCGTCCAGGTCCACTTCACGCCGCGCGGGCTCGTCGTAGTTGCCGCGCCACTGCATCTCGTGTCCGCCCCATCCGAGCACCGTCGGCAGCCCGGTGAACGCCGACACCCGCCCCTCGTACACATAGGCCCGGTGCTCGCTGGCGGGCGCCTCAGCGATCACCGGCGCGCCACTCACATGAGCGTTGAGCCATTGGATGGCCGCATAATCCTCCGGCGCGCGCGTTGCCAGCCAGTCGGCGCCGTCCAGTGTCCACGGCACCCCCTGCTCACGCGCCCGGGCGGGCACTGCCAATACCGTATAGAGCAGCCCGGCGGCGATGAACAGGCTCGCCAGCACCAGGGCAATCCGCGCACCGCGCCCAGGCCGCGCGTCCCACCAGCGCATGAGCTGCCATGCCCCCGCCAGACTCCACACCACCCAGGCCTGGAAGTAGAACTTGAAGATCGTGTTCATGCGCGTCATGAACACATCCTTGAGATAGAGGAACTCCGGCGCCAGCGTGAGCGCCAGCCCCACGGCGATCAACAACAGCGGAAAGGCATCGCGGCCACCCCTGGCCGCCACCTCGTCCGGTCCCTTCTCCTCAGCCTGGGCGGGGAGTGGGCGCAACAGCGCATGCACCACGGTTCCCACCCCCACCGCCAGCAGCAGCGCGGTCCACGGGTGGCGCAGGCGCTCCACCAGCGCCGCCAGCGCCACGTCCAATGGCAGATTGTAGCCCTGCACGGCCTCGCCGCGCACGATAGCCTGCAGATAAGGGTAGGCCGCCGGGAAGCCCAGCACCAGCCCCGCCACCGCCACACCCACCAGCAGCAGAAGGCCGGTGCCCACCCCCCGCGTCCAACGGACGCCACGGCGGTGTGCTGCTGCCGTCACGGCGCCCGCCACCGGCAGGAGCAGCGGCAGGAACATCACCGCGAACTGCTGGATGCGCGTGGCACTGAAGAGATTGGGTAGCACCCCGCCCGCCTGCGAGCGCAGCGCCAGCCAGAAGGGCAGGTAAAGCCCCACACTGAGCACACCCAGTGTCACCGCGCCGGGCAACGCCTGCCAGACCACCTGCCCCAGCGTCGACCATGACATGGGGGCGCTCTCGCGCGTCGCCTCGTAGCGCCCCAGCACCCACGCCGCCACCATCAGCGCCCAATAGATAGGAAAGTCCCATGTGTTGAGGAAGCCCAGCGCCCCCACCACCAGGCCATAGGCCACCAGCAGCGGAAGCCAGCGCCCCACGGCGTGGCGGTCGGGCTCCACTGCGCCCCCGCGCGCGGCGCGGGTGATATTGAGCGCCAGCACCACCGCCAGCAGCACGAAGGGCAGTGCCAGCAGATGGGGGTGCATATCCCCCAGGAGGAAGCTGAAGGCGGGGAACTCATCGATCATCTCCAGCACATCGCCCCACGGCGTGCGGTCCTGCAGCGTGCGTGACGCCTGCCACCACCAGATGAAGCGATGTGGCACCCAGCTAAAGGGCGGCTGCGGCGGCTCACGCAGCTTACCGATGTCGAGCCAGCGCCAGAAGGCAGGGGAAAGGAGGCCACGGGCGTGGAGCACCTCCAACAGCCCCTCACCGTTGCCGGTGAGCAGCAGGAGGAGCGGCGCCAGCAGCGCACGCCAGGGGCGGCGCGGCGCCAGATCATACACCACCCCATAGGCGGTCACCGCCGCCAGCGCGAACCACGCCGCGTTACCCAGGTTGAAGGCCACCGTGGGCGGCAACGCCGTCAGGCGCGTCAGCACCCCCAGCAGCAGATAGCCCAGGTAGTAGTAGGAGATGGCGAACCCCGACAGCCAGGGGTCATGGGGCGGCATGAAGGGGGCGCGCAGTACAGCATTGAGGAACGCGATCTCCATCCACTTCTCGCCACCTGCCGTCTGGATCTGGGGCTGGCTGGCCCGCACCACGGCCCAGGTGGCCAGCGCGATCAGGAAGAGGCCCTCGGTGACCCAGACATGGGTCCGGTGCCGTCGCCACCAGCCCCCCAGGTCGGGCCATGCCCCACGCAGCGCCCACAGCCCGCCGCCGACCACCAGCGTGGCGGCGGCCAGGACGCCGGCCGCTGTGTTGGGCCACAGATGCAGGATCCCGCCCCACCAGAAGACCACACCGGTCAGCAGCAGGCCCAGTGGCTTGGCCGCCGCGTAGCCCCGCGACGGCAGGCGGCGCAGCAGCGCGAACGCCAGGGGCAGGCCCACCAGCGCCATCCCCTGCAGGACCAGATATCCCCGCAGGATCGACAGGAACGTCATCATCCCTCACCTCGCGCGCGTCAGGATGTGGAGCCTAGTCTACCACCATCGCGCCGCTTGGGGAGGCGGGGAGGGCCAACGGGCGAACTGGCCCTGCCACATCGCAAGAGCCCGGCCCTCTTTGCGGAAATCGACATGGGCAACCGCGGATGCCGCCCCAGGATAGGCCAGGAATAACCGATTAGCAAGCAAGGGGGGGACGAGATGTCTGCAACAGAGCAGAGAGCCCCTGTTTGCAGCATCCTTACCCTTCTATTGCCGTCACCTGGGAGGCCAGGGCCTTGGACTCGTAGAGGAGACCGTGGGTATCGCCGAGACGTTGTCAGGACGCAAGGCGTCAGACGGGCATACAACGGACCTGGGCACGGCCCTCTCCGGGCACAGAGAGAGCCGTGCTCGCTGCTTCGCTGGCAAAGCTTTGCCCTCAAAGCACAAAGATAATGTCTATACTCTGCGCTTCCGGGTTACCAGAAGGCCAAGGCACCCGATGCCGAGGCCCGCGCTCAGAAGCACCACTGGCAGCCCGGAGCCGGGCAATGCGGCCTTCAAATCGCTGAGTGTGACAGCGGTGGGTGAGAACGTCCATATGTAGTCCTCGACCTCGCCATTGGTCACCCCACCGGAGTAACTCGGGCTACTCGCACCCGCCGGGACCAGCCGGAAACGCGCAGGAAGATCCTGCGTGGTGGTATAGCGGCTGTCGACCGTGAGGGTCAACCTGTGCTCTCCTTCGGAGAGGCTGGTCCAGCTCACGGCCGCCTCATCAGAGAACGTGCCATCCTTGTCCCAGTCGAACCAGGCATAGAGATCGCCTGAGCCGCCGGTAACCGTAGCTGAGATGGCCACGGTGTTGCCAGGCTGCCACAAATAGCCTGGCACCCGTACGATGCCATCTTCGTCATCGTAGTTGTTTGTGTCATCGCCATCGGCACCCGTGCTGGGGAATCCATTCGCCTCTACGTCAATGATGGTCCCAAGCCACAGGTCCCCTTTGATATGGCGGGGGCCATTGCTGGCAAGGGTCGTCGAATACGTATCGGGGAGATCCCCGAAGTCCGTCTCTGCTGTGGCCTCGAACAGATCCAGCGATAGATCCAGGGCAGTGTCGGTCGCATGGTAGATGCGGAACACGATCGCCCCTGTGCTCGTGAAGACGCTCTTGTCGCCGTTGAAGTTGGAGAACTTGACGAAGAACGACTGCCCAGGCGCGACAACCTCTGACGCGTTCGTCAGCGTGTAGTAGGCCGTGGTGGTATTGGAGTAAACCCATATCCCCAGGTCGAAGCCCTTGTCGCAGCTATACAGCAGGAGTTGGAAGCCATCGTTGAGCCCGCCGTCCGTCAGGTCTATACCCCCGAGCCCGTCAGCATCAAGGACTCCAGCGTCGTTATCCGGGCCGTCCCAGACGATCTCACCCCAACCCCTCACGTTCGAGCCCTCACTGAAGCTGGCCTGGTTCGTGTCGCCGTAATCTATCTGCAGGGACACATCGCCCTTACCGGTCTCATTATAGACGTATGCGTCACGCTCTCCACCGATTGCAGCCGTGGTGGCGACATAACCCTGAGCGGTGTCGTCCGCGTTCGGGCCTGCTTTCAAATCTTGCTGCCCTTCATCAAACGTATCAATGCTGGCGGTAGCTGCCAGCGTCAGCCCCACAGCCACTCCCACTGCGAGCAGGATCCCCGCAGCCATCGCCAATACAACCACATATGCCGCCCGTCTATTGGAACCACCGCCTGAAGTGTTCATACGCGTCTCCTTTCTAAGATGGTGCCGATACACCCCCACGCACCTGATTGTAGGCACGTTCAGCTACATGTCTAG
>CAZHBB010000188.1:0-1255 GCA_964530185.1 uncultured Anaerolineales bacterium
CTACCACTCGCAGATGGAGACCGACGACCCATACCACCACCGCGTTCGCCCCCCGCTGCGACGCGCCGTATCGCGACGCGGGACGTGCTAGGCCCAAGCGCACGCGCCCAAGAAACGTCGAATCGCTGTACAATGAGCCTCCATTAACCACGAAGGACTGCACATGCGTGGACCCCTCGCCGATGAGAGGTGAGCTCGATGCTGAAGCTCTCGCCAAGGTGCACATTGACGCATTGGGAGCCGCATAGCGCGGCTTGCCCCTAACTCAATCAGGTCCCGCTTGCGGGCGCAGCATGTGAATGCGGTTTCAAAAGGAGCAGAATGCCCAAGGACAGGCTCGAGCGAATAGAACGTTACGTCAGGCAGTCAATGCGCACGGTTACAGCGCCCAACTTGAGGATCGCCCACGGCTTCAAACACGTCGATCGGGTAAGGGGATGGGCCCTCCGCATTGCCGCTGGCGAAGCATGCTGGCACACGGAGCTTGTCGAGGTTGCGGCCCTGCTCCATGATATCGGGCTGACGCGCGTCACCGCCGCTCAACGCAACCAACACGCCCAGGTGGGCGCCGAAATCGCAACACAGTTCTTGCTACGCGAGCCACAACCGTTCAGTGCCGAGGAGATCGCCTTGATCGCCGAGGCAATCCGGCGGCACAGCTCACCAAGCGGCGGTGGGATCATAGGCGAGATCCTGCGTGACGCGGATAAACTGGATGCGTTAGGCGCGGTGGGGCTCATGCGGGCCTTCACATCCCAATACGCCAAACCGGAATACGACCCTCACGCCGTCAAAGGAGACACCTGGGCAATGACGATGCGAGAGTTCGAGGCACGCTTTACCGCGGGGCAAGGGATCGGCGCCTACATCATTGACCAGGTGAACTTCCAAACCAGCTTCTACGATGAACTGCACACGACGACGGCCCGGCGGCTTGGACAGCCGCTGGTCGCGTTTATGAGAGCCTACGTCATTCAACTTGAGGCTGAGATCAACGCTACACGGCACCCCACCACCCCACCGCATGAGACATAATTGAACTGGTCGCACGCAACAACGAGGAGGAGCCCATCGTGCTGGTGACAAAAGAGCAACCAGCCCTTAACGATGACTTCCAGAAACGCCTGCTCGTCGCTGCCAGCTACCTCCTGGTCAGCAATCAGCACGTCATCCTCACCATTTGAACATGTAGGCGCGTTTATCGGCTACATTCAGGCAATCTGCGTCGCGCCTCAATGGAGAAGCCGGGACATTG
>CAZHBB010000188.1:1355-2707 GCA_964530185.1 uncultured Anaerolineales bacterium
TCAGTGATTCCGCACCACCAACGGCAGGTAGACGATGAAGAAGTGAAACTCGTATGCTCCCACATCACAGGTGGCCGTGCCATTCCTGTCTCCATCGTAGGGGCGGGAGTAGCCGCGCTGGTCGGTGGCAGGGCAGAGCGCGTTGTTGCCCGCATCAATCGCCGGGCTGCCGGAGAGCAGGGGGCGTGTCCAGGTGGGGCCGTCGTTGTCTCCCAGCGGGCCGAGTTTGGGATCGGTATTCTGTCGGTCGCCCGTCTGGGTCAGGCTGCAGGTCGCATCGCTGGAAAGATTGTAGCCGCCGGAAACCCAAACGCCGTACGAACCGGTATTTCCACAGTTGTCCGTACTGTTGCCGTCGGCGATGATGGTGTTGGTGAGGGCGAGCGTGCTGGTGACAAATTGCCCCAGGTTGAGCACCTGGTCCGGCGCGCTCGAGGCCTGATTGTCGGCAATGGTGCTGTTGAGCAGAGACGCACCACCAAAAGCGTCGTAAATATACAGTCCGCCTGCCTCGCCCGATGCCACCGTGTTGTCACTGACGGTCACGTTGCGCAGGGTCAACCCTCCGGGGCTGCTCTGGGAGGCCTGATGATAGATGCCGCCGCCGCTCAATGTAGCCCGATTATGGTGAATAGACACCCGCTCCAACGCCGCTAGGCCGGAATCGTTGAACAGCCCTCCGCCACTATCGGCAGCCTCGTTGTAAGCCAGGGTGGTATCGGTCATATAAAGCGTGCCGCCCTCGTTCGCTACACCGCCCCCCAGCCACTGGGCATGGTTGTAGGCTATGGTGCAATGGGTCATGGTGATCACACCCCAGCGATTGTGGACCCCGCCTCCCCCCCGGTTGTTGCCTGTGACCGTATTGCTTAAGACGGAAACATGGTCCAGGGTAAGCGTGGCTTCGTTGTAGACCCCTCCACCATACCAATCGGTCACCCGCCCGTTGCGGAGCGTCATCCCGGAGACCGAAATGGCATAGCCGCTCCAATCGGTAGTCAGCACCCGCCCGGCCTGGTTGCCGTCCACGATGGTTCTGTCCTGTCCAGCCCCGATGAGGATCAGGCTCTTGTGGATGGTCAGGTTTTCGACATAGATCCCGGCGGCGATCCGGATGGTATCGCCGTCTGCGGCCTTGATGATGGCCGCGCTGATGGTTTTGCAAGCGGTGGAGGGAGTTTGGCAGTCGTTGGAATCCTGCCCCGTGTCATGGTTCACATACCAGGTCGTCGCCACCGACGCGGCCCGCACCGTCTCGTCCGCGCTCATCCAGCCCAACAAGGCCAGGATCAACCCTAGTCCGAAGATGGTTACGGTAAGCAGAAGTATTTTACGCATGATAGTTTCTCCTT
>CAZHBB010000188.1:2807-4314 GCA_964530185.1 uncultured Anaerolineales bacterium
TGGAGATTGGGCATACCCAACCTTTCCAACCTTCCAGCCTACCAGCAATCCACTTTACCCCTCATCGACAGCCTCTTCCGTTCCCACCACACGGGGACACGGCAGGGAGGCCTTGAGGCCTCTGCCCAACGGCGTGCTTCCCGTCTCTCCGCGTCCCCGTGTCTCCGTGGTTCCCCGCCCGGCGACTTCTCTCCGGGAGGGCGTCGAGCCTGTCACTTTCCCTTCACCACCAAGGGCAGGTAGATCTTGCCTCTGCCCTGGGATACCACAGCACCGGACCAGAAGCCACCACTGAGAGTGTAGTCACCACCGACGAGGGCCGCTCCAGCATCCGGCTGCCCCACAGTACCACTCAGGGCATAGTCACCCTTGCTGACCACCCCGCCACCGCCATCCACCGTGTGCCAAGTGAGGTCATAGCCACCACCGGTCTGAGCTGCTGCGACACTGGCGACCAGCAGAAGAGCGGCAAGGACAACCAACATCAGAAGCATCCTCATCGCTCACCTCCCAGCGGCTCCTCCCCTTTGCGGCGAAGCACCCAGACCAGCCCCAACCCACCCAAGATCAGGCTCGGCCATAGCATCGTGCCCTGAGTAGAGGCGGTAGAGCGCGCTTCCAGGGCCGCCAACCGCGCCTCCAAGTTATCCACGCGTGCCTGCAACTCCGCGTTTTCCGCTTCTAACTCCTGTACCTGAGCGTATAATCCTTGGATGGCTGCCAATGTCACACCGCTGGCGTCCAGGGCGGCGATGTGCTTATCATCTTGCCCCAGCCCAAAGGTGGCGTAGAAGTCCTGAGCCATCGGGCCCATATGGCGCACCGAGGGATCGTCAGCCTTATAGTTCCACGTCTGGACCGGCAGCGCGGCGACCAAATGCAGCACTTCCTCAGGATCCACCGGCTCAAAGTTCTCTTTGGCGTTACGGTCCGAGACATCGGTCCAGGTACCAGAGGTGGAGAGATACGCTCCGGTGGAGGTGCTGATGAACCTGCCGGTCCCAATGGTTGGTGTCGTCGCCGCCGTGGCTGTACCAAACCAGATCCCACCGTTGGCACGCACGATGAAGGTGTCGGCAGCAGGAGAGGTAATGGTGGAATCGGTAGAATCCCCCCAGACAAAAGAACCGCCATAGAGCGCTCGAGCCTTATGACCGACGGCGAAACTGTAAGCTCCTTCAGCGGAGTTGGTATGTCCCCCAGCGACGGTGGCAGCGATGCCGCTGGCGGTGTTGTACATCCCCCCGACGACCGTGGCCCCATTGCCAGCAACAGTATTATAAGCGCCACCGAGAATCGCGGCAGATATCCCATAAGCCGTATTTCCATACCCACCACCAATGACAGAATGTGTCCCCGTCACCACGTTGCCCTTACCGCCGCCTATCACCGTCCCCGTCACCGTGGCCACGTTCTCTATCCCGCCACCAATAACCGCCCCATACCCGCTCGCCTCGTTCCCAGAGCCACCGCCTACCGCACCATATTGCCCCGTGACCGTGATGTG
>CAZHBB010000189.1:0-4310 GCA_964530185.1 uncultured Anaerolineales bacterium
GCAATTTCCACACCGCTTACCTGCCACCGAAGGCGGGTCAGCTCAACGCGGGGTTGGGTGGCGTCTCTCCCGTGAGTGTTCCCGGCAACTATCACTAGCCTATGTCTGCGCAGGCATTTGCACCTGGATGCCCGTGACTTTCCGGATGTATGCGACCAGATCCTTTACGATCAATGGGTGCTGCCAAACGGCCTGTCCTTCAAAGCCTTGTATAAGCGCCATCGCACATCGTTTGACCCTGTAATAGTCCAGGTTCGTCGTGTCCAAGGGCTTATGCGCTCGATACGCGGCCAGATATAGCTCTACCAAAAGATCCCAATCCACAGATGAGAAACCTTCCATCGACTCAGTCAGGTGCCTGGCTGGAATGGTTGTCAACACAATTGTATTCGCCACATCAAAAGCCGGATCTGCGATCGCAAAACCCGGCCAATCCAAGACACCGGTGACCTTCCCACCCTCGACCAGAACATTGAGCGCATGGAAATCACCATGACAAACCGCCGGACACGCCGGTTCGGGGGGACGATGATTCATCAGCCAACTTACCGCTTCACGAATCCAGGGTAGCTCACCTGCACGTTCTCTAAGCCAATCAAATCGGCTACTGAGACTGTAGCTATATTCATCAATGCCCTGTTCCTCCAATGCCTTGACCAGGGGCTTTGGGTCAATTTTGTGGAGCTCTGCATGTGTCTTGCCCAACAATCCCGGTACTGTCTCCGGCGGTGCGAACATCAATAGCTGGCCTGGTATGTAGTCCATGATGAAAAACGCGCCACCCAGTATTGCCATATCGGTGCATACAAAGTGAGCCTTCGCAACCGGGTAACCTTCTCCCGCAAGCACGTTTTGCACTGTGCTCTCCCAGACCGCGTTATGGGTGCCATAGAACGCAGGATAGAGGCGTAACACGAGGAATTTTGACAATTCGTCCCCGGCGCCCTTCAGTTTGAACTTATAGGTGGATGTCTCATATCCCCCCTGCAATTGTGTCAAGGGAGAACTGTATTCAATTTTGGGATTCCTGAGCTCATCTCTGAGGTAGGAGATCAGCCTGTCGGAAATCTGCTTGATGTCCACACTGTTGTCTTTCATCGGTCTCCCAAGGCCCTATTTATTTGGTTGGAAGCTGCCAGAAAGCGAGACGGTTTCCCCTCCTCGTCTATCGACACCCAATAGTATCTTCTGCGGGCTAACGATGAAACTCGGCCGCGGCGCTTGCCCCCGTCGGCCCCAGCGCTTGGTTAACCGCTATGGTCCCTGTGTTGGAACCACTCTCCAAAGGCGTCGAGAGAACCCTCGAAGAACAACAGCTCCCCATGGATTCGGACTTCCTGTTCTGGCTCAAGATCGGGGAAGAATGGATCAGCATGCATACACGGATGATTGGGGTTTCCAATCAACGAATAGGTGTTTTCAAACCACGTCATGGCGACAATCCGGTCCCCCTGTTGCGAGACCGTCGCCATGACCGGCAGGTCGGCGACCCGTGGCCCCTGGCGCCATCCCAAGTGGTATAGGCCGGTGGTCGTTGTGCTGGAGAGGGCTGTCTCAAATGGTACCCATCCCGTATCTGGAACATGAACGTACTTATTGCTCATCTCAAAAGCTGAGAACTCTCGAATTGCCCTGAGGTAAGCGCAGGTTTGGAGTTTGATGTCGTTGATTGGCTGTGGTGTGCCATTGCGCAGAAATAGTTCCATCTCCACGGCTGATGGGCCGGCGGTCTGCAAGCCCCCTCCGAACACGAGACCATTTGGAAGTCTGCGCTCAAAACGGAGGCCATTGTTGGTCAGTTGCCAGGGGACCTTAGGGAGGTTGGGGAAGACCACGGGATACTTTGGGTTGACATGACTGAGGTAGAGAAGACCAAGGCTGGAGAATATCGCTTCTGGAAAATCCAGCCAGAGGTAGTCCTCAGTTGGCCACGGAGGGCTTATCCAGGCAATCTGCTCAAACGGATAGTGTGGACGCCATTGTCCTGGTTGTATCCGGATGCCCGCAGCGTGCATCTTGTAACCCTCCCTCATTGTCCGAGCAAAATCTTGCACATCTCTACATGACCTGTACCTGGTGTGAGCGTTTGTCCGCTGGCAAATTCGGGCAGGCTGGTATGCCGGACTCATCCGGGCACCCTGACGCATCAGGACACCACAGACAGGGCAATGTGGACTGGCGAGATCTCCCGCAGTCAAGTGTAATGCTGTAGAGCAACGATTGGCGAAACCAGGGGCAGTCTTGGTTCACGTTTGATGCTCTACGGTCCAAAGTTCCTGACTGTCAATGGCAGGAAGGTACGGAACCCCGTCCACTCGTACGCGCCCATATCCGGCGCGGAGTCACGCGGGGTACCGTCGATGTCGGTGTCTGGCGCGCCAGCCGACGTGCCTTTGTCGATGCAGGGGGAGCCTACCCCCAGACGGTAGTCGCCGCTCGTCGCGTCCACGAACAGCGGGTCGGCGTCGATGTTACCGGTGCCTGTCCAGCCGCCCTCGATGTCCGAATAACTCACCGAGGCTATGCCTGAACCGAGCACATCGCCGGACGTAGTATTACCCCATACGATGGTGTTAGTCACCGTCCAGGTGCCGTCACCGATCAAGAGAGGAAGGTTCGGGACGCTATTCCCGGCCACGGTAACGTTCATCAGCGTGATCGTGCCGGTGGGAGTGTTCCCATTGACAACTGGCCGCGCCGACTGATTGTCGGCCAGGAGGACATTAACCAGGACAATGGCCCTTCCCCCGGCATTGACGATATCTCCGTTCACGGCCGCATCATCGTTGCCAATGATCCGGGAATCCCGGAGTTCGCCATAGCCGGTGTTAAAGGCTACAATGCCATACATATCCTCATTCCCCTTGATGGTGGAACCGCGTATCACCAGCCGCGTCGAGTCTGGATCGGCTTCGTTCTCCGAAGTGATCAGGGCCTGATCGCCGCCACTGTTGTTTTCGATGAGCGAGTTGGTGAGGGTCAGGACGCCTCTATTGACGATGCCTCCCTTGGTGTTGTCCCGCACAGTCAGATTGTGAGCCGAAACCGCGTTGCCGGGCCAGATATGCATCGCTCTGGCCGTGTTGCTCACAATTTCGGTGCCACTGATTGTGCCAGAGCCACCGATGTAAATGGCGATGTCCCCCGTCACTGTGTTGCTGCTCACCTGGCCACCGACCACCTCGAAGGACTGGGCATCCAGGCCTAGAACAGTCCCGCCCGTGTTTTCGGTAAAGGCTGTGTCCTCAATGGTCACGTGAATTGGCACGCCACTTTGAATTTGAAGCCCGGCCGCGCCGTCGGCGGCATTGCCGGTGAACCTGCTGTTAATCAGGGAGACATTCACGTCCTTGGCGCCAACGGTATTCTCGATATAGGCCCCGCCGCCAGAGCCGCCGGCGGAGTTGTCGCGGACCACGGTGTCGCTGATCACCACGGCCGCGCCGTTGATGTAGAATCCCCCGCCATAGTCGCTGGAGTGGTTCGCTCCCTGTACGGTGAACCCTTCCACCGTCACGTCGCAGTCCGGGCCGATGGTGAACACGGGGCTGTCCGCGCCGTCAGCATCTACAATCGTCTCGCCAATGCGGGGCAGCCAGAGCGTGCCGCTCACCATGTAGCCGCCTTTCAAGGTCACAGTGATGGCGATGCTCAGCGTCTCTGTGTAGGTCCCCTCGGCCACGCGAATTTCGTCACCGTTTCCCGCCTGGGTGAGCGCGTAGCCGATGGTTTTACAGGGTGCGGCCGAGTTGGAGCAGTCGGTAGTGTCGCTGCCGGCGGCACCCTCTACGTAAAGCATACCGGGGCCAGCGCGGGCCGGGGTCACACTCCCCAATCCCCACAGCAAGGCTGCAAGGAACAGCAGGGCCAGTCCTGTGGTGAGCACCAACTGCACCGCCCACCAACCTCGGTTCGGCTTGAACTTGATCGGTTTTCCCATTGCTACCCATCCTTTCGTCCTGTATTTTGCCCCTGGTTTCGCCTGACCTGAGATTGTGTTGGATGCTCTCAGGCCGCCCAACAACTTGCGTTTGAGCCGCCGGGCGGCCCATGCAAGGCATCCTCACTCAAAGATCCCACGGCAGGCCCAATCTCCCTTGCTAACAGCCTCGCTTAGCCAGGTCGGCTGCAGGCGTCTATCAGGTTTGCGCCCGCTCAATCCACCGCCACACTTCCCGCCGGTAAAAAAACAAGCACACGTCTCCTCCAGAGGAGACCGTGTGCTCCCGCGTCTTTTCCTTTCACCCCCTGTCACTTCACGAGCCGTGGCACCTCTCTACACATCTTTCGCCTCCATTGTAGGGTGAATC
>CAZHBB010000190.1:0-4274 GCA_964530185.1 uncultured Anaerolineales bacterium
TTTGGCACTTGCGACCGACGATGACCAATGCGTGATGGTATCTGTTGACCGCGTTGCCATCCCACAACCACTGTTGCGCGGCGTGCGTGCCAAACTAAAGAAGCTCACCCCGGACCTTCCCCCGGAGAAGATCTTCCTCAGCGCCACACACACGCATACCGCCCCGCAGATGCTGTCCCCGGACTCGCCCGAGGTTTTCATCCCCTGGGAGGACCCAGGGCCAGGGGTCATGTTCCCCACCGAATACGCTGAGTTCCTGATCGACCGGACGGCCACGTGCATTGCCGAGGCCTGGCAAAACCGCCGCCCCGGTTTCCTCACCTGGGGCATGGGGTATGCTGTGGTGGGAAGAAATCGCCGTCAGGTAAGACGCGATGGCTCCTCCCTGATGTATGGCGACACCTCTACGGATGACTTCTCGCACATTGAAGGCTACGAGGATCACAGCGTCAATCTACTGCTCACATACAATGCCTCTCACGCCCTTACAGGCCTTGTGGTGAACCTGGCCTGCCCCTCACAGGTCACAGAAAACCACACCTTCATCTCCGCTGACTTCTGGCATGAGACCCGCCAAGAGATCCGAAAACGCCATGGCGAACAGGTCTTCATCCTGCCCCAGGTTAGCGCCGCCGGGGATCAATCGCCGCATGTGATGTTTGATAAGAAGGCCGAGGCGCGTATGCTACGCCTCAAGGGGTTCCTCGACGCGGCCAATGGGGACCAGCGCCTGGCCGAGCGTATGGAGATCGCACAACGCATCGCCGCCGCAGTAGATGACGTGCTTTCCTCGGCATCCCAAGACCTCCATGACGCCATCGTGCTACGGCATACCGTCCGCACGCTGCAACTTCCACGGCGGGTCATCACCGAGGAGGATCTGCGCGAGGCCCGCGCCCAGGTGAAAGCCTACACCAAGCGCTTGGAGGAAGAACTAGCGGACCGCTCCCCCACAGATCAAGAACGCTCCTATTGCTACGGGCGTCGCGGTTGGCATGCCAAAGTCATAGAGCGTTACGAGCTGCAGAAAGCGCACCCCACCCTCCCTGTGGAGGTACATGCCATTCGCCTAGGGGATATCGCCTTCGCTACCAATCCATTTGAACTATACCTGGACTTCGGCATCCGCATGAAAGCCCGTAGTCCGGCACAACAGACGTTCCTCGTCCAGCTCGCCGGCCCCGGCTCTTATCTCCCCAGCGCCCGCTCCGTCGCCGGCAAAAGCTACGGCTCAGAGCCGGCCAGCAATCTGGTAGGCCCGGAGGGAGGCGATCTCCTCGTGGAGAAAACCCTGCAAGAGCTAGATATGCTATTCTCAACATAATCCTTCATCGCGCCTGTGCCCACAGTCAACCCAGGCGCGACAACGGGATTTCCCAGCCAGGCCAGACTCCGCACCAAGGCCACGTCTGGCCTGGCTTATTCTGCCTCCTCGAGAGGATTGGAGTGTGGATAACTGCACAGCACAGTGTCCAGGTACTCGACGCCGCAAAAATACGGACATATCGAGACGTTCTTCACCGCACACTTATGCACATTCGTTCCTTCGGCCTCGTTCCAGGGACAGCGATCCTGCTGCCATTGAATGGCATCCGCAGGTGTCGCTAGATCGATGTCCATATTCGCCCCGCGCAACTTCCTGATCACCGTCAAACCCCACCTTCTTTCTGTAAACAACATAGAGCCTCACGGCCCTCGTACTAAGTAATGGAGCAACACCTGCTCATACTTTGTCGCCGGCTGATATAGGTCACCGGTAAACTTTCGCGCCACCCTGACGATCCCCACCCCTGGACATAACCACTCCCGGGCCCCAACCCCACGGTACACTTGCGCTACCTGATAACATGCACAGAAAGTTCCAGCGGGCACGGTGACTTCCCCCGGCCCCTCGACGTAGCGATAGCCCCAGCCAGAACAAGCCCGCGCTTCAGGGGAGAGTGTGGGCGCACCAGGCAGATTGTACCAGCATCTCTTCTGGCTGGCTAACGGCAGTTTGTACCGCAGGAATCCCCTCCGTTCCGCATGGGAAAACTCAGGGGGGCGCATCCAGTAAACCGCATCAACCTCGGGAACGAACACATACCCATAATGCCTATAATGTGTCGATAGCGGCATCGCGTGCTCAACCCGCAACTGGTCAGCAGGCATGCCAGCGGCCCATGCCTTTGTCCGCTCCATCTCGGCCACAAAATACGAGGAGGTGCCCCACGTAGCGACCACGGTATCGGTGATGACATATGTTGCACTGATGAAGGCCTCCCCGTCCCCCTCATAGTACGTGGCAGAGTACACCCAGGTATTTCCTAGATCCAGGGGAAGCTCAGGTAACAGCGCCCGCAGGCGCAAGGACAAGGGTGAGATAGTCAACGAGGGCGTAATGGGTTCCAGCGTCGAAGACGTGCTGGTGCCAGACTGCCATGTGGGGGATAGCACAACTCCCCCATCGAGGCTAGGGACGGCCTCTGAGGAACAAGTCGCGGTCAATTCCCTGGGCGTAGCAATGCCGCAGGCTGTGAGGAGCACCGTAAGCCATAGACTGCCGAGGCAAATCAGGGGCCTCATCACGCTCCTCGTTTAACACTTAAGCCCACGGCTTAGCCGACAGTGATCGTGTATCGCTCCCCTGGCTCAGTCGCAAACACATACACCGAGGTTTCGGGGTGCTCCACCGGCACATCTCGCCCCTCACAATACACACGGATCGGTACTGCGCTGCGCAGACGGCAGGTGTGACCCAGGCGAGACCATACAGTAGCCTCAGTCAACGTCCCGTCCACCCACGCCAGATCGACCTCGAACCCGCCGCGAGCGCGCAGGCCGGAGACCTGGCCAACGGGCCACGCGCTGGGCAACGCCGGTAACAGCGAGAGTTCCCCCGCATGGCTCTGCAATAGCATCTCGGCGATCCCCGATGTCCCGCCGAAATTGCCGTCGATCTGGAATGGTGGGTGGGCATCGAACATGTTAGGATATGTCCCCTCGCTGATCAGGCTGGACAGCAGCTTGTAGGCACGATCTCCATCCTCCAACCGTGCCCATAGGTTGATCTTCCACGCCTTACTCCACCCAGTCCCCCCATCGCCTCGAAATTCCAGCGAGGTCCTGACAGCCGCACACAGCTCCGGCGTGCCACGCGGCGTGATCTCATGCCCTGGGAACACACCCCACAGATGCGAAACGTGGCGATGGTGGTTGTTCGGATCGTCTTTGTCCTCCAGCCACTCCTGAAGCTGACCATGCCGTCCGATCTGGTTCGGCGCGATGCGTGCCCGCATCTTCTCAAGCCGCGCCCGAAACTCAGCATCAACCCCAAGAATCTCGCTGGCCGCAATGCAATAGCCGAAGAGCGCCCGGATGATCTGATGATCCATCGTTGGACCTGCCACCAGCCCACCCTGCTCCGGCGAGTTGGAAGGAGTGCTGATGAGCCATCCAGTTTTCGGGTCCTCCACCAGGAAGTCCGCGAAGAATTGTGCCGCCCCCTTCAGCAGCGGGTACGCGCATTCGCGGAGAAAGGCTACATCCCCCGAAAACGCATAGTGCTCCCAGAGGTGTTGACACAGCCACGCGCCACCTGTGACCCAGATGCCGTGATTGGAAGCGTTGATCGGCGCGGCGCCACGCCAGAGGTCGGTGTTGTGGTGCAGCATCCAGCCGCGACAGCCGTAATGCGCGGTTGCCACGCGTGCCCCGGTCATCGCGACGTCGGAGAGCATGTCGAATAACGGCTCGTGGCATTCGGCCAGGTTGGTGATCTCCGCCGGCCAATAGTTCATCTCGGTGTTGATGTTGACCGTATATTTGCTGTCCCACGGTGGCGTCTTGCTCTCGTTCCACAGTCCTTGCAGGTTCAACGGTTGACATCCGGGGCGAGACCCGGAGATCATCAGGTAGCGGCCAAACTGAAAGTAGAGGGCTGCCAGATGGGGGTCATTTCCTTCTGCAAATGCCTTGATTCGCCGGTCGGTAGGCAGCGTTACCGCCTCGGTGCTGCCAAGATCCAGCATCACACGATGGAACAACCGCTGGTAGTCCTGCACATGGGACCGCTTCAGTGTCTCATAATCTTTACCCACCAGCTCACGGACATAGCTGTCACATCGCTCTCGCGGATCGGCACTCACGTCCTTGAAGTTCACGAAGCTGGTCGCGGCGACCAGCATCAGCGTGACAGCATCGGCCCGACGAACCGTCACGTCCGTCGCCGTCGCACGGCACTCCCCACCCTCCGCAATGACAAGCAAGCGTATCTCGAACTCCAACACCCCCTC
>CAZHBB010000191.1:0-4213 GCA_964530185.1 uncultured Anaerolineales bacterium
CCTGGAACCAGTGACGGCGATGCCGGTGTGGGTGCGGGAAAGGCGGCCCTTAGGCTCTGTGCGTGCAGGGCCTAAGGGCCGATGGCGCTATTCAGCCATAAGGGCTTCAAGGTGCTCGCGCAGAGCACCCAGCGAGAAGTAGCGGCGGGCGATGGCGAAGTTGTGCTCGACCATCTCACGTCGCCGTTGCGCGTCGCTGAGCAGCACCACGGTCTCATCGGCGGCGGCCTCGATGATCTCGGGCTTGACGCGGATCAGCCCCTGCTCATCTCGCGCCAGGATTGTGTCGCCGAAGGAGACCGCCTGGAATCCCTTGGCCTTGATGTCGGCCACGTAGACGGGATACTCGAAGAGGGCGATGGGCAGCTTGGCACGTACCGCCTCCAGCAATTGGTTGCCCCAGCCCTCCCACCAACTGGGGTAGGTGACGAAGTCGGCGTAGACGTAGGTGTCCCACAGGGAGTAGATTTTCCGCTCTCCCTCCTGACGGCGTTCGT
Organism: uncultured Anaerolineales bacterium; assembly: GCA_964530185.1. Lineage (GTDB taxonomy): Bacteria > Chloroflexota > Anaerolineae > B4-G1 > SLSP01 > PWVB01. Next base: position 498 of record CAZHBB010000191.1, read on the forward strand.
GGTCGATCATGTCGCCAATGAAGAGGGCGTCGATGCCGGCTTGGTCGATCTTGCGGCGCAGGCGCTGCACGTAGCCCCCGCTGGTGTCGTCGCGCGTGTAGCCCGCCAAGACGAGGACGATGCGGCTATCTTCGTCGAACAGTCGGCCGTCGTACAATCCTGTGCGCTGGAGCCGGGCGCGACGTGCCGGTGTGCCTAGCGCCTGCACCAGGTCCACGGCCAGCTCGATGCCCTTGCGGGCCACCACCCGCGTGGCCTGCAGGATCAGCACGTCCTTCTCGCGCAGCCCGATACGCGCGCGGAAGTCGGCGTTGTAATCGTCGGGCCGCCAGGGCGGGCCGTCGAAGTCGAAGACATTGGGGACGACGCGGGCGTGGATGCCCTTGCGCGCCGCCAGTTCTCGCTGCGCCAGGCTGTTGATGACGGCGTGGCGGATGCTCTCATCGTGCGGGGGGATGTACTTTTCCACCGCCTCCACCGCGCTGCTGCACGTCAGACACACGCCGTCCACCCGCTCCCAGTAGAAGTCGTGGTTGTGGGCCAGCGCCGGCAGGTGCAGGTCGCGCATAATCCTGGTGAGGGCAATGGCAACCGCGGGGTTCACGGCGACGGACCAGACGTTCTGTGGGAGGAGGAAATCAATGTCCTTCTCCGCGATCCAATGCCGCAGCTTTCCCTCGATGACGTCGGCCAACTCATACAGCGCGCGGCGGTAGTCCGCGTCACTCTCGTAATCGGTGAGCGCGATAAACGTGTTAGCGTACAGGCGCTCGGCCAGGGGCGTGTGATGGTACATCTCCGGGATCAGCGTCCCCTCGGCGGAGCCGAGATCGCCCGCGGCGTAGTGCACGGTGTGGCCCATCTCCTCCAACACGCGCCGCCACTTGTCCATCTCCAGGGAGACGCCGTCGGTGCGTCCGACCTGATAGTGTAACATGCCAATGTTGAACGTTTGTTGGGTCACTGCATTCGCCTTTCGATGTGTGTTTTTTGCCCTAGTGCGCTGCTACATCGCCATCGTCACCAGCACTCCTGACTGCTTCGTCGCTGAACAGGCACACGTCACACCGCACGTGCTCTGTCACGGTACCATCATCTAGGTTGAGAGTCAACAAGGGGATATAGCTGTTCATGTCAATGAAGCAAGTCAGGTCAAGCCTGGAGAAGGTGAATGTGCCGAGGTCCACGGTGTCGTACCGTTGCAGGATCTCCCGGATGCGCTCCTTCTGTCTCTCAGCCAGGTCTTTGATGCAGTAGGCCAGGCTGATGTGTCCCGCGAAGGGCCGGAAGCTGAGGAGCGCCGCCAGGTCCGTGAGCTCTGGAGGCAGCGCTTCTCTGATGGCGTGCTTGATCTGCCGCTCTATGGCATAGACTTTGCTCAGCTCGGACGCTCGCGCGAACCGCACCTGCGCCGTGATGGTCGTGTCCAGCCCGAGCCCCTGAAGCTGCGCGGTCACGCTGCCGGGTTTCCCGATCTGTGTGAAGGCCGCCTGCACCCGCTGGATCAGGAGATCGGCGTAGCGGGCGGGGATGGGGTGGGTACTGGCGACGACGTCACAGACGGTCATATGGAATGACGCCGGTGTGAGACAGGCGAAGACATCGCCAAATCCCGAGTTCTCTAGCGCTCCACTGATTTCCTCCTGCAAAGCGCACAGTCTCTGGAACGGCTTGGAGTTCTGGTCGACCCAGGCGATGCACGTGAGCCCATAGAACGGGATCGCGTGGCCGTCTGGGGTGAACTTGCTGGACGCGGGAAACGGCCCCTGGGAGAGGGGCAGATCTCTCATGCGGAGCCTTCCTTCGTACTCACGTAGTAGGTCGGACATATCTCGCCTTCGTTGTGCGTTGTCTGCGCGGGACCCGTGAGGATCTTCACGATAGCTTAATAGTAGCATGATACGTACAGGGACGCGAACGTGAGGCCGCGATCGTCCGTTACCTTTGATTGGATATCTTTATCGGATATAGTTATATTATTCGTGTGCTTTCTGGTTGATGTGTGCGTGGGCGAATATGCGACAGTTCGTGATCTCGACAAAGGGGAAGCGTGCGTGGCAGGGGATTCCGGCCATTGAGCGTGCTGCTAATGGGCGCCTCTGGTGTGCCTTCTACAGCGGCGGTCCCAAGGAGCCTGACCCGGACAATTGCATCTTGCTTTCCACCAGTGCTGATAATGGCGTTACGTGGTCCGATCCTGTCGTCATTGTGGCGCCTCCCGGCCCTACGCGGGCCTATGACCCGGCGCTGTGGCACGATCCCGGTGGGAGGCTCTGGCTCTTCTACAACCAGGCCAACCTGGAGACACGGGACTTCTCCGTTTGGGCGATCACGGCGGAGGACTCGGGCGGTGCACATCCCCACTGGAGCGCACCCAGAAAGATCGATCTGGCGGTGCCGTTTGCCTTTCGCCTGAACAAGCCTACGGTGCTGTCTACTGGTGAGTGGGTATTGCCTGTCACGTGGGCGCAGGAAGCGCCGGAGGGCTGGTTCGCCGGGGCAGCCCAATTGCAGGGCGTCGCCATCTCCGTCGATGCCGGGGCTACGTGGACGCTCCACGGCGCGATCACGGCGCCTCCTTGGGCGTTGGAGAACATGATTATGGCACGCCGTGATGGTCGGTTGTGGATGTTGATCCGCACCGGTGATGGGGTGCTGTGGGAGAGCTTTTCGCATGACTGTGGTCGGACGTGGGGGCCTGCTGCGCCCACATGCTTCGTCAACCCTGGTACGCGATTCTTCATCCGCCGCCTGGCCTCGGGACGACTGCTCCTGATCAACACGCCCGATCCGCGCTGCCGCAGGGGGCTCTACGCCACTGTCGGGACATCGCCGGCGAAACTGGCGGCGAGACGAGGGCTGCTGTTGGATGCTCGAAAGCGGGTATCGTACCCGGATGCGATTGAGGCCCCCAGTGGTGTGATCTACGCTGTTCACGACTGCGATCGCTACGGCTCCGGTGAGATCATCTTGAGCGTTTTCTCGGAGGCGGAAGCCCTTGAGGGCTGACCGCGTGATTCTGCCCTATATCGCCGTGCGTCTGGCGTAGGGCGGCGATGCGGGAAGTTAAGGAGAAGGTTCATGTCGGTCATAACTAGGCTGGCGTCCGCTCTTGGGCGGCGGGATGATGTGCCCAACCAGGAGCTCGCCAAGGAGTTAGCGGTGGCGAGGGCGGTGGATGGTATTCGCGAGCTGGTGGCGAATTTGCAGCATCCAGACCGCAATATCCAAAGCGACTGTATCAAAGTTCTGTATGAGATCGGCTACATTGCGCCCGAGCTCATCGCGGAGTATGTGGAAGAGTTCCTAGCTCTGTTGAAAAGTAAGAACAATCGCTTAGTATGGGGTGGAATGATCGCGTTGTCCACCATAGCCGCGTTAAGAGCTCCTGTGCTCTATGTACATCGTGATGAGATAGAGCGTGCCATAGAGAAGGGCTCTGTGATCACGGCGGACCGGGGCGTCAAGGCGTTGTCCGTGGTGGCATCGCAAGGGGCGGAGTATCGAGACACGCTCTTCCCTTATCTACTGGACCATCTGGCAGCATGCCGGCCAAAGGACGTGCCGCTGCGTGCGGAGGCGGTTTTGGCGGCGGTGGATGAAGGGAACAAGGCCGCGTTCATTAAAGTTATCGGCGACAGGATGACAGAGATGCGCCCCTCTCAGGTCAAGCGCTTGCAGAAGGTGATCGCGGCGGCAGAACAGCGGTAGGGAGG
>CAZHBB010000192.1:0-4146 GCA_964530185.1 uncultured Anaerolineales bacterium
GTGAAGCCGAGCCTCTTTCATTGTCCGCTGAATCAGGGTAAGCTTGAGGCGTACGGAGATTGCCAGGGGCATGACGGAGGAGGCGTATGGGCAAAGTGTTGGTTCTCTATCACAGTGAGTCGGGCCACACGGCTGAGATGGCGCGCTATGTCGCCGAAGGGGCGCGTGGCGTGCCTGACATGGAGGTGCGTCTGCTCAACGTGGAGCAGGCACTGGCCGATGACGTGCTCTGGGCCGACGGGATCGCTGTGGGCACTCCCACCTATGTGGGTGTCGTCTCGTGGCCCATGAAGAAGTTCTGGGATGACATCGCCTATACGGTGTGGGGAAAGATGGACGGTAAGATCGGCTGTGCTTTCTCGTCCTCAGGGGGATGGGGCGGCGGTGCGGAACTGACCTGCCTCTCCATCCTGCTGATGCTGATGAACGTGGGGATGCTGACGTTTGGCGTGCCCGACTACACGGGAGCGCAGTTCACGCTGCACTATGGGGCGGTCACCGCGGGCAAGCCGCGCCGCGAGCGGGAGATCGAGGCCTGTCGGCGACTGGGCAAACGGCTGGCCCAGTGGGTGGCCACGTTTGTGGATCGGCGGGATGACCAACGTCCCGGCCCCATGAAGGCGCGGGGATAGGAGACGTGGTCGGGGATGCGAACCCTCATCACGGTTCCCATGGTGTGGTCAGTGCCCCAGAGGGGGGTACGTGCTATGATTCAGGAGGCAGAGGCCAGGCGTCGCCGCCAACCTTGTGCCTGGCCTGAGATCTATTAGAGGAGGAGATCGAATGAGTGAAAGCGTCAAAGTGTGGGAGGAGAGGATCACCCTGCCCACCTATGTCCCTCCGTCCCCGGACCTCAACCCGATGTTCCTTGAGAAGCGGGTGAACCAGGGCACCAGTGGACGGGTCTATCCGAACCCGTTCCTGGATCAGCTTGCCAGTGAGAGCGAGCCGCGGGAGTACCAGGCGGTCTACCTGGAGAACGCCTACATCCGCCTGATGATGCTGCCGGAGATCGGGGGGCGCATCCATGAGGGGGTGGACAAGAGCACCGGCTATCATTTCATCTACCGCCAACATGTGATCAAGCCGGCGCTCATCGGCCTCTTTGGGTCCTGGATCTCGGGCGGCGTGGAGTTTAACTGGCCGCAGCACCATCGCCCCTCCACCTTCATGCCCACCCAATATCTCGTCGAGGAGGGGGAGGATGGCAGCGTCACCGTCTGGTTCAGTGAGCACGACCCCATGCAGCGGATGAAGGGGATGGTGGGGATCTGTCTCTATCCGGACAGGGCCTTCTTCGAGATGAAGGTGCGGCTCTTCAACCGCACGCCGGAGGTGCAGACCTTCCTCTGGTGGATCAACGTGGGCGTCCACGTCCACGAGGACTACCAGGTGGTCTTCCCGCCGGATGTCACGGTGGTCACGGATCACTCCAAGCGGGCCATGTCCCACTACCCCATCGCGTATGGCACCTATTACGGCATCGACTACAGCAACCAGGGGGCCGGCACTGACCTCAGTTGGGTCAAGAATATCCCGGTGCCCACCTCCTATTTCGTGTGGGAGACGGGCTACGATTTCTTTGGGGGCTATGACCACCGCGCCCAGGCCGGTATCGTCCACGTCGCCAACCGGTATATCGCCCCGGGCAAGAAGATGTTCACCTGGGGCAACGGTGAGTTCGCTCGCGGTTGGGAGGCCAACCTTACTGATGACGATGGGCCGTACATCGAGCTGATGGCGGGGGTCTATACCGACAATCAGCCTGACTTCTCCTGGCTCCAGCCCTATGAGACCAAGGTATTCAGCCAGTATTGGTACCCCATCCAGCGCATCGGTCCGCCGAAGAATGCGAACCAGCGCGCGGCGCTCAACCTCGAGGTCGAGGACGGGCGGGCCAGGATCGGCGTGGCGGTGACCGAGGCCCTGCCGTCGGCGGGCATCACGTTGCGGGCGGCTGGCGAGCGCGTCTTCGCCACGGCACGGGACCTGTTGCCGGGCCAGCCCCTGGTGGTGGAGGTGCCCCTCCCCGCTGGCGTCGAGGAGACCGATCTGCTGCTGCGGGTGGTGGACGCCCAGGGGCACGAGGTGATCCGCTACGCCCCCCAGCAGGTGGAGCGCCCGGAGCTACCGGAGCCCAAGACGCCACCACCGCCACCGGAGACCTTTGACTCCATCGAGGAACTCTATCTGACCGGGTTGCACCTGGAGCAGTACCGCCACCCCACCATCGAACCGGAGCCCTACTGGGAGGCGGCGCTGGCCAGGGACCCGGACGATGTGCGATCGAACAACGCTATGGGCCTGGTGTACTACCGACGGGGGCAGTTCGACCGGGCGATCACTCATTTTCAGCGAGCGATCGACAGGCTCACACAGCGCAACCCCAATCCGCGCGACGGTGAGCCGTTCTACAACCTGGGCCTGGCCCGCAGGATGCAGGGGGACCGGGAGGGGGCTTACGGGGCCTTCTACAAGGCCATCTGGAGCTATGCCTGGCAGGCGGCGGGCTACTACGCCCTGGCCGAGTTGGACGGCTGGCGCGGCGATTTCGAGCAGGCGCTGGACCATCTGACACGGGCACTGATGACCAACGCGTCCAACGCCAAGGCGCGTGACCTGAAGGCCGCGGTACTGCGCCGGCTGGGGCGCCTGGACGAGGCGGAGGCAGCGGTCCAGGAGACCCTGCAGTTGGACCCGCTGGACACCTGGGCCCGCAACGAGGCGGTGTGGATCGCCCGGGCCCGTGGAGATGAGGGGGAGGCCGCGGAGCGGTTGCGGGCGTTGCGTGAGCTGATGCACGTTCCGCATGCGCTGTCGGAGATCCAGGCTCACCTGGACATGGCCTTTGACTACGCCAACGCGGGGTTCTGGCGGGAGGCCCGCGACGTGTTGAGCCGCCTGGTGGATGAGGAGAGCGGGGCCGCGTTCCCCATGGTGCTCTACGCCATGGGCTACTTCAGCGAGCAGTTGGGGGACCACGGGGAGGCCCAGGCACTCTACCGTCGTGGGTCGGCCATGCCCACCGACTACTGTTTCCCCGTGCGGCTGGAGGAGATGCTTATCCTGGAGCACATCCAGTCTCTCTATCCCGACGATGGGCGGGTCGCCGGGCGGATCGCCTACTACCTGGGTAACCTCTACTATGACAAGAAGCGGTACGATGAGGCGATAGCCAACTGGGAGCGGGCCACGGAGTTGGAGCCTGACTTCTCCATCCCCTGGCGCAACCTGGGGATCGCGTACTACAACGTGCGCCACGATGCCACGCGGGCGTTGACCTGTTACGAGCGGGCCCTGGCGCTCAATCCGCAGGATGGGCGCATCCTTTCAGAGTACGATCAGTTGCGGATGCGGACAGGGGTCACGCCGGAGGAGCGACTGGCCCTGTTGACGCAGCACATGGCGCTGGTGCGGGCGCGGGACGATCTCTCGGTGGAGCTGGCGACGCTCTACAACCTCACCGGACAGCCGCAGCAGGCCCTGGACTATCTGCTGTCGCGCCGCTTCCATCCCTGGGAGGGCGGGACCGGGCGCGTGTCCCGGCAGTATGTGCAGGCGCATCTCCTGTTGGGCCAGGAGGCCCTGGCTGCCGGCGATGCGCAGACGGCGTTACAGCACTTCGAGACCGCCCAGGCCACCTATCCAGAGAACCTGGGCGAACGCAAGCATCTCCTGTGGCCTGACGCTGACGTCCAGTACTACACCGGCCTGGCGCGTCAAGCTTTGGGCGATGAGGCGGGCGCGGCGGAGAGTTTCGCGCGGGTGTTGGAGGCCCGTGGGAGCGCAGCCTCGGAGGTGAGCTACTACAAGGCGCTGGCCCTGCGTGCCATGGGGCGCGAAAAGGAGGCTGTGGCCTTGCTCAACGCCATGACCCGCAGCGCCAAGATCAGGCTGGCGGAGCAGGCCCAGCAGGGGTTTGCCACCTCGGTGCCGGAGTTTGTCTTTGCCGAGAGCGACCTGGAGACGCGCCGGCGGGCGCAGCTCACCTATATCCTCGGTCTGGCCCACCTGGGCCGTGGGGAGCTGGATGAGGCCCGTGCGGCCTTCGAGCAGGTGCGAGCGACGGTGCCGGGCCATACCGGGGCCTGGCTGCGGCTGCGCGAGTTGGACAGGAGCTAGTTGGTTCGGCGTCGGGGCCGGTCA
>CAZHBB010000193.1:0-4080 GCA_964530185.1 uncultured Anaerolineales bacterium
ATCGGCGATGATGTTCCATCCACCCATAGCGCGGCGGAAGTAGATCGGCCCGGGCCGCTCGATCTTTACCTCACCTGTGGTCAGGTTCACACGCGCAATCTGATTATGGTATGTGGACGACATGCATCCCTCCCTCACAGTCGTGACACTTTGTCAGTCCATTGGAGTAACGTCTAACCGAGCAGGGTCTCCTCATCCTCGGAGGGACCAGCTTCTTCCTCCTTCGACCAATCGATGTGACTGAATTCGTCAAATGGATGCTCTTTAAGCCATTGCTCAAAGTCCGCCTCGATCTCTGGCGTCCATTTGGTGTCCATCTGGCTCGAGTTGTAGATGCCCTCTCGCAGCCGCTGGTGGCTGAAGATCTCACGGAGATGGGTCCGCTCAGAGTGCTCCACCACCTCCTCGGCCAGATGAGGCGGGATGAAAATCACGCCGGTCATCGTGCCCAGCACTACATCCCCAGGCATACAGGTCGCGGCCCCTATGCGACACGGCACATTGAGCCCCACCAGGGTCACGTTCCGGATGGGAGTGGGATCGATGCCCTTGCAGAAGGTCGCAAAGTTGTCGATCTCGAGGATCTGCTCGGCGTCTCGGATACCACCGTAGATCACCTGTCCACGTTGGGTGCGAGTAGCGATCGCGGTCGAGAGATTGGCTCCCGAAAAGGTGCCTTCATAGACTTTGCCAAAGAGGTCGATGACGATGACATCGTCCTTTTGAAGGGTCTCGATGACCCAGGAATTCATGGCGCCGATGCGTCCCTCCTCGTTGTGACCGTAGTCCATCAGATAGTCGTGGAGGTCCGGGCGTTGGGGGACGAAAACCCCTGTCACGGCCCGGCCCACCAACTTCCGATGAGGGTGGAGGCGAGTCCAGTTGCCCTCAAACTGGAAGTGGTACCCGTGACGCCACAGGACCGCCCAGGCCTCCTCCATGGTGACGCGCTCCATGCGTCGCAGGATGTCGTCGGGCACACGGGGGCGGCCGTCGTCGAAGCGCTCGCCTTTCCAGAGCGGCGTTAGTTGGATGATGTCATCCCGATTGTTGAATTTCATCGCGTGCACTCCTCAACCTTTCGTAAGATTTCAGTCACCGATATGCTGCAGTACGTCCATCCTGGCCTCTGGGCCTAGCCTACCGCGCCAGACAGCCGGATGTAATACTCTGCTCGCTCCGCGAAAGCATCTGTGATGGTTTTGCCTGACTCCCAATAGGAGGGAGGTTCGTTAGCACCGTGGTCAAATATACGCTGGCTAGCTCTCTAAAAAAGGTCAGGAGCGACGTTGACCTTCGTAATGCTCCCTGGCCGATCTCCTCCGGATGACTGCACGATATGAGAAGCGGGCTTAGGGCTCTCTGGCGCCTCTTCCCAGCCGGAAGGCACATCACGGTGTCGGATAGTGGCGTCAAGGGCCGGACTGTTGTTGGCCTTGGGATTGTCTCCCCCGCTAAGATCGGTGGGCGTTTAGGGAGGCAAAATCGACCCGCCTCCACAGACGTAGTGACGCGGTCTGAATGAACCCTGGCTACGGTGCCAGCACACGGGTGGAGATGAACCGAATCTGTCCCATATCCACGACACCGCCGGCGGGTACGGTAACAGGATACTCCCTCCCCACGCCCTGATATCCCACCACCAGGGTTTGCTCTCCGGCCGGTACACCCCGGAGACTGAAATATCCCTGAGCATCGGTGGTAGCGGCCAGGTCGGTGTGAATGACAAAGATCTGTGCGTGAAGAGGTTGTCCGCTCTCATCGACCACCTGTCCTTCAATTCGACCGGTTCCAGAGACTCGGATGCCCTGAGATCGGATTGCCAGCCTGAAGGCCAAGAATGTCGAGACAAGAGTTAGAACAGCAATGGTAATACGCACAGCTATGCGCAGATGGGGCTTCTCGGTCTTTGGCGCCGGCTCAGGTAACCCGTCGGTGAACTCCTCGAGGCGAGGGGCTTCGTTTCCAGCCATAGGACCTCCTTGTGTATCTATGGATTGACCGCGATGCTATCAAAACAGGCTCTGGTACCGTCCCACGTACGTAGCCCAATACCTCCGCTCGTATAGGTATCATCAGATGCGCTCAATACGGGAGTACCGTCAACCAGCGCAGTGAACTGGTTACCATTGGCCACGACCTGGATCTGATGCGGCTCTCCATACCAGTCATAATCCCGCGCTCGAGCCACAGCGAAAGGCGGAGCGATCTCATGACCATGAACCCATTTACGGAAGATGAAGGCCCGATATCCGGGATCATACTGGAAGGAATACCCGTTGAAAGCAGGGACCTCGCTCACTCGGAAATAGACGCCATAGCCGTTTCCACGGGCCAGGGTGGCTCCGTCAAGCGTAATCGTATAGTCCCCGTCCTCCAGGTCTTTAAAGATCCTGCCCTCTCCGGGCCCCCCGCACAGCTCACCGTCCCTAACTGACCAGTGCCCCCGGTCTATCACCCAGGCGCTGAGCGAGTCGAAGGTATCATAGAAGCTGGTGGCGCAGGCGTCGACGCCAAATGGCCGTAGGACTAGACATAGAATCTCCTGAACCCTGATGCCCAGGGCTGCAAGGGAGAGGGTTACCGTGACGATAAGCAAGGCTAGGAGCAAGGAATACTCGACGGTTGATTGCCCTCGAGGGACCATTCTGAACGGGTGACCACTTGTCCTCATCATGTCCTCCTCCTCTTTCTACGTTGCTCTTGACGTTCCTGTACACTCCGCCATGTCTCGCTAGGGTGCTCTGGTGTGGATGTCTTATGCTCAGGTTTGCTCAAATAGAAAGCCAGGTCCTCCAACACAGCCCCCAATGGTTTCCTCCGATACCGCAGGGCCGCAGGCACGCCCAGGTTGAGCGTCTCGACTAACAGACTCTCGGCGAAGGGTATCACGTAGTCGACCGATCTGCCCAGGGCCGATTCAATGCTGCGCTGTGCCAGACCACCTTTGGCGAATGTCCAGTTCATGAGGAGCGATATTCGCTCGTCGGCGTAGTCCAGCATGGCGAGCGTATCCAACGCGCGTTTGGCGGCATAAACTGACATGATCTCCGGAGTTAATACCAACACGATCTGATCTGCTCGATCGAGGGCAGCCAGAGTCGTACCCTGGAAGTCATGGGGCAGGTCCATGATGACGTATTCGTATTTGCTGGTCAGGAGTTCCAGGACGCGCGACACGATCTCGGGGGTTACAAGCTCGGCCAGCTCAGATGAGGGGGGAGCAGCCAACGTGAGGACCCCTGAATCGTGCGCGATCAGAGCCTGTTCAACCAATTCGACCGTGCAGTCTTGAGGGGGGATCTCTGCCAGATCCGCCCAGGTGTGGCGCAGCGTCTGATTGAGCATCATGGCGCTCTGCCCGCACGCCAGGACCATGTCGACGAGAACCACTGGAGTCTGCCAGAGTTGAGCCAGGGCGACAGCCACATTTGTGGCAAATGTTGAGGTACCGACGCCCCCTCGCAGCGAGAAAAAGGCGACAGCCCGGCTGACAAACTTCGGGCCCGCGGGCTCCACAGGCAGGATGACCCGACGTCTCAACAGGGCCCGAATGTGGACAAGCAACTCCTCTGGGTGGAAAGGTTTGGTCAGGAAGTCATCGGCTCCAGCCTGAAAACCCTTGATACGGCTCTCTACCGAGCCATGGGCAGTAAGCACGAGGATCAGGATATGGGCTGTCTCAGGGTCTTGACGCAGGCGCTGGCACACCTCATATCCATCCATCTCGGGCATCATCACATCGAGGATGATCAAATCGGGCCCGAACTCTTTGGCCTTCCTCAGGGCCTCGCGTCCATCCCGTGCTGTCGCCAGCTCGTAGGATTCCTCTGTTTCGCCGGAGAGCACCCGTTCGACAAGCCTGACGTTCAGGGGGTCATCATCGACAATTAAGACCTTGGTAGTCATAACGCTGTACCTCATAACGAAATGCCGCTAAGCGGTCAGCGGCGTGCCAATACAACTCTGGGAAGGGCAAATGTCGTCACTTGAGGGCCGCCAGGAACATCTGCCCCTGTCCCCGGGATGTCTGTACCAGTCAACAGTATAGCAGATTTGCCGTGCTATGTCACCCGCAAC
>CAZHBB010000194.1:0-4019 GCA_964530185.1 uncultured Anaerolineales bacterium
CCGGCGCGACCGTGCAAGAGCTTGATGAAGTCTTTGCGCTCTTGATCTGGCTGGAAGGGGCATCTACCTTTGGCTCCGAGATTTCCACCTCTCCTGCTTTTGGGGCTTACGAACTGATCAAGAAGATGACCAGGCAGGGGAAAGCACGGTGTGAAATTGTCAAGGCGCTGACGGAAAAGTACGGGGAACGTCACCCTGAGGTGGGGATCTTTGCCTCAGGCTCGTGAAGCCCTACAACAGGTCGAACAGGCGGGGGTGCTGCGGCTACCCCGCCTGTCTTGCTGGAGGTTCAAATGCTGCGAGATCTGCTCGAACTCATCCGGGAGGGTCGGGGATATACGCCGGCGGAATTGGCCCGGCAGTTGGACACGAGCGAAGGGCTTGTGCTCCAGATGTTGGACGACCTGGAGCGGATGGGGCGTTTGACCCACGCGGACACGGTAGCGGGCGGAGTCTGTGCATCCTGTCCGCTGCGCGGAGTTTGTTCCGCGAAGTAGTTGTCTCACCCTTGCTCGGATAATCGCCTGCGGTGTCTCCTCCATCCCTTCTGGTGTGGTATACTGTTTTTGGCAGATCATGTTCTCCTTTATAGGTCTGTTGAGAGGCCTGGGGAAGCGTCCTGACCGGACGTCTCCGCAAGGGATAGCCTGTGCAACCGAGGAAGGGTGTGTCGTCACAGAAAGAGGTCACCGGGCGTGATGCCCCCCAATGGGACCATGTGCTGCAGGATCTGAACGAGATCGGCGCGTGGGTAAATCGTCTCACGCCTCAAGGCGCAGCAGGGGTGGAACCCGTGCTCCAACGGGTGGCCCAGAGCGTGGCGCGGGTTGTGCCGGGCTGCCTTGTCCTCCTCCATCGCTACGACCCAGTCCGTGTTCCGCCGTTAACTGCGCCAGCGGTGATAGCGGGAGGGGATGGGGCACTGCCACAGGCCTCTGAGCCTGGCCCGGACGGCCTGGCGTTGAAGGCGATCCGCGAACAGCAGTGGGTGTTTTCGACGGAACATCCGGAGGTTGCCCTCGACGATGCGATGGTCGCGTCCGGCTATCGCTCCGCTGCCTGCTTCCCGCTGGTGGTGGCCTCCCAGCCCATGGGGGTGCTGTGCGTATACAGTCGTGACCTTTGGGAGGGGGATGCCCTGACCCTGTTGGCGATCGAGAGCCTGGCGAATCACGCCGCGATGGCGATCTATCAGGCACGGCGGCTGGCCGATGTGCATCAGGAGCTGGCGCGGGCAGAGGAGACGGTGAACCGACTCTGGCGGGCCGGCATGCTGATCTCGTCGCGGCTGGGTCTGGATGAGACGCTGGAGGCGATCCTGCGCATGGCGTTAGAGGTCACCGGTGCCCATCACGGGATCTTCCGTCTGGTGGACGAGACCGGCGCTCAGTTGGTGACGCGCGCGGTGGCTGGGACTGTCGGACGCCCACATCTCGAGGCGCTGCCGGTGGATGCCAGCAGCATCATGGGATGGGTTGCGGTCCATAAGGAGCCGCTTTGTATCCATGATCTGGATGCAGCGCCCTGGGTGCGTCTCTACCATCCTCTGGATGAGGATCTGCGTATGCGCTCAGAAGTTGCTGTGCCCCTGATTGGCTCCCGTGGGCGGTTGGAGGGGGTCTTGAACCTGGAGAGCCCAGAGATCGGCGCATTCGACGAGCATGACCGGCATCTGTTGCAATCGCTGGCTACCCAGGCCGTGATCGCGATCCAGGAGGTGCGTCTCCTGGACGCGCTGTTTGAGGTGACGCGCTTGCTCCTGGTCGAGCCGTGCGGGCGGATTCTGGAACACCTGGTCGTGCAGGCGACTAATCTGCTGAATGCGCCCGCGGCTGGCCTGTGGACGTTGGAGGGGGAGACCCTGGTCCTTCAGGCAGCGACGGAGGGGTTTGAGCGAGGCTGGCGTCTGCCGCTCCACAACAGTCTGGCAGGGCAGGCTGTGTTGGACCGTACCATCGTGGTCTCTGAGGATGTGCGTGAGGACCCCCGGTTCCATCGGCGGGACCTGGCCCGCTTGCAGGGTTGGACCCGCGCGTTGATCGTGCCGATCCTGTCGCGTGAGGACGGTGAGGCCCTCGGGGCGTTGAGCGTCTACGGCGTCAGGGATGAACCTGGCGAGTTTACGGAGTCGGATTGGGATCGGAAAGTGCTGGCCTGTCTGGCCCACTACGCCGCCCTCGCCCTTCAGAATGAGGAGCGCCAGGAAGCGCTGCGGCTGGCCCAGGAACGCCATGCCGTGGCCGAGACCTTTGCCGCCGTTGGGGATGTGGCGGCAAACGTGCTTCATCACCTGAACAATAAAGTGGGGACGATCCCGGTGCGCGTCCAGGGGATCCAGGACAAGTGTGCTACGACATTGGCCAGGGACCTCTACCTGGCGGACAACCTGCGCGAGATCGAGCGCAGCGCACGGGAGGCCATGGCCTCGGTGCGCGATAGCCTGTCCCACCTGCGGCCCATCGTGCCCGGGCCGGTGGATGTAGCCCGGTGTGCGACGGGGGCCATCGCTGAAGCGCAGCTCCCAGAGGGGGTTGAAGTGGTCTGCGAAGGGTTGGATGCCCTGCCGCCCGTTGTCGCGACCGATTGGGGGCTTACCTTCATCTTCACCAATCTGCTGGAGAATGCCGCCTCGGCGATGAAAGGGGAAGGGAAGGTGACCATCTCCGGTCAGGCGATGGGTGATTGGGTAGAGCTCTCTGTTGTGGATGAGGGGCCTGGGATCCCGCCCTCATTGGGTGAGCGGGCCTTTGAGTTTGGCGCCAGCGCGGCGGCGCGTGACGGCCGTGGCCTTGGATTTGGGCTGTGGTGGGTGCGCACGCTCTTGATGCGGCTCGGCGGCTCGGTGACGGTCGAGCAGGCGCAGGAGGGGGGCACCAGGTTCCGGTTGAGATTGCCAGGAGCGGCGAAGAACGATGGCCCCGCGTAAGTCGGACGTGGGACGCGCTCTTGTGGTCGAGGATGACCCGGCGTGGCGACAGATCATCGGGGAGCTGCTGACAGACCACGGCCTGGTCGTCGACAGTGCGGCGACATCTGAGGCGGCGATCCAGTGTGTCCGGGCACACGCGCATCGCCTCGCGGTCGTGGATCTGGCGCTCACCGAGGAGGCTGCGCTCAACCATGAGGGCCTCGACGTATTGGCGGCTATACGGCGGCATGATCCCGGCTGTAAAGCTATCCTGTTGAGCGGCTATGCTACGGTGGATCTGGCGGTCCGAGCACTGACGGAGTATGGGGCTTTCAGTTGTCTGGAGAAGGCCCAGTTCGAGCGCGCTCGTTTCCATGCCCTGGTCCATAAGGCACTGGCGGCCGTGCCCCCTGTGTCCCCTGAGCCATCCCGGCTCAGATCGTTCAAGGCTGTCGGACAGGTGAGCGCGGGCGTGGAGGGGAAGCGAGGAAAAGGTGGCGCTGTCCTGGTCGTGGAGGATGACGCCGGCTGGCGTGACATCCTGCAGGAATTGCTGAGCGAGGCCGGGTACAGCGTGCGGGTCTGCACAGGCCCTGGCGAGGCTATGGGCTACCTGCGACGCGAGCCTTTTCAGGTGGCGGTCGTCGACCTCTCGCTATCGGGGCACCTCTGGCGTTCGGGCGCTCCCGTGGATCGCGCGGGGTATCATCTGCTTGACGCCGCTCGGGAGAAGGGGGGCGCGACGGTGGTCGTCAGCGGCGTGCTCACCCCTGAGGACGTGCGGCGGCTCTATGATCAGTACCAGGTTGCTGTGTGTCTGGAGAAGCAAAGTTTCGACCGCCGCGCTTTTCTGAGAGCGGTGGAGGAGGCTCTTGCCGCAGTACGCACCGCCCGTCTGCCTGCGGGTCCCCTGACAGCCAGGGAGATTGAGGTGCTGCAATTGCTGGCCCGCGGATTGACGAACAAGGAGATCGGTGAGGCGCTGGTGATCTCTCCCAATACGGTCAAACGGCACCTGCGAGCGATCTTTGACAAGCTCGGGGTCCACACGCGCGCGGCTGCTGTGTCTCAAGCGGTGAGTCTGGGCTATGTGACCGAGCTTTGAGGCCGC
>CAZHBB010000195.1:0-3871 GCA_964530185.1 uncultured Anaerolineales bacterium
TCGGGGTTGCCCTTTCATTGCGTGGTCGGCGGGGATTTCCAGGAGCGTGTCGGGCGCGAAGTGTCAGAGTGGATTGAGGCTGCGGCTACGAAGCGGGCCTTAATGAACAGTCGCCTGGGTTATCTGGGCCACTACTACCCCGGCATGCTTGATATGTACACTGATTTCACCATGCATCAGGGCTATCTGGGGGCTCACGTTGAAATCCTCGAGATGTGCGATCTAGCCGATCGCGTGGAGCGCGTGACCGAGGCCGAAGTTGACGCTAAAGTAGCGGAGGCGAAGGAGATGTTCCTTATGCCGCCGCCGGGCTATGATCGCATCACCGAGAAGGTGGATCCGGAGGACCTGCGTTGGGCTGCGCGGGTGGCATGCGCAGAGGATCGTCTGGTTGAGGACTTCAATCTGGACGGGCTGGCCTATTATTATCGCGGGTGGAACAACAACCTCTATGAGCGGATCGCGGCGGCGATGATCCTGGGTAACTCGATGTTGACGGCGCGGGGCATCCCATGCGCCGGCGAGGCTGATCTCAAGACGTGTGTGGCAATGTTTATCCAGGAGCATTTCAACGCAGGTGGGTCATTCTGCGAGCTCTATCTGTTGGACTTTGAGGGCGGTTTCGTGGTCGCTGGGCACGATGGACCGGGTCATATCGGTATTGGTGACAGGAAACCCATCCTGCGCGGCATGAAACTCTTCCACGGTAAATCGGGGCACGGAGTCTCCGTCGAGTTCAGTGTCAAGCATGGGCCGGTCACGATGTTGGGGCTGACGCAGACGGGTGATGGCCGGTTCAAATTTGTAGCGGCTGAAGGTGAGTCGATTCCGGGGCCGATCTTGCAGATCGGCAATACAAACACGCGGGTGAAGTTCGGCGATATGACGCCAGACGAGTTTGGGCAGGCGTGGACTGAGACGGGCTCGACGCACCATTTCGCCTTGGGGGTGGGACATCAGTTGGGCAAGATCGAGAAGCTGGCCAAGCTCCTCGACATCGAGCTAGCTGTCGTTGCCCGGTAGTGTAGTGTAAGGAGGGTGCGGTGACAGAGCCTCAACGCCCGAATGTCGTCTTTGTCTTTCCTGATCAGATGCGTGCTCAGGCCACAGGGTATGCAGGAGATCCCAACGCGCATACCCCGGCGCTTGATCGTCTGGCGGCGGAGAGTGTCAATGTGGTGACTGCACTCTCCGGACACCCTGTTTGCTCTCCCTATCGTGCCAGTTTGCTCACCGGGCAGTATCCGTTGACGCACGGGGTATATATCAACGATGTGCCCCTTGAAGCGCCGGGGCCATATCTGGCCGAGGTCTTTGCTGCACATGGCTATGACACGGCGTACATCGGCAAGTGGCACCTCTACGGGAGTCCAGACGGGGCCTACGGTCGGCGGCGTGCTTATATTCCGCCGGAGGCGCGCAAGGGGTTTGAGTATTGGAAGGCGTTCGAGTGCAATCATGATTACCTCCGCTCACCGTATTTCGAGGACGACGATCCGGAGTCGAAGCTCTGGGAGGGTTACGACGTCTTAGCCCAAGCCAGGGATGCCTGCACCTACATCCGTGAGCACGCCGGGGCATCGCGTCCGTTCTTGTTAATGCTCTCGTGGGGGCCGCCGCATGATCCCTACGACCTCGTGCCCGAGGAGTACCTGTCCCAGTATCGTGGGCGGGAGCTTGTGCTACGGCCCAACGTGCCCGCCGCGTGCCGGGACCAGGCGATGGAAAACCTACGTGGCTACTATGCGCATATCACCGCATTGGACGATGGTGTGGCGTTGCTGCTTGAGACGCTCGATGACGTCGGCATTGCGGAGGACACGATTTTCGTATTCACCTCGGATCATGGGGATATGCACTACAGCCAGGGGGTGCGTGCTAAGCACTGTCCGTGGGATGAATCTATCCGTGTGCCGTTTCTGTTGCGCTACCCAAGGCGCGTTGGGCGGCAAGGGCGGGTGGTCGATGTGCCATTGAACGCACCGGATATCATGCCCACGTTGCTGTCTCTGTGTGGTCTCCCTATCCCGGATTCGGTGCAGGGCCGTGACTTCTCATCCTACTTGTTGGGACAGTGTTCGCCTGATCTCGCTCTCTCAGCATTTCTCTCGTCGCCGGTCAGCTTTGGGATGTTGAGAGCGCAGGGGCTTCCGTCCTATCGTGGCGTGCGGACGAGCCGATACACGTATGTCCGGTCGATGCAAGGGCCATGGCTGCTCTACGACAACGTCGCTGATCCCTATCAGATGCACAATCTGTGCGATGATCCTGCCTACGCCACAGTGCGGGATGCTCTGGAAACTGAACTGCAGGCCTGGCTGGCGCGCTTGGACGACGACTTCCTGCCTGGACAGGTCTACCTCGAGCGAGATGGGCTGGCGCATTACCGCGAGGTGACATGTGAATGGGGGCGCATCCATACCCCTTGGACTGTGGATGCACCGTCCTAGAGTTCCATCGTTGTATTTGGATGAACATTCTCTGGATTCAGACCGACGAGCAGCGTACAGATAGCCTTGGTTGCTACGGCAATTCCCGTGTGCGAACCCCTAATCTCGACGCACTGGCGCGTCGAGGTACTGTCTTCCTGGAGCATCACGTTCAGAGTCCGGTCTGCGTGCCCAGTCGGGTCTGTGAACTCACAAGCCGCTATCCTCATCAGACCGGCATCTTGAACAATTCAGTGCATTACACGTGGGGACGCTGGCCAGAGGGTGTCTCCGCCTTCCCAGAACTCTTTGCGGCGGCTGGTTATGTGACGGTTAACCTGGGGAAGTACCACACGCCACATCACCACACCTGGCTGGAGAACTGGCACTTCGAGTGGTTCCCCGATGAGGCGCACTTCACAGGGTTAGCGGAGCGGTTCGATGAGGAAGCGCATGAGGTTATCCATCTGGGACACAGGGGGAAGCATAGTGTGATCCTTTCCGGTCGTTATCCGCGTGTGGCCGGGGGTCGGACGCCGCAGAGCTATCTGGTAGATCACGCCCTGGACTGGCTACGGATGTATGAGCACGTGCGGCGTCCTTTCCTTATGCGGGTGAGTTTCCTAGCGCCACACACGCCGGTGCTGGCGCCGGAACCGTTCTATAGCATGTACGATCCTGCAGATATGGATTGGGACGTGCCGGACGAAACTGTGTTAACCTCTCGCCCGCGCTATGAACTCCCCGCCGGGGATTCCGCGGTGTATCGTGCGCACACCGATGCCGAATATCGGCGCATGCGGTGTACGTACTACGGACTGGTCTCGCACATCGATCAACAGGTGGGACGCCTGTTGGACGCACTAACCGAGCTGGGACTGCTTGAGAACACGATCATCGTCTACACCTCTGATCACGGGGATCTGATGGGGGAGTACGGGCAGTTTCAGAAGGGGATGTTCTATGACCTTACTACGCGCGTGCCTTGTTTGATCGCAGGGCCCGGTGTACCCGTCGGACGGCGCGAGACGCGTTTGACCGAGAGCGTCGATCTGGCCCCCACGTTACTGCGGATGGCGGGATTGCCGATCCCGGAGGCGATGGTCGGGCGTGATCTATTCACGGCGTCACCTCGGGAGGATGTCATCGGCGAGATCTGCCTGCCCAGGGGTGGGGCGATGATGCGTCGCTCCTGGATCCGGACGGCACGCTGGAGTCTGGACTTCACCTCCGAGATCGATGGTGTGCCAACCGACTCCGACGCACGTGATTACAAGCTCGTCGATCTGCGCGAGGACCCCCTGGCGCACTGTAACCTGGCCGGGAACCCGGCTTATTCCAGGATCATCGCGGAGCTTGAGGCCCGCTTGCGCGCGCGTACGGCGGAGGGGCGGGCGCCAGTGCAGCAGGGACGATTGGGTTGAAGCGCGTGGATGGAGCGG
>CAZHBB010000196.1:0-3832 GCA_964530185.1 uncultured Anaerolineales bacterium
TGCAGCGGACGACACAGCCAGCGAGACGAGCCAGGAGGATATGTCTCTGGCAGAACTGCAGGCGCGGCTGGAGCGTCACCAGGACGAGCTCCTGCGCAAGCCCAACGTCGTGGCCGTGGGCATCGGGCTCCCGGCCGGGCAGAGGGGCACCCCCTCCCAGCGACCAGGGATCGTGGTCAGCGTGACCCACAAGCTCGCGGCCGACACGCTGACGCCGGAGGAGCAGATTCCAGATGAGCTTGAGGGCGTTCCCGTCTGGGTCCAGGAGATCGGCACTCCCAGGGCCAGGTGAACGCAGAGAGACCAGGAGGCAACCCCATGGAGTACGAGTACGGGCTTAAGGACAACCTGATCGAGGCCTACAACAAGGCTGTAGAGCGTGTGTTCCGCCTGAGGCATGTCGTAGCCTGCGGAGTGGGTTATAAGATCAAGGATGGCAGGCAGACCGACATCCTCAGCCTTATCGTCTCCGTGGTCCGCAAGGTACCCGCCGCGGAGCTGGCGCCCCAGGACCTGGTCCCTCAGACGATCGAGGGAGTGGTCACCGACGTGGTGGAGACGGGACGCCTGCGCTCCCTGATCCCTCTCGATCCCCGGGGGCGGTGGCGGCCTGCCCTGCCCGGCATCTCCATCGGCCACAAGGACATCACCGCCGGGACATTCGGCTTGCTGGTTCAGAGGGACGGAGACCCCTTGATCCTCAGCAACAACCATGTCCTGGCGGATACCAACGCGGGTGTGATCGGCGATGCCATCTATCAGCCCGGACCGGCTGACGGGGGGACAGCCAACGATCATCTGGCCGCGCTGCTGGAGTTCGAGCCGTTGGACTTCGGAGACAGCCCTGCCCAATGCCAGATCGTCGAAACCCTCGCCAGTTTCTTGAACACTCTTGCGCGGCTGACAGGCTCCGAGCACCGGCTCCAGGCCATTCGGAAGACCACCGGCCTCAATCTGATGGATGCCGCACTGGCGCGTCCCATCAGCCCTGAGATGGTCAAAGCAGAGGTGCTGGGCGTCGGCACACCGATCGGGGTCGGCAAACCTGCTCTGGGGCAAAGGGTCCAGAAGACAGGGCGGACTACGGGGTTGACCCAGGGCACGGTTACCCAGGTCCACGTCACCGTCGATGTAGACTACCGGGGACGCAAGGCGCGGTTCGTCGACCAGATCTTCGCCTCACCCATGAGCAGTCCAGGGGATTCGGGTTCTGCCGTCCTCGATATGGAACGCCGGGCCGTGGGGCTGCTCTTCGCCGGATCAGAGCATGTCACGATCTTCACTCCGATCCAGCGGATCCTGGACCACTTCGGTGTAACCCTGGTCACGGAATAGGTTCCCGCGAAACAAGGGGCAGCCACACCGACAACACACGTACCGAGACCCAGGGGTTGACCTCGCCCGGTGTGCCGCAGCTTGCCCACATCGGCGCGGGCGTCTGTTCCAGAGGCCAACCCTCGGCTCGGCGCTTCCCTGCCAGGAAGGAGAGCGCCCACTCAGGAAGCCATTCCGGGTGCCCCGCCTCGACACACATCTGAAGGCCCGCCAGCAGGTCAGGCTGGCGCGTAAGCGGAAAGGTGAGGGAATGGGACAGATGCCGGCGCATAAGGTCCCAGTTCGGGGGAGTCAGAGAGCGCAACAGGGGTTCCCGCTGCCACGCGACCGCGGCGCGGATGACCCAAACCAGCGCGCAGACATCGAGGCATCTGCCCTGAGTGTGCTTCCTGACCCAATGCCAGGTGACGTCCCAGGTAGACTCATCCGCGAGTCCCAGCCTGGCCACGGCCCACAGAAGCGCGGCGGTGAGGGAGAGATCGTGTCCTTCAGGCCCCTTGCGGAGACGCAATGCCCCGGTCGAGGGATCCCGGTTGTCTCTCAGGATTCGATCGACCGCGCGCACAATCGGGGGTGAGGGACCAGCTCCCAACTGCGCCAGAAAGAGCACCTGCCACAGCGTCGCGCGGTAACGCGGCGAGACACCAAGCCCGGCGTGCATCCAGTAGCCAGCCGGATACTGGGCGTCCAGGATCTCCTTTACCGGCGAGCACCGCACCACCTCCGCCTGTAGAGCCCGGACCAGCGGGTCATCCGGGGGCCCAGCCCTATGCCGATGGGCCAGATCCAGGCAGGCGCACACGCGCACCGAGGGCGAAGGATGTTCCAGAAGTGCCTGTACCAGGGACTCGTCCCCCATGCCCCCAACTCCGTTCCAGCACACCACCTCCTATCATCCCCACCACGTATAGGAAGGGCGACCAGGGGAAGCTGTTCCTCCCAAGGAGGATCAGGGAGCTGGCTCACTCACAAACACACTGTTTCCCGAAGGGTTACAGTTCTACAGCCAGGGACTCGTCCTCTTCATCCTTCTCCCCTCGAATCTCCATGGGCAATGCCTCCAGGTGTTCGAGGCGCTCGCGGATCAATTGTTCGATGCGGTCGGCCACGTCAGTGTGAGTCTCCAGATAGCTCTTGGCGTTCTCCCGCCCTTGGGCGAAATTCTCTTCTTCGAAGTAATAATAGGAGCCACGCTTATCGAGCACGCCAAGGTCGAGTCCCACATCCAGCAGGTCGCCGGCACGGCTGATACCCTGGCCAAACATGATATCGAACTCCGCCACCCGGAACGGCGGAGCCACCTTGTTCTTGGTCACACGCACCCGCGTGGTGTGTCCGACGATCTCACCCTGATACTTGATGGACTTGACACGTCGCACGTCCAGGCGCACCGAGGCGTAGAACTTGAGGGCACGTCCCCCGCTTGTGGTCTCTGGGGAACCAAACAGCACACCGATTTTCATTCGAAGCTGGTTGGTGAAGATCATCACGACATTGCTCTGCTTGATCGCGCCGGAGAGTTTACGCAACGCCTGGCTCATCAAACGGGCCTGAAGGCCAGGATGCGAATCGCCCATCTCCCCCTCGATCTCAGCCCGGGGCACCAGGGCGGCCACGGAGTCGATCACGATGACATCCACAGCGCCGCTGCGCACCAAAGCCTCCGCAATCTCCAACGCCTGTTCACCGGTATCGGGCTGGGAGATATAGAGGCTCTCCACATCGACCCCGCATTGGCTCATATAGCGGGGGTCGACCGCGTGCTCCATATCGATATAGGCTGCGATGCCTCCCAACTTCTGCGCCTCAGCGACGATGTGCTGGCAGATCGTTGTCTTACCCGAGCCCTCAGGGCCATAGATCTCAGTGATCCTGCCCCGGGGCACCCCCCCAACACCCAACGCGATGTCCAGCGCCAACGAACCGGTGGGGATCACCTCAACGTTCATGTGCGAAACATCCCCCAGGCGCATCAAAGCCCCATCCCCAAAGCGCCGCTTGATCTGCGCCACGGCCTGTTCCAATGCCTTCTGGCGACCTTCGACCATGCCTAACCTCCCTCTCCGCCGCCCAAGCGAATGTTCACCAAGATTCGAATCACTCCCCAATTTTCCAGAGAAGCCCGGCGGGCTTTCACATACAGTATAGCACACATGTTCTAAACACGCAACCGGCTAACTCCTACGCTTGCGCGGACGTCTGCTGGGCTTCGGCTTTCCCCTCCCCGACCCCCCTAAATAGGGCGGGGCTTTGATCTCGAACACCGTACAGCGCGACACGTCCATCAGCCGGATGCCGATCTTGGGATCCAGATCACGAAGATCCAATGTGGTGGTGATCACCGTCGGAAGGCGCCGCACATACCGATAGTTGATCAACTGGAAGAGCTTTTCTTTGACCCAGGGTGTAGCCGATTCCGTACCCAGGTCGTCCAGCACCAGGAACGGCGTCCGACGGACCTCATCGAAACGGCGATCATAGGAGACGCCCCCTTGCG
>CAZHBB010000197.1:0-3793 GCA_964530185.1 uncultured Anaerolineales bacterium
TTCCGCAAGGATGGGGCCCTCACAGCGATGGCGGTGGCGATCGCATCGGTGCAGCCGGGATATGGCAATGCCGCACCCATGCAGATGGAGATGGAACCTGCGCTCTCGAAAGACGAGGGCGGGGTTGAGAACGTCGCCAGTTTGATCAAGACGCATTTCGACCTTGGGGGGACTCAGATCAACCTGAATATCATGAACGCGGCGCAGGTGCTGCAGGCGCACAAAGATCCCTCGAAATATCCGGATCTGGTGGTGCGTGTGACCGGCTTTAGCGCCTATTTCGCCAGTCTCTCGCCTGAGTTCCGGCAGTTGGTCGTCGATCGGATCATGCGCGAGATGGACTCCTGACGGGACTTCGCGCGTTGCTATAAGGTGAGGCCGCGAGCCAAAGGAACATATCTGCTCGCGGCCTTGTCGACTTCACCCTTTTTATCGTTGTGCCATAGTTTGGAGAGCCAGCGTCACAGGTGGCCAGGTGTGTAGTTCTCCGGGGCCAATAGCGCTCCAGGTGGTGCATAGATACCCTAGCATGTTGGGGTTATCCCCGTAGTGCTGAGCCGCCTTGAGCAGAGCTTTCGTCGCCCCGACCTCTTTCCATCCTGCCGGCAAGACCCTGAATCCCCGCTTCAGGAAGAATGGGATGGAGGGATAGTCCTCGCGCTCGGTATAGTGCCAGTCACAGATGATGATGTCCCTGGGGATCATATCGATGGCCGGATGAGTGCCGTTTTCGGCTGCCTCCCACTTGCCGTAGCCGGTGGCCTTAGCGTCTAGCAGGCGGTCACCCCACATCAGCATCTCGACATGGTGCTTGTCCCTCAGATAGGTGTAGTAATCGTTAACGGCCCTCGCAAAGAGCACGGCTGGATCTTTACCCTTGCAGCGAGGGCAATGCTCGGATGCGATGAGGAACACCTCATCCATCCCCACGTGCAGAGCGTCGGCCTCAAACGCCTCAATAAGCTCATCAAACAGATCGAAGATGATAGGGTTGACAGCAGGGTGCTGGGGACACCAACTGCGACAGTAGATCCCCTCGTTATTGGGATACTGGCCGGGCGTCTCATCGAACTCTGGGTAGACCCGTAGGAGTGGGAAAGTGGTTTTGCCCCAAGACTGGTGCCCCAGACACTGGAACTGCGGAATGAGGCGGATCCCGTATTGGCGACACGCGGCAACGAGACGCTGTGCTTGATCTGGTGTGATAGGGTCATCGCCTTGTAGCTCCGGATGCGAGCGATATGCGAACTGGTAGTTGATCTCTGGAATCAGGACGTTTAATCCCATTGCGTGAAGCCTGGGAAGCTCGCGCACAAGTTGGTTGACTTCAGTGTCATGCTGCAAGGCGAGGTGAATGCCGCACCAATTGGAGAGCTCTCGTTCACTCATCGTAGGTCTCCTCAAAATCACAGTTCTTGCTCTGTGAAGGCATGATATACGATCCGTTCATAGGGAATGGTGCCGTGATGTACTTCGACGAAGGGCTTGCCGTCCTTTACGCCCACGGTGCCAAATCCCGTGGCTGTAGATAAGAATGCCCGGAAATCGCCCGCGATCCTCGGGTGGATGTATAGGGTTTTCTCAACGGCATCGTAACGAACCCCGGTCAGTGCCTGAATCATCCCGTAACTGGCTAGGGCCCGAGCATACCAGTGCCCGCATTCGTATTCATCGAAGGGATTCCGCACGTGGCTGTCGTAACGGTCTCGGGTGATGCGCACGATCTCCAATCCTTTGTCAACCTCTCCCATGAGCATGAGATGCGATGCCACCTGATACTCGATACCGGTCCAGACCTCGTTGCTGTAGACGAAGGGGAGGGTCGGCTGATCACCGTGGGGCCAACTACAGAGCAGCAGTCCACCATCCTGCCCAAGGGCGAACGTGGGACGCTGCGGGTTGGCATGTTCGCTTAGATCTCTCCGCAGATTGTAGCGATGCACTGAGAGGAGATGGTCCCGCACTTTCTGAGGGTCGAGTGGGGAGGGGACGCCACACATCTCAGCGATCCAGGCTCCTAACACGCCATCAGATAGGCAGCCATTGCCATATTGATACTTCGGCCCCTCTTTTTGCAGGAGGGCAGCGGCTTCGGGCGAGTAATCCACGTTCCAGGCGTGGTTCGATGTGGGGTCCGCGGCGTGCAGTCCCTGCCACTGGACTTCCTGGATGAAGTATTCGCCGTTCCATAACCTGGACTCCATGTAGGCCAGGCCCTTTTCCAGCAGCTCTTCATACAGGGGGACCTTGTCACCCAGAGCCTCGGCCATCAGTGTCGCTGCATTCAGGGCACCGAGATAGAACGAGGTGCACATGCCATCGGGCCCCCAAAACTCGATGTCGTAGGTGTTGTGATGCGGTTCGACCAGAACCCCCAGGTGGTCGGGGTCCCATGTCTCGATGCAGTAGTTCAAGCTCTGCTTCACCTTCGGCCACAGTTTGCGCAGCCAGAGTTCATCCCCGCTGATGCGCCATTCACGGTAGACTTTCATGATGCCGCCCAACTGACCGTCCGCTGCTGCATGGAAATCGTGTGCCGGCGGCCGGATGGGAAGGCTGGCCCTGAAGGCCTGATGGCCGCGTGCGTCCTGGTTGACCAGGAATTCCGTCTCTCGGAGCGTACGCTCTAGCTCCGGGAAGAGATGGGGAATCGCCTGGGCGTAGTTCCAGACGTGGGTGCAGGAGCCATGGCAGCAGCCGTGATGCTCGCAGCATCCCTCCCAGCACCAGAGCCTTCCGTCGGTCTGACGCTGTACCGTTGGCGTCTTGAGGATCACCAGGTTGGCTGCGATGGCCTCCACCACCTCTGGCGGCAGGGTCATGTCGTAAAAGCTGTCCGTAAAACGCATGGTCCTGGCAAGCAGTTCATCGTAGTGAGTACGCCAGTAAGTGCTCACAGCGTCGATGTCGGCGAAGACCCCTGCATACCACGGGACATGAGTCCCACTGCAACAGCATGTGTCCCCACAGGCTGAGCTCTCCTCTATGTCCTTGCCTAGACGCAGGTTCGTCACTGGAGCGTGCCAGGCGAAGCGCAGGCGGATTGTATGGCTCTCTCCCGGAGCCAACTGTAGTGGGACATACAGGCTGCCGCCAGGGCTCGGGTCGCCCTGGGTTGGCGGATCTTGGGAGAGTATCTCTCCCTGCGCGATGGAACGCCATACCACGGTCAAAGGATCGAACCATCCCCCACGGAACCACGCGCAGTTGACTTGTGTCGCCGGGTCATCACACTCGATGGAGAAAGCCCCTTGCTGCCACGGTTGCTCATCGCTACCCGCCTGCCACAGGATGAATCCCCCAGGCCCTCGCCGGACCTCGTGTCCCTTATCCCCCATGGCCATGAAGTTCTGAGCGTGGAAGGAGAAGATTGCTTCGATGTCATCCTCTGTCGTGTTCTGGATCTCGTATTCGAGCCCGGCGACAGGGAGGCTGCTGCTGTCAGCATCTCCGGGGATGAATGGGCTCCAACCGGTCAATCGGATGCGGAGGGGTACCCGCTCATCGGTCAGTGTCACAACCCCGAACGGGAAGCGGGCTTCGAAGGAGGCATGGGCAAACCGGGGCAGGCCCAGATGGGTGCCCCCAAGGCCGTTGCCCGCCTCGGGTTGAGTGAAGATCTTCCAGCCGGGCACAGGTCCCTCCAGCACCCGCGCCTTGGTGGGGTGTCCTGGCAGGCTGATAGCTGCAAACATCAGCGGAGCGTTGCCTATGTCTGGCGTGCCCTTTACTGACAGGTGCGTGAATCCTCCCGTGCCCTCCAAACAGACCATGCCTGCGCCGATCCCGCCCA
>CAZHBB010000198.1:0-3735 GCA_964530185.1 uncultured Anaerolineales bacterium
GGAGGTACTTATGGAATTGACCCGACATCAGACCCTCTCTGGCCCGCGCTGGGCGGTGAATGGGCACTGGCTTCCGCGTTCGTTCGATCTGAGAATGCTCCTGGCGCTGCCTTGGGCCACGTGTCGCCAGGTCTTACGCGAGATGGTTACGGAGGAGCAGGCGTCAGGTCCCATGCTTCCACCGCTGGAGCCCTCACATGAAGTGTGGGCCAGCGGTGTGACCTATCGACGCAGCCGTGATGCCCGTCAGGCAGAGTCCGAAACCGGGGATATCTATGCCCGCGTCTATCAGGCTGACCGCCCCGAGTTGTTCCTCAAAGCTATCGGATGGCGGGTGGTGGGGCCCGGTATGCCCGTCCGCATCAGGGGGGACAGTGGCTGGAACGTGCCGGAACCTGAGATGACGATCGTCATCAATCGGGTGGGGGAGATCGTGGGCTATTGCGCGGGCAACGACCTGTCCTCGCGTGACATCGAGGGGGCGAATCCTCTCTATCTACCGCAGGCTAAGTTCTATCGTGGTTCCTGTGCACTGGGACCGGGTTTGAAGCTGGTATCTTCCGAGGTATTGAGGGATCTTGAGATCACGCTGGAGATTGCTCGCGGAGGGGAGGTCTTGTTTGCAGATAGCATCAGTACGACGCAAATGAAGCGCGGGCTGGAGGAGTTGGTCTCCTATCTGTACCGGGAGCTGGACTTTCCGTACGGTGCGTTCCTGATGACCGGGACAGGAATTGTGCCGCCTGATACCTTCTCCCTTTTGCCAGGCGATAGGGTCCGGGTGACCGTGGGCGAGCTTGTGCTGGAGAACACTGTCACGCAGTGAAGGGCCTCTGTGAGGGCCTCAATTGGGTGAGTGGATCGTCTGAATCTGAATTCTGGGCGCAAGGAGAACACAAGACATGGACACTGAGTTAAGGCAGACGGTTCTGCCGCGCTGGCGAGGGTTCAACCTGCTCGAGATGTTCACCACCAAGAGCGACGGCAACTTTCGTGAGGATGATTTCCGTTGGATGGCAGACTGGGGCTTCGATTTCGTGCGCATCCCAGCCTGCTACACCCTATGGATTGAGGGCGATGACGTGTACCGTCTTTATGAGCCTATGCTCGATAAAGTCGACCGCGTGATCGCGCTGGGCCAGAAGTATGGTATCCATGTGTCTTTCAACTTCCATCGCGGGCCTGGCTACTCAGTCAATCGCGAACGAGAGGAGCCATTCAACCTCTGGAAGGATCCCGAAGCATTGGATGCGTTTGTCTTTCACTGGCGTGCCTTTGCCCGACGCTACAAAGGCGTCCCTTCTGAACAGCTCAGCTTCGACCTGATCAATGAGCCCCCAGCCCCCAGTGAGGACGGCATGACTCGGGCAGATCACGCGCGCGTGGTTCGGGCGGCAGTGGCAGCGATTCGGGAGGAGGATCCAGATCGCCTGATCATCGCCGACGGCCTGGCCTACGGACGTCTACCCATGCCCGAATTGGCTGATCTGGGCATCGCCCAGAGCTGTCGCGCTTATGAACCCATGGGAGTCAGCCACTATAAGGCCTCATGGGTGAACGGGATGGACTGGCCGGAGCCGACATGGCCCGGCGGATGGCAATTCGGGGCATCCTGGTCACGCGATGATCTGGAGCGCCTCTACAGGCCTTGGGCCGAGCTCGCCGGCCAGGGTATCGGCGTGCACTGCGGCGAGGGGGGAGCTTACAATCAGACACCGCACCATGTGGTGCTGGCATGGCTGCGGGATGTGTTGGATATCCTGACACGCTACAACATCGGCTATGCCCTGTGGAACTTCCGGGGCCCGTTCGGCATCCTCGACTCAGGCCGTGCGGATGTGGCCTACGAGGACTGGTACGGACATCAGCTTGATCGAAAGCTCCTGGAGCTGCTCCAGGCATTCTGAGCCTGTTGGCCTCCGTGAGTGGGTACCGGGCGGATGGTGAGCGCCCGGTACTTTCTTTGTCTCTGTGGCGGGCTGGCCCACATAGTCCGGTGCCGGAGACCGGGCGGGGAAAGGGTCCCATCATCTCCATTGCGGTGTGCTGGTCTCGCCAGCGGGTGATCCGCCAGGTTCAGTGCGGGTCCTGTCCGTTCATAAGCCGCCAGAGGGCCTGCTGCAGGCGGATGGTGATCGGCCCCGGCTTCCCACTTCCAATGGGGTGCCCGTCGACGGTGACAATGGGCATGACGCCGGTGGTTGTGCCCAGGAACATGAGTTCGTCCAGCCGGGGGAGCATCCTGGTGGGGATAGGCTCTTCTCGGTAGGGGATTCCCAGCGTGTCACAGAGGTTAAGGACGACCTGACGAGTCACGCTGCCCAGGATGCGGGGACCGAGGGGATGGGTCAGAAGCAGACCCTGATAGATGCCGCAGATGCTGGTGTGGGCACCTTCGGTGATCACACCCTCCCTTGTGAAAATCGCGTCATAAGCCCCTGCCTCGTGGGCGGCCTGGCTTGCCAGAACATTCGGCAGCAGGGCGAGGGACTTAATGTCGCATCGGGCCCAGCGTGTGTCTGGCACCAGCAATCCGCTGACCCCGGTCTTCCAGAGTGCTGTGGGAGGGTGGAACGCTACGGCTGTGGCATAGACGGTTGGCGGGACTGGGGGATCGGGGAAAGCGTGCCGACGGGGTGCACTGCCCCGCGTGATCTGGATGTACAGCTTGGCCCCTCCCTGCATGAGGCTATTGTGTTCGAGGAGCGAGATGGCTATCTGCAGCAGTTCAGAGGGGGCCGGCCCCTCGATCCTCAGGGCGTTCAGACTGTGGGCAAGCCGTTGGAGATGGGCATCGGCCTGAAACAGGTGGCCGTCTATGGCGCAGATAACCTCGTAGACGCCATCGGCGAAGAGGAACCCGCGGTCCTCCGGCGAGATGCACACCTGTTCCTGAGGCATGAATGCCCCGTTGTAATAAACGATCATGGTGCTATGACCTCTGTTGGCATAGGTACTCGGCTCACGGCTCGAGTGTTGGGATTTCCCCTCCAGGGCAGTTCACGTTGAGGGCATCGGTTGGAACCCACCCCTGGACGTCCTCCCCGGTGTTCCCCTGAGACAGATCGATCAGGGTCCATCCAGGTCCTTTGCCGATCACGGCGGCGTAATCTCCCACCGTTAGGTGGCCTGTGACCTCGGAGGAGGGATCTGGCTCCGTGTGCACGTCTACGTCATCCATAGGCATGAAGAAACAGATACCAGGTGGGGGACCCACTATCGTGGGGAGACGATCACAATCGCCAGACAGTGTCAGAGTGCCGTCGTCACGGATCCAGCGCAACCGGAAGACACCAATGTTGGCGGCTTGTGCGATGCCGGGGTCAAATCCATACCAGTGGTCCTCGGTCCTGGCTGAGGCCTCTATCGAATCACCAGCCTTTAAGGTGGAGAACACTGTGGCGGTTATAAATGGGCGGTTATAGAGGATCACGTCGTGACTTGACGTGATCTGACACGGCGTCGGGGTCTTGGTGGCGGTGGGCCTCGGGCGAGGGCTGGCCGTTGGGGGAGGTGGAGTGGGCGTCTCGGTCGCTGGGGGAAGGGTGCTTGTCGGCTGCGGGGTGGGGGAAGTCGTGGGCTGGGCAAAGGACGTCGCCTGGGGTACCAGGGTCGGGGGCGCGGAGCAGCCCCCGGCCAGGAGGAGTAACACCCCCAACCATGTGACCATCTGCCTCATTGGTTTTCCCTTCATGATGACGTGTCGGGTGCTGAAACCCTCGTCTGGGATCGACC
>CAZHBB010000199.1:0-3622 GCA_964530185.1 uncultured Anaerolineales bacterium
TGATGAAGCTCCCGCTCAAGAGCTACTGGACGTTACTGCATACTTATCTGCGGCCGCAATGGCCTCGCATGGTGGTCCTGGCCACGCTGCTGGCGCTCAAGATTGCCCTCCAACTGGTGAACCCGCAGCTCATACGCACTTTCCTGGACCAGGCGCTGGGGGGTGCGCCCGTCGATGTGCTGCTGTGGCGGGGCGCCGCCTTCTTCCTCATCGCCGCCATCACCCAGGGGCTCACCGTAGCCAATCTCTACGTGAGCCAGAACGTGGCCTGGACGGCGACCAATGCCCTGCGTGTGGACCTGCTGCGGCACTGCCTGGGGCTGGATATGCACTTCCACAAGGCGCACACCCCCGCCGAACTCACCGAGCGCATCGACGGCGATGTGGATACGCTCTCCAATTTCTTCTCGCAGTTCGTGCTGCACGTGTTGGGCAACGCTGTCCTGGCGCTTGGCGTCCTGGTGATGCTGGCCCGCGAACAGTGGTCGCTCGGCGTGCTCTTCACCATCTTTGCTGTAGGTGGTCTGATCGTCCTGGTCCGCATGCGCAACTGGGTCATCCCCCACTGGAACCGGCTCCACGAGGAACGCGCCCGCTTTTATGGGTTCCTGGGCGAACACCTGACCGGCACCGAGGACATCCGCGCCAACGGCGCGGGGGCTTACGTGCTGCACCGTTTCTACGCTGCACTGCGCCACTGGCTGCCCATCCACCGCAACGCAGCCCTGGCCGCCCATTCAGGTTGGATGACCAATGCCGCCTTGGTCGCCGTGGGTGAATGCCTGGCCGTGGGGGCCGCCGGCTATCTCTTCTACCGTGGGTTGATCACGCTGGGCGTCGCCTACCTGGTGGACCGCTACATGGGGCTGCTCTTCGGCCAGATCGCCGAGCTGCGCTGGCAGATCTCTGACCTGCAGCACGCGGACGCCGCTATCGCGCGTGTGAACGCCCTGCTCGCGCTGCGCTCCAGCCTCACCGAGGGCGACGCCGGCCCCCTGCCGCCCGGTCCGCTCGCCGTCACCTTTGACCACGTCTCGTTCGCCTATGAGCACGGGTCGGGGGGCAATGGTGCGGGCAACGACGCGCCCCTCGTGCTGCACCAGCTCGACTTCACCCTGGCAGCGGGGCAGGTGTTGGGCCTGCTGGGGCGGACCGGCAGCGGCAAGACCACGCTGGCACGCCTCCTGCTGCGGCTCTACGATCCCACAGCCGGGCAGGTGTGTCTGGGTGGCACACCCCTCACCGCCACCACGCTCTCCGAGATACGCCGCCGCGTGGCGCTGGTGACGCAGGAGGTGCATCTCTTCCATGCCTCCGTGCGCGACAACCTCACCCTGTTCGACCCCCACATCGACGACGCAGAGATCCACCGGGTGCTGCACACCCTGGGGCTGGGCCCCTGGCTGGATGCCCTTCCCGATGGGCTGGACACCGAACTCAACGCTGGGGGCAGAGGGCTCTCCGCTGGAGAGGCCCAGTTGCTGGCCTTTGCCAGGGTCTTCCTCCGCGACCCGGACGTGGTCATCCTGGACGAGGCATCCTCACGGCTCGATCCGGCCACGGAGCAGCGGCTGGAACAGGCTGTGGATCTGCTGCTGGTCAACCGCACCGCCATCCTCATCGCCCATCGGCTCAACACAGTCCAGCGCGCCGACCAGATTGTGATCCTGGAGGAGGGACGCATCCGCGAGATGGGTCCCCGCGCTGCCCTGGCACACAACCCCAACACGGTCTTCCACCACCTCCTCCAGACCGGCATGGAAGAGGTGCTGGCCTGAAGGGGCCGGCGCATGGGTACTGACGGAGGCAAAGCCATGTCTGCGACCACACAGAGAGAACCCTGGGGCCTCACCCGGCTGATCGTCCGCCTCGTAGCCTACGAACCTGGCTACTCGCTGGCCTATCTTGGCGTCTGGCTGATCGTCTATCTCATGGAACTGGCCCCGCGGCTGATCACCAAGCTCTTCTTCGACATCCTCACCGGCGCACGGCCATTGCGCTTCGGCGTGCCGGGTGTCATCGTCCTGATCCTGCTGACCAGGGGATTTCACATCCTCACCATCGGCAGCGGCGCCGTGATTGGCGCGCGCCAGCGTTTCGGCGTCGGCGCACTGTTGCGGCGCAACCTCCTGGCGCATATCCTGCAACGTCCCGGCGCGCGGCCCCTACCGGGTTCAGCGGGCGAGGCGGTCAACACCTTCCGCGACGACGTAACTGAGATCGAGCAGGCCATGGCCTGGCTGGTCGACCAGGCTGCCATCCTCACCTACACCGCCATCGCCTTGGGCCTGATGGTGCGGATTGACGCGGCGATCACGCTGCTGGCACTGCTACCGCTCATCGGCGTGATCCTCATCTCGCGCCGCGTCAGCAGCCATGCAGAACGATACCGTAAGGCAAGCCGCGCGGCCACTGCCCGCATGACAGGGACGCTCAACGAGGTCCTGAGCGCGGTCCAGGCCATCAAGGTCGCCAACGCCGAAGTGCACGTCACCCGACACGTTACCCAACTGGGCGAACGACGTCGGCATGCGATGGTGCGCGACCGCGCCCTCAGTCAGCTCATCATCGCGCTGTGCGAGGAGGCCGGCACCCTGACCACCGGCATGATCCTGCTCCTGGCGGCCGGCAGAATGCGCACTGGCACCTTCACCCTGGGTGACTTCGCCTTCTTCGTCACCAGCATGGATAGCATCACCATGTTCATCGTCGAGTCGGGCGGCTTCACCGCCTGCTACCGGCAGGTCGGGGTGGCCTTTCAGCGCCTCCTGCCGCTGCTCCGCCACGATCCACCGGAGCTTTCGCAGGCAGAGGCGAGCGAGCGCCTGGTGGCCCACAACCCCACCTACCTGCGCGGCGCACCGCCAGCGCTGGTGCCCCCCGTGAAGCGCCGGGCCGACCGGTTGCAGACCCTGACGGTGGAGAGCCTGACCTACCACTATCCCGCGTCAGACCACGGGATCGAGGCGGTGAGCTTCTCCCTGCGTCGGGGTGACTTCGTGGTCATCACGGGGCGGATAGGCTCTGGCAAGACAACGCTGCTGCGGGTGCTACTGGGGTTGCTGCCGGCCGACGCCGGGACCGTCTGGTGGAACGGCCAGCCGGTGACAGCACCGGCCAGCTTCTTTGTGCCGCCGCGCAGCGCCTATACCGCGCAGATCCCCCACCTGTTCAGCGCCTCGCTGCGCGACAACATCCTGATGGGCTGTCCGGCCACGCCTGCCGACCTGCAACGTGCCCTCCGCATGGCGGCGCTGGAGCCCGACCTGGCGCGGATGCCGGAAGGCCTGGATACGGTGATCGGGCCGCGCGGCGTCAGGCTGTCCGGCGGACAGCGGCTGCGCACCGCCGCCGCCCGCATGTTCGTGCGCCAGCCAGAGCTGCTGGTCATCGACGATCTCTCCAGCGCGCTGGATGTGGAGACCGAGCGGATGCTTTGGGACAACATCCTGGCGCGCACCAGGGCCGACGACGGCACCACCTGCCTGGCAGTCTCGCACCGCCGACCCGCCCTGCAACGGGCCGACACCATCCTGCTGCTTCAGGAGGGGCGGCTGGCCGCGTCGGGCCCCCTCGAGGCGCTATTGGAGAGCAACGAGGAGATGCGACAGATCTGGGGGGA
>CAZHBB010000200.1:0-3617 GCA_964530185.1 uncultured Anaerolineales bacterium
AGGCGGTAGGGCTCCCGTGACGAAGCGGGAGCCTGTCTACTATGAGATAGCAGACTGGGCTGATGCTGGTAGGGACTATGCCAATCTACGAGTACTATTGCCGTCAATGTCACGGGCGTTTCAGCCACCTGGCACGGAGCTTCGATGAGCCTGCCCCTCCCTGTCCACGTTGTGGCAACACCGACGTCGAGAGGCTGATCACGGCGGCTGCCCTGGTGCACAGTTCCCGTCATCATGAGACGGCCCTGCGAGAGGCGGCAGAGCAGGTGGATGGAGAGGATCTGGCCGAAACCGCCAGGTTCCTCAAGGAGTCGGGGCGGCTTGAGGATGCGGACGGCCTGTATGGCAGCGCACCCTACAAGGAGCTGATCGCTCGCCGTATCGAGGGAGCCACCGATGACGACCTGGCTGACCTGGTCCCCGATCTGGTGGCGCAGGTCCCTGACACCCCTGTGACCCAGGCGGCCGCGGCTACGGCTCTCTCGAATTCGGTGGAGAGGCGCATGATGGCGGAGGGCCCTCCCGATGATGAGGAGGGGGAGGCCCAGCTCGCTGAGGGCGGGGATGCACCCTCTCCAGGGGCGAGCCGGGGATCACGTCGGTCTGCCGACGATTTGGGCTGGGGGTGACCTCAGACGCGCGGTGCGTCCTACCGCTGGAATGACCACTTTACCCCGTTTGGTGTCGGAGGTGTCATGCAAAGTCCGTTCTGGCAACATGTGCAGGATCTGTTTTCCCGGCTGCGTGGCCGATCGTTGGTCGCGGCCGGGGTTGTCTGGGCGCTCCTGTTAGTGCTGGGGGCGGTATGTGTCGCGGGGGTCTTCCAGGTCCCGATCGGGAAGCCCGCGCCAGAAGGCACACCCCCCCAGGGTCAGGCTCAGGTGGCGTCTACGGCCACACCGACGGCTGAGGCTGTCGGGACCGCTGCTCCACCGGCGACCCTTGTCCTGCCGACCCCGACACCCGACCAGGGAGGTGGAGCAACCCTGGACCCGTTACCGTGGGGGGATTTCGGCTACGGCATCGCAGCCCACGGGATCAGCATGCCGTACTACACGATGGATCAGGTGAAGGACCAGTTGGGGCTCACCTGGGTGAAGCAGCAGGTGCGATGGGATCATTTCTCCACAGCTCCCGGGCAGATGGACTGGAGCGGCTACGATGCGATGGTGGATGCCGCCGCGGAGCGTAACCTGAAGGTCCTGATGAGCGTGGTGGGGGCGCCAAGTTGGTCGCGCACGTACGTCGATGCCAACCCTGAGGCGGCCCCTCCCGACGATCTCACGCTCTATGTGGAGTTTGTGGGGCAGCTTGTGGATCGCTACAAGGGGCGGATCCACGCCATCGAGGTGTGGAACGAACAGAACCTCGATCGGGAGTGGGACACGGCCGAAGGTGTGAACGCCCAGCGCTATGTGGAGATGCTGCGGTTGACGTACCAGGCGATCAAGAGCCGGGACCCTGATATCATCGTCATCAGCGGCGCGCTCTCTCCCACCGGTGTCGTGGCGACCGATCCAGATAACCCAGAGCGGTACACCGTCATCGATGATTTCGTCTACTTCCAACAGATGATCGATGCGGGCTTTCTCAACTACGCTGACTGCGTAGGGGTGCACCACAACGGATACAACATGCCGCCGGATGTGGCCTGGGACGAGGGGTACAACGACCCCACCGCCACCTTCAGAGGCCCCTTCGACTCCCCGCATCACTCATGGTCCTTCAAGAGCACTCTGTGGTCCTACCATGACATGATCCTTGAAGCACAGCGTAACACCCCGTTGTGTGTGACGGAGTTTGGCTGGGCGAGCAGTGAGGGTCTGGGGGGCACACCACCGCGCTTCGAGTTCGCCGATGATAACACCGAGGAGGAGCAGGCTGCCTGGGACGTGGAGGCGTTTCAGCTTATGCGCCGCTGGGGCTTCGTCTGGGTGGCGACGCTGTGGAATCTGGACTACTCGTACAAGGGCGGTCTGGGTGCTGTGGACCCCAACGCCCCATACAGCATTCTTGACCTCACTGGCGCGGCGCGGCCTGCGTTTGGCGCCATCGCAACGATGCCCAAGGTGCCATGAGGCGTAAGTCCCACAGATTTCCCCATCGACCATACCTGGGGCCTTGGCTGCTGTTCCTGGTGTTGGCCTGGGCCCTGGCAGGATGCGGAGGTACCCCTGCGGCACCGACCCCGATCCCAACCCCCAGCCCGACCTCCTGGCCCGTAGCGGGAGCAGTGGACTCACCGGGGTATGGGCTGAATGTCCACATGTGGTGGGACCCCTGGGCCGCGGTGCGGAGGGATTGGCCATTGATTCAGGATGCCGGGTTCACCTGGGTGAAGCAGCGGGTGGCCTGGCAGGATGTGGAGGGGGCAGGGCCTGGGCGCTACGAGTGGGCGGCCCTCGATCGCATCGTTGACGAGGCTGAGCAACGCTCCATCAACCTGGTGCTGCGTTTGGACGGCATTCCTGCCTGGGCAGCCCAGGACGCGCCGCTGGACTCCCCATCTGGCTACGTGCCGGTCTCCCTTGAGGCATGGGGGGAGTTCTGTGGGGCATTGGCGACCAGGTATTGTGGCCGGGTCCGGGCGTATCAGGTGTGGAATGAGCCCAACCTGGCGCGGGAATGGGGTGGGGTGACCCCAGACCCGGTGGGTTATGTCTCGCTGCTGAGAACGTGCTACGTGGCGATCAAGGAAGCGGACCCCGAGGCGCTGGTGATCTCCGCCGGGCTGGCGCCCACCGGTTCGGCGCCTCCCGAGGCGATGCCTGACCCTGACTTCCTGGCCGCCATGTATGCGGCTGGTGCCTCTCCCTACTTTGACCTCTTGGGGCTGAACGCCCCGGGCTACAAGGCCCCTCCCGAGATCTCGCCTGAGGAAGCGGCGGACCCACAGGGTAGCTACGGCGGCCATGCCTTTTTCTGTTTCCGCCACGCGGAGCAGATGCGGGCTCTCATGGTGCAACATGGTGACGGGCACAAACAGGTCGCCATCCTGGAGTTTGGCTGGCATACCGACGACAGCCCGGCACATCCTGACTATGCCTGGTTTGCGGTGACCCCTGAGCAGCAGGCGCAGTATCTGGTGCGGGCGTTTCAATTCGCTCGCGAGAACTGGCGCCCCTGGATTGGCCCTATGTTTGTGTGGAATTTCCCTGACCCAAAGTGGACGCCTGAGAACGAGGAGTTCTGGTGGGCGATTGTCGATCCTTTTTGGTATGGAGCGGGAGAGGATTGGGCTGCGTGGGAGGGAGCAGGCGTCCGTCCAGCTTACACAGCTCTTCGTGAGATGGCTAAGCCATGAAGAGGGGGTACGTATCTCGATTTGTGAGTCTCACAGCCGTGTGTGAGACCCCGAGGGGCTAAGGTCTGTCCTGCGTGCCATTGTAGTTGTGGGATAGCCTTTCCAGGCCGTTCAGACAGGCGCGCTCTCCCAGGCGCGAAAGCCCGTCGTGCATAACTCTGGCTTACCCTACATCGCTCTCCATTCGGATGCGTACGGCCCTGTGGGAAAGCGAGACTGTCACAGAAGTGGTGGGGGAGAGGCGGTGACTGTCACCTCGATGGATGGGTGGCGTACGCGGGCCATCGCTTGCGGTGGCGGCTCTCGGCAAAGG
>CAZHBB010000201.1:0-1088 GCA_964530185.1 uncultured Anaerolineales bacterium
TTCCTGAGCATCGTGCAGGCCCAGACGAAGACAGCACCTTCAGCCAGGCCAGGCTCCGACAACGGGCTAGCCCGGCCTGGTGCCTGAACGCTGAGGAGGAAGGGCAACAACGCCCTTCCTCCTCGACTCGCGCTCCTGCGCCGCAGGTGGCTGGCGGCACGCAAGAGCATGCAACATGACCGCCCAGCCCTAACGGCTAACCAGCTTACCAATCACCATAATCAATGTCGGCAGGACACACATCAAGAAGACAACCACCCCTACGATGATCGCCGCAATCTTGAGTCCCGCAGAACCCGCCCCCCCCGTGCCATGAACAACCTCCGCCTGAGGGAAGATCTCCTTTAGCGTGTTCTCGACTTGGGTGGGCAGCCCTCGGATATTCAATTTCACGGACTGCCCAGACGCCGTCAAGACCCTATCCAACGTCAGCGAGATCTGCTCCTTGCGCTGCTTGGTCTTGACGAAAACTCGCTAAACTTGATCGTTCGGGATGATCTGCGTCTTGTCCGGATCCTTCAGATCCTCGACAATGACTCGCTGCGTGGTTACGCCAATCGTACGCCCCGACGTGTGCGTCAACCGCTGTGGTGTCGCGGCCTCACCCACGGACGCTGTCCCCACTCCTTGGTTGGGTGGTGTAGCTCCAATGGAGACACTCTTAGTGGTCGTAACCGGACCAAAAACCATCTTCTCATCGGGTTCTAATTGAACGGAAGTGAAGCCGGGCATTGCCCCTCCTCTCTTGTGTCTATAGATCTGTTCCTGTCCCGCCCTATCGAAATATCGCTGGCTTCCCGCCACCACGCCAGCTTTTCCTAGTATAGGGTAGGCATGACCAGTTGGCAAAGCAACACCGACAAAAGCGGTGACGGTCTACCTCACTGTGCCACCCTGCCGGGGCCCGCCGCGTAGGGGTGCAGCGGGTACGTCGCGTATCGCAGGAACGCGCGATATTAAGTCCGTCAACGGCCAGGTCCGCCCCGCGATGGGAAGCACATGGAAATGGAGACCGATCCGCGGTGGATTGTCAAACTCGATGCAACGGCGAACAATCTCCCGCGACGCCATCTCACTCATAGACCTCA
>CAZHBB010000201.1:1188-2371 GCA_964530185.1 uncultured Anaerolineales bacterium
GACCAGCCAAACTGGTCGCCATCCTCACTGACGCCTTGCCCGATATTTGACTGCGATAGCGTATCACCAGGCGCTACCCCAGCATCCCTATCCGCACCGAATCTAAGCGACAGATTGCCCCCATACGCGGAGGTACCAAGGGACTTTCCACCTGGCACACCGATCGCCAGGTCATCATAGCCATCGCCATCAAAGTCGGCGCTGACCAACGCCCAGCCATAATGACTGTCAACGTCATTCATACCACTAAGATAGTCAAATACCGCTGAGACCTTAACCAGGCCATTATGGCTGCCATAGAGCACGCAAACGAGACCAGCGTCTTGACCACAGCAGTCACTATTCGGCGCGCCAACGGCAAGGTCAGTATAGCCATCGCCGTCAAAATCACCCGCCGCCAGTGACCAGCCAAAGTGATCATCATCCCCCACCGTCACTATGGGAGCCGCGATAGCATCGGCGGCAAAGTAATCCTGGCGCGTGAACCCAGCCGCCGAACCGTAGAGAATGTTAACGGCGCCGGCATGCGTATGGCCGCCGTCGCTCTCATACGGCACCCCAATAGCAACGTCAAAGAAACCGTCGTGGTTGAAGTCGCCGCTGGCGATGGCATAGCCATATTGGTCGTAGGCCTCACTCCGTCCCGAGGTGTCCGTCTGCCCGAAGTACTCACTGGTGGAGGTGATGAGCCCGCTGCCGCTGATACCGTAGATCACGTTTACCACCCCCGCGTCCGTCGTGCTGCCGGCATCCTCATATGGCACGCCGACCAGCAGCGAGGCCGCGGTGGGCGGAGTGCTCCAACCCATCACGCGCTGCGGAGGAGGTGAGGCGGAGACCGATGAAGTCAGCATTCCGCTGCCCACAAGCACCAACAATACCACTGATAGACGCAGTTCTCTAGGCATGTTACGCCCCCACAATATAAGATATGTGCACATACAAGGGGATCCCCACGCTCCGCCTGAGCTAAAGCGCTCCGGCTCCAGCGCGACGATGAAATTCCCCCTCTCATTATATTAAGCTATACCAATTTACCACTTACGCTGCATCTTTATCCCGATCACCATGGCAGCGGCCTCACTTTACGGGGACAAAGTCGAACATAGGGCAATCCCCCTCTCGAGCGACCACTTCATCCAGGCCCCCTCCAAAGTAGCAACGTACAGCCCACAGCGACCAT
>CAZHBB010000201.1:2471-3578 GCA_964530185.1 uncultured Anaerolineales bacterium
CCTTTGTGGTAAATGCCGGCCGCAAAACGATAGACGATAACCCATCGCGCAGTCCACCGCGTACACCCTCACCCACCGAGGTGGAGCCACAGCCACGGGACCCGGAGTCCTCCTGTTCGCACCGTGGCCGACGCATCCAGGCACCCGTCCCCAAAGTAGAAAAAGCGGCGTCCATCAGGGAAGAAATTCACCGCCCGCGCGCCAACGGGAGGCATCCACCAAGTGGCGCCACCGCTGTGGGGGACGGGTCACCGCACGACCCAAGGCCGAGGGCGTTCCCTCGCTGGGGGACGCGCCACCACACATCCGCATGAGTAGTGTCCCAAGTAGCATCAGGCCGAACGAGGCTGTGCTTCGCCGGCACAAAGATCTCGCTCCTCCTGAAAGAAAACTCCAATCCCCCCACCACGAGCGACATCAGGCGCTCCCTTCCTTTTACGGGGATGTCGCCTCACGAACGCAGCGGTACCCATGCCGTGGGTTCCCCCAGGATTTAGGTTGCTCCTTCACCCAACCATTGTAACTGACGAAGTACGCACTCGTCTCATCATATGCTTCCCCCGACCACAGATAGATCGGCGGTTGGTCGGGTGCCCACAGGGGCGTCTCCTTGTTGGGCGGGCGATCGCAGGAAACCTTGCCAAGCGCCCCCGCCCATTGGCAGCCCGCGTTCTCTCCATGGTACACCAGTGAGCGCACGATCTCATCGGTGGTGGGCATGCGCCAGATGTTCTGAGGCTCGGCCATCAGCCGCTTGCCCGTCGCATCCAGATAGCGGCACAACCCCGTGCGAGTCATATCCGACTGAGTGGCATGGCCTGGCGGAAGCCGGTCCCCATCCTTCAACCCCACCGGAGGTACCCCATACCAGGCCAGCGCATCCCAACTGGGGTATCCGCCCCACGGCTGCCGCCAATTCCAGCCTGGCCCCGCAGGGGCCCACACCAATCGCACGCCGTTCCCCTCGATGAGTCGAGCGCCGCGGTCGCCGTCGTCCACGCGGCCAACGACCGTGGGCAACATTTTTGCCGAGACGCCCAGGATGATGAGCATCGGCAGTCCCAGCGCCAACAGATATCGCAGATGGCGCCGCCACCACGGGCGTAC
>CAZHBB010000202.1:0-3552 GCA_964530185.1 uncultured Anaerolineales bacterium
TGAAAGGCAATCACCGTTACTGTCGTTCCCTTCGACAAGCTCAGGGAACGACAGCAAGCTCACGACAGTAACTCCAACCAAGGGCTCTCAGAACCCTGCCTCGAGCAGCGGACTGACTAACTGACTATTCCGTTATAACGGCCTTCTCCCAGTCCAGATACTCGACATAGCGGTCCTTGGCCTCCACCAGCCACTCCTGGTAGGCCTTCTCCTGCTCCTGTGCAAACAGGTTGGGGCTCAGGGGGCGGGTCTCGTGCCCCCGGACATAGACCACGAAGTACACGCCTTCGGGCCCCTTGAGCGGAGGAGATGCCTTACCCACCGGCGTGCTGAAGGCGGCCTTTTCCACCTCGACCCCAAACTGATTCGCCAGGTAGCCGACGGGGACCCAGGGCAGGTCATATCCTGCCGACTGGGGGCTGTCATCGGCCTGCAGTTCCTCGATGACGAGGGTGGGATCGGCGCTGCCATCGTTGAGGCTGGCCTGAAGCTCCTTGGCTGCCTCTTCGTTTTCAAGGGTGAAGAGCGCCACCTGGACCTGATCCTGATCGGCGTTCAACTCCTGGCTCAGGGCGTCCTTCAACTGCAGGCGCAGCAGGTCAGCGGCAATCATGGCCTTGAAGTCATCCTCCGGGAAGCGGGTTGCCTCCAGGACATTCGTCTTGAAGCCCTCGTACACCTCTTCGAAGTCCTCGGACGCCGGCGTAGATGTCTCCGCGTCGGAGGTCATGGTGGTGTCCGTCAGGGGCTGGGTCGCCGAGGGTTCGGTGTAACCCAGGAGCTCCTTGATGCGCTGCTGAATCTCCTCATCCGTGACGGTGAGCCCCCGCCGGGCAGCCTCCTGGCGCACCAGCTCTTCCTCGATCATCCGGTCGAGTATCTGGCCCCCGAAGACGTTGGCCATATCGGGGGAAAGCTGCCGCTGAAGGCTCGTGACGCTCAGCTCAAGCTGTTGCATCAGGGCGTCGTTGGTGCCCTGAGTCGGTTGCGTGCCGGTGATAGATGACGTGGCTGAGGGGGTTGCCTGCGCATTCATCTCCGACATGTACTGCTGGTATTGATAGATCTGGAGCTGGGTCATCCATCTCTCGTAGCGCTGACGCTCACGAAACGCCTTGCTGGTGATGACCGTATCCCCCACCCTGGCAACGGGCCGGCGCGCTTCGATGAACACCTCGCGCACGATGCCGTAGACCAGGACCCCCACCACGATCACGCCCAATGCGATGGCGACGCCCAGGATGATGCGCTGAAGTCGCTGTTCCCTCTCCCGTCGCGCAAGCTGGCGACGGGTTAACCGTTTCTCGCCCTTCGATCGTTTAGCCATACCCCTCAATCCCGTATATAAAGTAACGGGCATAGAGGCAAATCCCCCTATGCCCGATCAGCATGTGCCGTTGGCTACAGCTCAACCTCTGCCACGAAGGGGAGCAACGCCATGTGCCGTGCGCGCTTGATGGCCACGGCAAGACGGCGCTGATGACGGGCACAGGTGCCCGTCTGGCGCCGTGGCCTGATCTTGCCCCGGTCGCTGATGTAACGCCGCAGCAGCGATACATCTTTGTAGTCGATCACATCAATGCCCTCTGTGCAGAAATAACAGACCTTCTTCCTACGCGTAAAGCGTCGTCGCCTGCGATAGTCGCTCACACTCCTTACTCCTTACCTTTATCTGAGAACTCAGTTAGTGACGTTCTTCCTGGTTATCCGCCCTCTCTGGGAGCGTTTCACACTCGGAGGCGCAGTAGTTGTCCAGGAAGATCAGCTCCTGGGCGACCAGCTCGGTCCGATAGTGGCGCTCCCCGTCAGGCCCCTCCCAATTTCGGGTTTGGAGCCTGCCCTCCACATAGACAAGAGACCCCTTGTGGAGATGCTTCTTGCAGACCTCTGCCAGCCCTCCCCAGGTCACCACATGAAACCACTCGGTCACCTCATGGTGTTCACCGTCGCAGTCAGTCCAGCCACGGGTGGTAGCTACACTAAAGGAGGCCACGGGACGACCACTGGCCGTGAAGCGCATCTCTGGGTCACGGCCCAGGCGACCAATGATCATGACTTTGTTGAGACTACGTGTCATCGTGGCTGGCCTGACCAGTTCACTCTGAGGCCTGGCTTGGGGGTTCCTGCTCCGGGGGCTCCTCTCTTACCTCTTCTACAGTTACCTCTTCCGCCGCCTCCTCCACCGGAGCCTCCACTACGGCCTCGGCTTCCGGAGTAGGCGGAACCTCCTCCGGCTCAGCAGGTTGTTGCTGAACCTCCTCGATTCGGACGATGATGTGCCGCATCAACCCCTCAATCAGACGCAGGTTGCGGTCTAACGGATTGATAGACTGAGGGGACCCTTTAAAGTGGACCAGATAATAACGGCCCTCGCGCTGCTTGAGGATGGGATAGGCCAGGCGTCGTAGACCCCAGTCCTTGAAGGTCAAAACCTCGGCCTCGGCAACTTCGAGATAGCGCTGTACGCGTTGAAGCAGCGTCTCGAGCTCCGTGTCGCCCAACTGGGCGCTTGCAATAAACATCAATTCATAGGTTCTTGTATCCAAGACGGTAAAACTCCTTTCTATGGATTTACCCCAGGTCCTGCCAGGGGCAGAAAGACCGTCTACCAAACAGTCGCATCATACCACAAACCGGATGAACCGCAACCGTTTCCTTACATATGAGTAACGGTCCACCGCTGGGGCAGGGGACTTAAGGGGGCGGGGTAAAAGCTCGTCCTGGCTGAGGGGGTTCGCATCTGTATCGGGACA
The DNA here is from genome assembly GCA_964530185.1 of uncultured Anaerolineales bacterium. Lineage (GTDB taxonomy): Bacteria > Chloroflexota > Anaerolineae > B4-G1 > SLSP01 > PWVB01. The sequence goes on from CAZHBB010000202.1 coordinate 2,754, forward strand.
CGAGATAAAGTCTCGCGCCTCGTGACAGGGATGGGAAGAACGTCCATTGCCATGGAGAGAAGGCCTGAGTCAGCCTGTAAGCCGGATTCTGTAAGCCGGGCCCGCCCCCTGCGGGACGGTGCCAGCCTGCGGTCATCTGTCTTGGAGAACGGTCACCCGTTCCCTCATGCGGCCTACCCGGAGGTCCTTCCTGAAGCCAGGAAAGGGTGCGGGGCACACCCCAGCATGACGCTGTCCCTCCTGCTTGGCCTTGCTCCCGATGGGGGTTGCCTGGCCATGTCAGTTACCTGACATGCCGGTGGTCTCTTACACCACCTTTTCACCCTTGCGTCCTGGATCGTTGATCCGGGGATCACTGATCCAGGGTCGCGGTCTGTTTCTGTGGCCCTTTCCGCGGGTCGCCCCGCCCGGGTGTTACCCGGCATCGCCCCCTGTGGAGTCCGGACTTTCCTCACCTGGGATGGACGATGTCCCCCAGGCGCGACCGCCCGGCCGACTCAGGCCTGTCACCTTTGCATATCCATTATACCCTGGAGTAGCAGGGATTCAATGGGTTTTACAGGCAGGGCTGACGCATCAATGCTCCGTCCCCTTCGACATGCTCAGGGGATGGACGCCCGGGGGCTGAGCCCGCCGAAGCCCGGGGGCTGACGCATGAAGGTTTCCGTCCCCCTCGACATGCTCAGGGGACGGACGCCCGGGGGCTGAGCCTGTCGAAGCCCCGGGGGGCTGAGGCATAAAGGCTTCCGTCCCCTTCGACATGCTCAGGGGACGGACGCCCGGGGCTGAGCCCGCCGAA
>CAZHBB010000203.1:0-3535 GCA_964530185.1 uncultured Anaerolineales bacterium
GGTTTCTGAGTCAGAGGAAGACAGAGTAAGCCGCAGCCCTCCGACGAGAGGCGGGGAGGGCTGGGCACAGTCTCACTGATGCGAAAGGAGAGACGTGAACGCACACAGGTCCCGCATTATCGGCGGGCTCATGGTACTGATTCTGGCCCTACTTGGAGGTGGCTTCGGGGCCGGAGTGATCGAGGCTGATCCCGGCCCTCCAGGTGGCCCGTCGGTTCAAACTTCGGCGCCACCGGCCTCCGTCCTGATCAATGAGGTCATGCCCAAGCCCGAGGCGGGCAACTACGAGTGGGTGGAGCTGATCAACCGCACCTATCGCATCCACCTGCCCGTAGTGCTCAAGGGCTTCACCTCAAGCGCCACCTTGACAGCAGAACACGGCGCAGCGCCCCTGGCGGCCCTCTCTGCCGGAGCCGATCTGGACGGGTACCAGATCACCGACGAGGACGAGCACGTCTACACCATCCCCTCCGCCCTGCCCCCCGTGCCACCGGGCGCTCTGGTACTCATCTACTTCGGAGACGGCACAGACGACTACGACTTCAGCGATGGCAAGGCCACCCTCTACACCGGCAGCGCGCTGGCTGACATCTTCGAGGATGCGGGTGATCAGGTATCCCTCTACTCAGGAGACGTCCACAATGCCAGCACTATCGTGGACTTCGTGGCGTGGGGGATTGAGCCGCAGGAGGACGCCGCAAACGCCGCCGCGGCAGGTCTCTGGCAGTCGTATTGGTTCCTCACCTTCGAGAGCGGCCTGGGCGACACCTGGGACGGGGACGTGCTGGCCCCCAATGAATCGCTGGGCCGCTATCCCGGCGGCCCCGCCGTCAGCGGGCGACACGTTTTCACCGAGTATGGGAGCAATCAGTTGAGCCCTGGGGCGGCCAATCCGGTCCCCCTGTCATCCTTCTTCACACCGGAGGACGGCGCAATCGTCGAGACCACCGGCTTCTCCGTAAGCTGGCGTGCCGTGGCCGGTGCCAGCCGCTATCGTTTCCAGCTCGACGATGATCCAGGGTTTGGCAGCCCGTTATACAACACCATCGTCACCGACACTTACTTCAAACCCGCCACACCACTACCCGAGGGCACCTACTACTGGCGCATCAGGGCCTTCACCGGCCACGGGCAATCTGGCCCCTGGCTAGGTCCGGTCCAGGTAGGCATCGTCACCTTCTCCACCTCGGGTAGCAGCGCCGCCAGCGTGGCTACCGAGGTCGTGCTGGGCATCACGCCGGTGCGACAGAACAAAGACTCGCGCCTGCTGTGCCTGGACGGTGACCCGGAGGGCAACCCGGCGACCGACACACCGGAGAATGCCTGGGACGCTCCGGCCCCTTGCACCCAGCCACCGTGTGCCGACACCACCAAGTACGAACACGGCACGATGTACTGCGTCGTGGCGTCTATCCGCATGATGGCCTCCTACTACGGTGGCACGCTGACCATGGACCGCATCGCCTACCACATTGCCCAGGAATGGACCGGCAACACGCACGCCGGCACCAACAACACCAACCCCAACGATGACCTGGCCCACAACAACGGCTGGAGTTATCACGACGAGGAGGACGAGGGCATCTCCTGGGCGCTGGGGACGGCGATTGTCGCGACCGACGGCAAGCCCAGCTTCGCCGACATCAAGGCCTGGATCGACGCCGGGCGCCCTGTCATGTTCCGGCGCCCAGGTCACCTGATGGTGATGGACGGCTACCGAGAGGTGGATGGCGATCAGTTCATCCACGTCTTGGACCCTGACCAACCGCCCGACTGCTGGCGCTGGCAGGACTATGACACACAGGACATCGACGGCTACTGGCCGGGGCCGGCGAGTGCGCCAGGGGTACGCTCCGATGAGGCCAGCGTCTCCACCGACTCAGATGGCGATGGGATTATGGACTTCGACGAGATCCATCGCTTTGGCACCAATCCCTATCGGGCCGACAGCGACGGCGACTGGGTGAATGACAAGCAGGACATGCGGGAGTACGTCTTCGACGCGGCCGGGGCCTTCTCCTACCGCAGCGAGGACTGGGATGGCGACACACTTCGCAAAGAGCTGGACTGCGATAACGACAACGATGGCTCACCTGACGGCTGCGAGGACGTGGACGGCGATGGCATCTACGAAGCGGGCGCTGGCGAGACCGATAACTTCAGCGCCGCCAGCCAACAGGATTGCGTCCTGCGCTTTACGATCACCTACCCGACCACAGGATCCCCGCTCTACGCCGGTCCCCACAACAACCCCGACACGGTCCTCATCCACCTGCGGCTTGATCTCCCTGACTGCTGGCCTCCTCTCCCCACGCCTGTAGCCTCCGATTTCGAAGTCACGGTGGGCAGTCAGCACGCCCCCGCACCTATCCTCAGCCTCCCTGTGGGAGACGAGACCTGGATCCTGGTAGAGGCGCCCGCTCAGAGCAGCGATGACTGCTACACGCTGGAGGTGACCTATGATGGCACCTACACCGATAGCCAGACTGAGGCCATCTGCTACGAACCGCGCCTGGCAACCGATGAAGTGATCGTGCTCGACGTGTCGGGCAGCATGGGTTCCTACGACAAGCTCACCTCGGCGCAAAACGCAGCCCGGCTGTTCATAGATCAGTGGACGACCAGTGACTTGATCGGCGTGGTGGCGTTCTCCACCACCGTAAGCGTGCCCTACCCACTGGAAGAGATCACAACCCTGGGAACCGGCGGGGAGCAGGAAACGGCCAAGAACGTCGTGGATAGCTTGACGGCCGGGGGCTGGACCGCCATGGGCTCAGGGCTACTGGAGGGACAGGATCAACTGGATGCCCGTGGTGTCGTCACCCATCCTCACACCATGGTGCTCCTGGGCGACGGCATGGAGAACGTCTCGCCCTACTGGACCGATGCCAGCGTTCATGACACCATCGTCGGGGCTGGTACAACGGTCCACGTGGTGGCACTGGGGCCACCTGAGGCAGCCTGGTACGACCGGTTGGAAAACGTAGCCGACGAAACGGGTGGTGAGTTCTGGCCCGTGGACGAGAACGCCACGACGATCACCGGCATCGCAGCCGCGCCCCCTTCACCCTTCCCGCTGGCCCTGGCCAACCGGCTGGCCGATGCCTACAAGTCAGCAGCCGAACTGGCAGGCCACATGCAGCGACTGTGGGAGGCTCGGGGTACGCTCGATCTAGAATCAAGGACCGTCAGCTACAAGGTGGAGGTAGAGCCGGGACTGGGGGAGGCCATCTTCAGCGTCAACTGGGACAACCCCACCACCAAGATCGAACTATCACTCGAAGACCCCAGCGGACACGCGGTGACCGAGTCACCCCCCAAGGTGACCCGCCAGACCGATGCCACCCACGACCAGTACCGCATCCAGGCACCACAGGACGGCACCTGGATCGTGACCCTCACCTACCTGTCGGGCAAGCTGAGGACGGAGTATCTGGCGACCCTCGCCGCGCCCTCCGACACGATCATGGGCTTCCACCTGGGCCTGCCACCGGAGAAGCGGATCCGTGGGGCTTCCATGCCCATGCTGGCCTAT
>CAZHBB010000204.1:0-3531 GCA_964530185.1 uncultured Anaerolineales bacterium
GATGTCTGTACCAGTCAACAGTATAGCAGATTTGCCGTGCTATGTCACCCGCAACGCCAGAGGGCATGGCCCAGAGCTGGACGACGATGACTTGGGACCGCCACGCAGCAAGGCGCGGACGGGCATGTGACGGAAGCAGAGAAGGATGTGGGGTGGTGGATTGGTCGGGTGTGGATGATAGGGCAGCCCGAAGATCCGTCCCAGCCCGCACACGTGAGGGGGAAGAGAAACAGAGGGAGACCCCCACCGCCCCTGTCCAGACCGATCGCTGCGCTTGGGGGACCATGAGCTGTGCCTCCCAGGTTGCCCTTGCATCTTCTCCTATTCACACTATGCTGAGCCACGATGTCGGGCCAACATAAGACACGGTGGGAAAAAACCCTCTGGCTGTGGTCACTGGTCGCGGTAATCTCGCTCCTCGCGGCGGGTTGCGGAGCCATATCGAGCCCCCAGCCGGCCTCGCTTACCCATATCGTCGTGCTCTACACCAATGATGAGCACGGATGGATGGCAACGGATGAGAAGCGGGGCGGTGCCGCCGGTATGCTGGAGCGGTGGCGCAGTGAGGAAGGATACACCGCTGATGGCCCTTTCCTGGTGCTGAGCGGCGGGGACAACTGGACAGGACCGGCGCTCTCGACATGGTTCGAGGGAGCCTCGATGGTCGAGGTGATGAACCTCATGGGATATGAGGCGACAGCGATTGGGAACCACGAGTTCGACTTCGGGATAGCCGGCTTGCGGCGGCGCGAGGCCGAAGCGGAGTTCGCGTTCCTGGCCGCCAATGTCCTGGACACCGCGACGGGTACGCTGGCCGACTTTGCCCTTCCCTACATCGTCGTGGAGGTCAGTGGCCTCAACGTGGGCATCCTGGGCCTCGCCTCGCAGCACACACCGCAGACTACAATGCCGACGCACATCTCGGGGCTGGAGTTCACGGACTATGCTCCGGCGCTACGCGACGCCGCGCTCAAGGCCCGCGACGACGGGGCAGAGGTGTTGATCCTCATCAGCCATCTGTGTGGCGACGAGATGCAGGCGCTCATCCCCACGCTGAAAGCGTTAGGGATAGGCATGATTGGCGGGGGGCATTGTCACGAGCGCATTGGGCGCGTCACCAATGGTGTGGCGCTCGTCGAGGCCGGATGGCAGATGGCCGCCTACGGACGGGTTGACTTATTTGTGGAGCCTGAGTCCTCTGAGATTCAGAGGCTTACGGTGGCGCTCAAGTCCAATCCCCCCGGACAGGTCGATAGCGCCGTGGCACAGGTGGTCGCGACCTGGCAGGCTGAGCTGGACGATGCCCTGGAGGTCCCCATCGGTTATACGCGAGATGGCTTGTCGCGGGAGAGTGCAGCACTTCATAATCTGGTCACCGACGCCTGGCTGGAGGCCTACCCGGCGGACATCGCCATGAGCAATGCGGGGGGATTCAGGCAGGGCATAGATCCAGGGGAGATCACGCTGGCAGATGTGGTGAGTGTGTTACCCTTCGACAATGTGTTGATCGACGTGGCCCTCACGGGCGAACAGGTCATCGCCAGCTATATGCACGGTACACGTCGGCCCGCGGTGGCAGGGCTACAGCGCAGCGGTGGACGCTACTTTGTCGCCGGCGAACCACTGGACCTGGAACGCGTCTACCATGTGCTGGTCAATGACTATATGTATGCTGGGGGGGATGGGTACAGGCTCGCCGAGTATGACCCGCAGGCGTACCACACTGGCATCGACTGGCGTCAGCCAGTCGTGACATGGATCAGTTCCCGGCACACCTCGCCGGCAGATCCGCTGGAGAACTACCTGGATTTCGACCAGCGCTGATGCGCGACGGGAGCACGGTCAGGGGACCTTCCGGCGCTTAGAAAGGCCACTCCCTTCCCCGGTAGTCTCTCAGGACAAGGCGTCCCTCATCTGCCCGGGGAGTCAGGAAATATGACAGCGCGTAGACCGCAGCCTCTTCGGGTTCCAGGTCGGCCTCCGGGTTTCTCTTCCCCATCATATAGGTACGCATCCATCCAGGATGGTACAACCTGAAGGTGTAACCCTCCGGGTACAGGTGGTTGAACATGATCCTGACGGCCATGTTGAGGGCAGCCTTGGACATACAGTAGCCATACCAGGCAGTGCGCCTGGCAGCATTGATACTCCCCGCCTCCGAGGAGACAAAGCACAACCGTTTCATCTGGCTGCGTTCGGTCAGGGGCAGAAAGGCCTCCACGACGCGGATGGGACCCAGCGCATTGATATCATACAATCGGTGCATCTCTGCGTAGTCCTGAGGTTCCCGCAGGGTCGCGAACACCGTCGATGACATAACACCAGCGTTATTGATCAAGAGATCAATGCGGTCTGTCTCTGCGGCCGTGAGCTCGGCTGCAGCTTTGACCGAAGTCTCATCACCGACATCCAGCGGGATGAGATGAAGTGCCTCGGGGAACCTGGCGTGCAGCGCGTCCAACTCGGGCCACTCTGGCATATACTGCCCTGCGAAGACCTGCCAGCCGTGGTCTAACAGTCCTGCCGCCAGGGCCTGGCCCAGACCGCGGTCTGCCCCGGTCACCAAAGCGAAGCCCTTGGATTCAGTGTTCATAAGGCTTCCTGGATGGAGTAGACACCTTCCCTAAAACCCTGCTGCGGGCCGGGTGAGGCGGGCCCGCTCCTTGACGTAATCCACCACCGCCTGGATGGTCGACTCCCGTTCGCAGTCGCGGAACATCTCGTGGTCGGTTCTCTCGAACCAGATGATCCGTTTGTCCTCCGGGGGCGTATGGATATCCGCATAGACAATCTCGGCGCTCTCCGGAGCCACAGTCTTATCGTTGCGACCCTGCAGGATGAGCGTGGGTACCCGAATCTCAGGCAGACGCTGACGAGCGAGCCTGGAGAACGTCAGAAGCTCCCGGATGGCGTCCATCGGTGCCCACGGGTAGTTGGTGTCATAAGCCGCAAGGCTGGGGTCGGCATAGGAGGGCGGCATATCCCACTTCTTCAGCACCCGGGTCAGCACAGGAGCCAGGAAGGCCAGGGGACGTCCAGGCGCCATGGGAGAGGTAAGTTGAATGGCGGGGGCAGCCAGTACGATGCTATCGACGACATCGAGGTGGTCGGCAGTGAGGAAGATGGTGACCAGCGCGCCCATGCTGTGGCCCACGATGGTGACACGCTCCGCCTCACGCAGGAGATCCTGCAGGGCAGTCTCCCCGTCGGCGACCCAGTCGGACCAGGTGACGCCTCGTAGCGCATCTGGCGTGGGGGCACCATGGCCCCTGAGCACCGGCATACGAGTCGGCTGCCCCAGTCGCTCGATCGGAGGTCGAATGTCCTTGACACAATCCAGGCTGGACGTGAATCCGTGGATGATCAGAACTCCTAACGGCGCCTTGTGCATGCGTGCCTCCCATGAAGGTGATGAGCTATCGAGACATCTCTTAGTCAAGGTGCTCAGGCTGTGCTATTGCGGGAGAATCATCCCCCAGTTTCGGGCTATTTTATGAAAGACTGGGAGGGTGACAAGGCGTGTCGCGTGGT
>CAZHBB010000205.1:0-3442 GCA_964530185.1 uncultured Anaerolineales bacterium
CGCCGTGCCCCTACTGCCCCGTTGCCCCCCAACGAGGAGGACACGCTATGACCCTTTCCAGCGAACGCCGCACCGTCCAAAACCCCTTCCTGCGCTACGCGGAGGAGGCCGGCTGGACCTACCTGCCGCCCGAGGAGGCCCTGCGCCTGCGCGGCGGCGAGGACAGCCCCCTCCTGCAACGCGTCCTGGTACAACAGATCCAGCGCCTCAACCCTGGTGTGGTGGATTCGGTCACCAAAGCCGAAGAGGTCATCGGACGCCTGCTGCGCGTGCGCCCCAACATCGAAGGCAACCGCGAGGCATGGGAATACCTCAAAGGACTGAAGACCGTCTTCGTGGAGGCCGAACGCCGCGAGCGCAACCTGCGCCTGCTCGACCCACAGGATCCCCAGGCCAACCTCTTCCACGTCACCGATGAGTTCCGCTTCCGCAGCGGGCAGGTCGCCATCCGCGCCGACGTGGTGCTGCTGATCAACGGGATCCCGGTCATCGTGGTGGAGACCAAGGCGGCCACCAGGATGGAGGGCATCGCCGAGGCCCTCGACCAGATCCGCCGCTATCACCGCGAGGGGCCGGAGTTGATGGCTCAGGCGCAACTGTTCGCCCTCACCCATCTCGTGCGCTTCTTCTACGGCCCCACCTGGAGCCTCTCCCGGCGGGCCCTCTTCAACTGGCGGGAAGAGGCAGGGGCCCAGCGCGCCGTGCCCGACTTCGAGACGCTGGTCAAGACCTTCGTCGCCCCACGGCGCGTGCTGCGCGTGCTCACCCGGTACATCCTCTTCGTGCGCAAGGACGGGGAGCTGTCCAAGGTCGTGCTGCGTCCGCACCAGATGCGCGCCACCGAACGGGTCCTGGGCCGCGCCCGCGATCCGCAGAAGCGCCGTGGGCTGATCTGGCACACCCAGGGCTCGGGCAAGACCTACACCATGATCACCGTCGCCAAACTGCTGCTGGCCGATCCTGCCTTCCAGAACCCCACCGTGCTGATGATCGTGGACCGCAACGAGCTCCAGCAGCAGCTCTTCCAGAACCTGGAGGCGGTCGGCTTTGGCCGGCTGCACGTGGCCCGCAGCAAGCGCCACCTGCGCCAGCTCCTGGCCCAGGACACCCGCGGCCTCATCGTCTCTATGATCCACAAGTTCGACGACATGCCCGCCGACCTGAACACGCGCACCAACGTCTTCGTGCTGGTGGACGAGGCCCATCGCTCCACCGGCAGCGACCTGGGCAACTACCTGATGGGCGCGTTGCCCAACGCCACCTTCATCGGCTTCACCGGCACCCCCATCGACAGGACCGCCTACGGCAAGGGCACCTTCAAGACCTTCGGCACCGATGACCCCCAGGGCTACCTGGACAAATATTCCATCAAGGAGTCCATCGAGGACGGCACCACCGTGCCGCTGCACTATCAGATGGCCCGCAACGACCTGATCGCCGACCGCGAGGCCATGGAGCAGGAGTTCTGGGCCGCCGCGGAGCTGGAGGGCGTGGCCGATGTGCAGGAGATCAACCGCGTGTTGGACCGGGCGGTCACCCTCAAGAACATGCTCAAGAATCGCGAGCGCGTGGTCCGGGTCGCCAGCTTCGTCGCCGACCACTTCCAGCGCTACGTCGCACCCATGGGATACAAGGCGTTCCTGGTGGCCGTGGACCGGGAGGCATGTTGCCTCTACAAGGAGGCCCTGGACAGCCACCTCCCGCCGGAGGCCAGCGCCGTGGTCATCAGCAGCGGGCACAACGACCCGCCCCACCTGAAGCGCTACCAGCTAAGCCAGGACGCGGAGAAGCGCATCCGCAAGGCCTTCCGCAAGCCGGACGAGGACCCCCAGATCCTCATCATCACCGAGAAGCTGCTCACCGGTTACGACGCGCCCATCCTCTACTGCATGTATCTGGACAAGCCCATGCGGGATCACGTGCTGTTGCAGGCCATCGCCCGCGTCAACCGCCCCTACGAGGATGACGCGGGACGGCGCAAGACCGCCGGGCTGATCGTGGACTTTGTGGGCATCTTCGACAACCTGGAGCGGGCCCTGGCCTTCGACTCCCGCGATGTGGAGGGCGTGGTGGAGGGGTTGGACGTGCTCCAGGAGCGCTTCGCCCAATTGATGGCGCAGGGGCGCCAGGATTACCTGCCCCTGACCCAGGGCAGGCATGAGGACAAGGCCGCCGAGGCCGTGCTGGAGCACTTCCGCGATCGGGAGGCCCGTGAGACCTTCTACGCCTACATCCGCGAACTGGAGGAGGTCTACGAGATCCTCTCGCCGGACCCCTTCCTGCGGCCCTTCCTGGAGGACTACGAGGCCCTGATCGCCATGTACCGGCTGCTGCGCAGCGCCTACGAGCCGCACGTGCCGGTGGATAAGAGCTTCCTGCGCAAGACCGCGGAGATCGTGCAGAGGCACACCCGCACCAGCCAGGTGCAGGAGCCGGGGGCCACCTTCGAGATCGGCGCGGGGACGCTCTTGGCCCTGGTCCAGGAGGAGAAGCCCGACACGGTCAAGGTGTTCAACCTGCTCAAGGAGCTGCACCGGCTGGTGGCGGCGAAGGGCAGGGAACAGCCCCACCTGATCCCCATTGGCGAACGGGCCGAGGAGATCCGGCGCCGCTTTGAGGAGCGGCAGATCTCGTCGCAAGAGGCGCTGCGCGAGCTGGACGAGCTGGTGCGCCGTCTGAAGGAGGCGGAGGAGGAACGTGCCCAGAGCGACCTGTCGCCGGAGGCCTTCGCGGTGGACTGGTGGCTGCGCCTGCACGGGGTCGAGGCTGCGCAGGCCCAGCGCATGGCCCGCACCATGGGCGAGCACCTGGATCGCTATCCCCATTGGTCGATCAGCGAGGGCCAGGAGCGGGAACTGCGCAGGCACCTGTACAAAGTGCTGCTTGACGCGCAGGTGCGGGAGGTGGTTGCGTGGGTAGATCAACTGCTGGCGCTGCTGCGGAGGGCCGTGCAGTGAGCCGCGACGCCCATGGGAAAGAGCCAGCGGCCGCCCCTACCGTGCCCGAGGGGCCTCTGCATGATGCTCCCCTCGAGGAGACGATCCCGGCCGACCTTCTCAAGGCCGAGGTGCGCGCCTGGGCGCGGCGCATCGGTGTGGAGGATCGCGTGCGCGAGATCCACATCCGCGCTATGAAGAGCAAATGGGCCAGTTGCTCCTCGCGCGGCAGGCTGACCTTTGACGCCGCTCTCCTGCAGCAGCCGGCCTCGTTCCGCCGTCAGGTGATCGTGCATGAACTGTTGCACCTGAAGCTCCCCAATCACGGGCCGCTCTTCCGCACGCTCCTCAGGGCCTACCTGGCGCAGGTCACGGACGCCGAGGGGGACGGGGAGGGAGAGACCAGGGGACCAAGGGACAGGGAGACCGCGGACGGCGGACCGCCGACGGCAGCGAAACAGGCCACCGGACCCTGAGCCGTGCCCCTACCATTGAACGGTTTGGCC
>CAZHBB010000206.1:0-1763 GCA_964530185.1 uncultured Anaerolineales bacterium
TCTGAAGTAATACTGCATAGAGTATACCATGATCATGGTAATACCACAGGTCGCCAGGTGCGATTGGGTGGAGTTATCAGCGGCGGTGATATGGTGCGATCCAGGGTGACGGTGAGTGAAACAGGGGCGCGGGGGCAGCCTGTACGACGTCCCGATGTCTTGGCGTTGATGCGCGCGCAGCTTCCGGCGCTCTCGGAGGCTGAACGGCGCGTCGCGGAGTGGATTCTGGCCCAACCGGAGCAGGTGATGCATCTCTCGATGGCCAACCTGGCCGAGAGATGTGGTGTCAGCGACACGACGGTCCTGCGCTGTTGCCGTAGCCTGGGCTATCGCGGCTACACGGACCTCAAGGTCTCGCTGATTCAGACGTTGGCGAGCCCAGTTGAGATCATCCATGGGGATGTGCAGCCGGGTGATGACCCCGCGACGGTGGTAGAGAAGGTCTTCCGAGCCAACATGCAGGCGTTGCAGGATACGTTGCAGGTGCTGGACCGTGAGGCGTTGGCGCGCGCGGTGGACCTGCTCTCACACGCCCGGCACGTGTTGATCGTTGGTGTGGGGACTTCCGGGCCTTTGGTTCATGACCTCTACAACAAGCTGATGCGCCTGGGGCTGCCGTGTCGTTGCGAGACCGATAGCTACCTGCAGTTGATGGCGGCTGCGCTGTTAGGGCCGGGTGATGTTGTAGTGGCGATCTCGCAGAGTGGGGCCTCGGCTGATCCCGTGTTGACGTTGCAGGAGGCAAAGAAACACGGCGCCAGCACGATCTGCATCACCGGTAATGCGCGGGCGCCGTTGACGACCTATGCCGACGCGACGCTGCTGAGCGTTTCGCGCGAGATTCGGCCCGAGGCTATGGCCTCGCGCGTCGCACAGGCTACTCTGATCGATGCGCTATATGTCATCCTGGCGTTGCGCAATTTGGAGCGGGCTGTGGCAAACGAACAATTGCTCTGGGATGCTGTGATTCCTAAGAGTCTCTGATGATCTCTGGGCGTTCCGCAGAGGGGGGGAGTTGTGGCGGAAGTGAAGGGGTTGCTGCCAGTGCTGAGGGTGCATCCGGATGATGTGGCGCCACTGGCGCTTGTGGTAGGGGATCCCCAGCGGGCCGCGATGGCGGCAGGTCTGCTCGAGGGTGCTCGCAAGGTGGGGGAGAACCGCGGATATCGTAGCTACACTGGGACGTACAGGCAGCGACGTGTCACGGTGGTCTCCCATGGGGTGGGGGCGTCGAGTGCCAGCGTCTGTTTCGCCGAGTTGTTCATGGCCGGGGTCCATACCGTGATCCGCGCCGGGACGTGCGGCGCACTGCGGGCGGAGATCAAGGTGGGTGATCTGATCATCGCTACGGCTGCGATCCGGGAGGATGGGGTGTCGGACCAATTGATCCCTCAGGCCTATCCCGCGGTGGCGGACCGGCGTGTGGTCAACGCACTGGAGCGGGCTGCCCATGACGTGTTGGGCTTGCCCCTTTGTGCGGGCGTGATTCTGACGCAGTCCTATCTCTACCCCGGGATATTGCCCTCAACCACCAAGCTGTGGATGCGCGCCGGTGCGGTGGCTGTTGAGATGGAGTTGGCGGCGCTGTTGGTGATGGCGGGGCTACATGGCGTGCGGGCAGGTGGTATCTTCACCGTCGATGGTAACCTGACCCGCAAAGCGCAGCCCGTGGTGGAGATCACTGACTATGCGCCGGACCGTCCTGAGGTGCGGCAGGGCGTGGCGTCTATGGTGGCGATTGCCCTGCAGGCCCTCGTCGATGC
>CAZHBB010000206.1:1863-3359 GCA_964530185.1 uncultured Anaerolineales bacterium
GATCGTTTCTCACGCAAGGCGTTGTTGGTGGGGATCACCGGCTTGTGGGGTGCTTGGACCATGGTGATCGCCTTTGTCCACACATTGCAGCAGCTCCTGCTGGTGCGCATTCTCTCCTCGCTTGGCCTGGGGGTGCTGTGGCCTACGGCGTTCTCGTTGCTCAGCGACCTATTTGAGAGCAAGAGGCGCGGCATCGCGGCCGGCGTCATGACCGCCGTCAGCTACCTGGGCACGATCACCGGGTTTGTCGTGCTGCCCACGTTGGCCGGGCTCAGCCCTGACTCGTGGCGTCTGGGCTTCGTCGTGATGGGGGCAGCCAGCATCTTGACAGGGTTGTTCCTGCTGGTGATCGATGAGCCACCGCGTGGCGCTGCCGAGCCAGAGCTGACCGATGTGATCAGCGAGGAAACGGCCGCCCGCTATGCTTTCCGTCTGCGAGACCTGCCCGAGATCGCGCGTGTACGTAGCTGGTGGGTGCTGCTGCTCCAGAACTCCGTGGATAACATCGCGCTGGCGGTGTTGTACGGCTGGGCCTTCGTCTGGTTGGATAGCCTGGGGCTGGGCGATCAGGCGTTCATGGTCGTCATCTTGCTTACGCTGGGCACGCTCGGTGGGCACTTGTTGTTCGGCTGGCTTGGCGACCGCCTGGAAGAGCGCTTCCCGACGCATGGGCGCACGGTGATGGCCCTGGCGGGCCTATCGCTCACAGCGCCGGCCCTGGCGGCTTTCATCGGGCTGGGACACCATGGGATTGGGACGCTGATGCTCTTTGGGGCATTGGCTGGGCTGGGGATCAGCAGCGTCGATACTGGGGCTCGCTGGCCCATTGCGCAGGGGGTACTGCGGCCGGAGCTACGTGCCACCGGTCGAGCGGCGCTGGACATGGCGATCGGCGCCACGGGGGCACTGATGATGACCCTGTCTGGTAGGATGGTGGATGCCTATGGTGTCACCAGGATGTTGTTATGGTTGGTCCCGCTGCCCAAATTGATGGCTGCGCTGCTGTGGCTCCCGCTCTTCCGCACCTATCCCTACGACCGCGCGGCCCTGCGGCAGGTGCTGGCCGGGCGCCGTGAGGAGCTTACGGGGCAGTCACATCCTGGGGGATGACCAGCAGGAGGGGGTACGAAAATGAAGTTCCTGCGCGCGTTGTTCTGGGAGAGTTTGCAGAACCTGCCGCTGCTGGGCGGTTTCCTTGTCGGGGCCAGGATGATGCAGAATGGGCGGGTTGGGTTGGCCCTAGTCTGTGCTCTGGTGGGCATCCTGCTCGGGGTGCTCGTGATGCATTTCACCGAGACGCGTCTGCATCCCGATACATACACCTCGACCCTCAAGGGGGTCGTGGTGAACGCATTGGTGTTCTTCGTGCTGGCTGTGCCCTTCTTGTTCTACTATGGCGGGCAGGCCCGTTGGATTGGCTGGCGATCGGACATCGTGCTAGGCGTCGTGATCGGACTGGTGATGACGGCAGGGCAGGGCCTGGGATGGGAGGGTGA
>CAZHBB010000207.1:0-3345 GCA_964530185.1 uncultured Anaerolineales bacterium
AAGAAAAAGCAGGGATAACCTCAATCTCCACTGGCTCGCGTACACCACTTTCCTGAGACATCCCCCTTGCACTTAAATGTGGAAGAATGTATAATAACGCCAGATAGGGCATAGGGCAGCCTTTGCCATGAGCCTATCATCGAGGGAGGATAGTGCCGACGAAGCAACATCACACCTACGTCAGCGGACAGACCTCGGTCAACCGCGTAGTCAGGTCTGTACCCCACAGCAATGAGTCCTCCCGCCCATACTGCCTTCATTTACCCTGCCCTCACGGTAACTGTATAGACATTACCAACCCTCGTTGGGTACACTATGTGAGACCGCTACCGCGCAAGGGTGAGTGATTCGGCGTCAGAATCGCCGATAGACAATGTGAGAGGGACAGGTCATGTCACACAGTTTGAACTTCGATATAGGCCAATTAGGCCGCACGGAGAGATGGACCATTCTGCTGGCCCTGATAACGGTGGTCCTTCTCGCGTTCGGGCTCTTTCTGCTGGGGCCACAAGAACTTGCCCTGGCCCAGGCGTTGGAGGCTACCCTACTCACCGTCAGCTCTCTGGTGATCTTCGTCCTGACCGTCACCTGGCGTTACCTGCTGGGGCACGACTATTTCCTGGCACTGGGCGTGGGGCTGCTCTTCAGTGGCCTGGTGACATTCACTACCGAGCTGACATCACTGGGCTTTGGACCGTCAGCCGGCGAGCCCCTGGCGTTACGAAAGCAGCTATATCTCGCCAGTGAGACCCTGACGGTGCTGGCCTTCATCGCAGCCCCGACATTCCTGAAGCGCCCGTTGCCCCTGCTCGTCGCCATTGGTGTTTACGTCATCATCACCAGCGGCCTGCTGGCCCTTGCCTTCAACGGTGCCCTGGATCCACAGTCGCCGATCGCGCCAGCCGCGCTCCTGTTGGGACTTACCCTGGGCGCGGAACAGCTCTTCCGGGCCCGCCAACGCTTCGAGCCGCTCACCTGGTGGGCGCTGCTGGGTGCCATGCTCGCCAACGCCGTCAACGCCGTGCTCTTCACAGCCGCCGCCGACATCTACCATCCGGTGCGTTACCTGGCCCTGGGCCTTTCGCTGGCCGCCCGGGTTCTGATCTTCCGTGGTATCGCACTCACCGGGTTGCGCCGCCTGCAAGCCCTGTATGAGCGGGCGTTGCTGGCTACCCACCAGGCCCTGGCAAGCACCCAGGAGGCCCTCAACGAGGCCGTCACCAGCGAAGCGCGGACTGCCCGGGCACTGGCCGAGTCAGAGCGGCGCTTCCGCACCGTGCTGGAGAGCACCGACTTCTATGCACTCATCCTCGACCACGAAGGCCGACTGACCTTCTGCAACAACGCGCTCCTCCAGGCCAGCGGCTGGAGCCGCGAAGAGGTGATCGGCCAGGACTTCTTCACCCGCTTCGCCCCGCACGACCCCGAGCGGCGACACCGGTTCATGGCCCTGCGCGATGTGCAGAAATTACCCTCTGAGCTACGACACCGGGTGGCCGATATCGTCACCCGCGATGGGCAACGTCGCATTGTAGGCTGGAACAATTTCCTGCTGCGCGACCCCGACGGCAGACCGATTGCGTTGGCCGCCCTCGGGCGGGACCTGACGGAGACAATGCAGGCCCAGGAAGCTCAACAGGCCCAGCTCGAGCGCCTGCTCCTCCTCAATGAGCTTACGCGGGCCATGCTGAGCCGCGATGATCTGGAGAGCATGCTGACTTCCATGCTCGATCGCCTGACGGCCACCCTGCCGGCCGAGCTGGGGGCAGTCTTCACCGCCCAGGACGGCCAGCTCCACTTAGTTGCCTGTGTCGAGGGAGACGATACAGTCTCCGCCTCCGCGGCGCTGGCGGCCTCCGGTCCCTTCTCGCTCGATGGGGCAGGCCTGCTGGCCGCTGTGCGGGGGAAAACGGTACACCTGAAGGATCTCCCGCAGCAGAGCCAGCACCCATGTGAGCGCGCCCTGGAGCAGGCCGGGCTGCAGAGCATGCTGGCCCTGCCGTTGCAGGCCTCCGACACACTGTTAGGTATCCTGGTGCTGGCCCGTACCGATCCGGGCGGCTTCTCAGAGGAAGAAATCTCCACCCTTCGCCACGTCGCCGATCAGGCCACTCTGGCGATCCGCCACGTCTGGCTCTACCAGGAGTTGCACACCGTATATCAGGAGCTGCGCCAGGCCCAACAGGACGCCATGGCAGCCGAACGCCTGCGCGCGCTGGGGGAGATGGCCAGCGGGATCGCCCACGATATTAACAACGCCATCTCACCAGCGGCCGTTTATGCCAGCATGCTGGCCCGTGACCCTACCCTGGATGATCGTGTGCGTCACCAGTTACGGATCGTCCAGACTGCCATTGGCGATGTGGCAGAGACGGTGAGCCGGCTGCGGGAGTTCTATCGGCGGCGCGAGCCCACCGAGGTTCTGGAGCCAGTAGATTTGAACGAGGCCACACGCCATGTGGTGGACCTCACCCGGCCCCGCTGGGCTGATCAGGCCCAGGCCCGCGGCGCTGCCATCGAGGTCCGCACCGAACTGGCCGAGGACCTGCCGCCCGTGCGCGGCGTACCCCATGAGATCCGCGAGGCGCTGACCAACGCAGTGCTCAACGCGGTAGATGCCATGCCCGACGGCGGCACACTCACCCTGCGCACCTATCGCGACCCCTCTGGCGACATTCTCCTGGAGGTGCAGGACACCGGCGTCGGCATGGACCAGGAGACTCTAAGCCGTGCCCCCCAGCCTTTCTTCACCACCAAGGGCGACAAAGGCACCGGACTGGGGCTGTCGATTGTCTTCGGTATCATGAAGCGCCACGGTGGCCGGCTGGAGATCTCCAGCGCCCCCGGTCAGGGCACCCTCGTGCGCTTTATCTTCCCCGCACCCCGGCCGGTCGAAGAGACTGAGGAAGAGCAGCCTGTGCAGGCGCCCGTGGGGCCGCTACGTATCCTGGTCATCGACGACCAGACGCCCGTGCGCATGGCTCTGCAGGATATGCTGGAGAGCCTGGGTCACATGGTCCAGAGCGCTCCTGGCGGCCGCGCTGGCCTGCAGGCTTTCCAGGAGGCCCAGGCCCAGGGCAAACCCTTCGACGTGGTGATCACCGACCTGGGAATGCCGGATGTCAACGGCCGTGAGGTGCTAAGCGCCGTCAAGGCACGATCGCCGCAGACCCCAGTGATCATCCTGAGCGGATGGGGGGTACATCCGGCCAACGGTCAGGGCAAGGTGCCCATCTCACAGGCCGACGCGGTACTCACCAAACCCCCGCGGTTGGAAACGCTCTCGGCAACCCTGGCGCGGGTGATGAGGGGCCGGCACACCGGGGAGAGCCGCGGCGGCGAGAC
>CAZHBB010000208.1:0-3343 GCA_964530185.1 uncultured Anaerolineales bacterium
TCGGGTTCAGCGACTTGTCAGGCGAGCGCTTGCGCTGCCGGTGCTCGCCCGATGGGGCAGTAATCAATGTAAGTACGCCGCACCCCGTTACACGGATGGGAGATCATGAGGGACTCGAAAGAAGACGAACAATCCACCCAATTGCGCATGGTCTGGCCGGAGCACCTTCTTGGCGCTCCCCCGTCTGTGCATCTGCCGTCAGGCTATGCGTTACGGACATATCAGTCTGGCGATGAGCCTCGCTTTTTCAAAGTGATGGAACTCGCCGGCTGGCCCGGTTGGAACGCTGATAAGCTGCGGCCCTGGCGCGATCGCACGTTGCCCCAAGGGTGGTTCATGGTCGTCCATCATGCGAGTGGCCAGATTGTCGCGACCGCGATGGCGCTTCGCGATTGCCTGGAGTTCGGTTCCCAGGGCGGGGAACTTGGTTGGGTGGCTTGTGTGCCCGAACACCGCGGTCGAGGGCTGGGAATGGCCGTCTCGGCTGCCGCTACCACGCGGCTCATCGAAGAGGGGTACCGCCACATCCACCTCTACACCGAAGACTGGCGGCTCGCAGCGCTGAAAGTCTACCTGAAATTGGGCTACATCCCTCTCCTCTATGCCCCGGACATGCTGGAGCGATGGCGCATCATCTGCACGCAGGTGCAATGGCCCTTCACGCCTGAAAGGTGGAAGCCGTGAGACTGTAGCCGCCCAACTCTGCGAGCAGCAGGCAGGCTCCGCAAACGGAGCGCTGTGGCGGGCTACTCCAGTCAGTATGACAATATCCTGTCGGATGGACAGGCCCAGCGGCTAAGGGGACGGCCTTTCCAGGCCATCCCACAATTGCAATGGCATGGTGGACGGGCTTCCGCGCCTCGGAAGGCGTGCCTGTCCCCAGCCTTTGCCCTCTTTCCTGACTGATACAGTATCGGGCTGTGTGGCCGCTGTTAAAGTTCATCAAAGTATGGTATCCTTGGTATACTTAACAGACAGGCTCCATTTACTTCCCCCCACTTGTGGTCCAGAGCATAGAGGCCACTTCACACCCCAAAGGACCCCATAAGTGGCATAAGAATGAGGTGAGGAGGAACTGTGGACAAAAGATACCTCCCGGAGCTGATGGCGGAGATCGAAAATTGGGGGCCTTCACCCTTTGCCTCGCAAGACGCTGAGCCCCTGCCCGTCTATTTCCATAATGAGATGAGCTCCATCACTGGGGTCACCACGTACAGCGGTTTTGGGAAACGGACAGCCACCTACCTGCTAACCACCTCATTTCGCCTGATTCTCTACGACAAACGAAAAAGGGGAAAGGATCGGTGCCGTAGCTATTGGCACCATGTAGATTTCGGCGAATGGCGATGGCGGGATGAAGATGGATTTGTCATCAGTGGGGTGAGAACGGGCCCGATTGAATTTAAAGATCCCACCAAAGAGATCCCTTACATCGCAGCGCGTTGGCAGACCTATTTTGTAAGCCCGTCTGGCGATCGCAAACCCCTCGAAGATGTCACGGTGTATTTGCGCTATTACTACTTCCACCAGGAGCAGCGCTACGCCAAATGTGATGAAATTGTCAGCTTGCCAAATCTCGAGATTGAGGGCAGATCCAGGTATCCTGCTGGAGTTCTGTTCTGTCTCAAACTCAGAGCGCAAACAATGGGCACAGGCACCCTCGATCTTGACGCGCTCTGGCTTTTGCACACAGATCCTTTGAAGGCCAACCAGACCGAAGTGGGTTATATCCCTCCTGATTCTCGCTTGCACCCCGATAATGTACTTAAAGAGAGGGAGTCTCGTGGGTACTCGAAGATCGCTCACAGCTCACAAAGAAGGAAACGGCAGTTTGCCAGAAAGGCGAGAAAAGCGGCTAAGCAGGTTCTCCACGTTGGTGCCCAGGCCAGAGATGTGATCGGTGCGGCTCAAGAAGCCACCGCTGCAGTAACGGGCGGGGATGTGGCCGGGGAAGCAGCGAAACTGGTATACAGGCCCAAATTCTGTGGCCGTTGTGGTGCGCCGATCACCCCGGGTGCGAATTTCTGTGGTCGATGCGGTATGGAGTTGACTAAGAGATTGCTGACAGAAGCAAAGGAGGAACTGGGGGATAAACTTGAGGAGAAAGTGATCGAAAAGGTTGAGGAAATTCTGGATCCCGGAGAAGAACCAGAGGGGAGCGCGCTGCGAGCATCGCCACCACAACCCAGTGAAGACAAACTCATACTCAAACCAGAACCTGATCATTCATCCACGTCGGAAAAGAAACCAGGGCCAGCACGTCAAAGGGGGAGATGCCCGAAGTGCAATCGCCGGGTGCAGCCGACATGGCGTTTTTGCCCGGATTGCGCTCAGCCGCTTCGTGAGGGTGAGTAATTAAGGAGGGTGTATGGTTTCGACAGCCGTGTTGGTCGTGATATTGCTTGTTGTTGGTGGGGCCATTTTGGTTAGCCTGGTGGTTTTGGTGGCTGTTATCAGCCGGCGAAAAACGGGAAGGGTGGAGACAGCAGCGCCATCACCTGTCTCGACGCAGCAGACAGAGACACCCCCCCAAAGCCCCTTGCCAGAGAACTCTCCTTCCAGACCTGGTGTCAGGTCTAAACGCTGCACCTCTTGCGGGCACGCCAATCCCCCGACCCATAACTTCTGCGAGCAATGTGGGGCGAAATTGTAGATACCTACCCTAAGGTGGTGGAAGCTACAGGGTGATACTCCCGCTAGAAAGCGGACCCAGCCGATAGCAAAGAGCGCAGCCCGGCCATCGAAGAACTGCCCTGGATCCGACTGTTGTCTTTGCCAGCGCCGCTTCCGTGCGTCACGGACACTTGAGTTACCCGGCCGCTCATCAATTGATATAGCTCTTTTACGAGACAGAGGCTTTCCAGGGGATCGGAGTTGAGACAATGAATTCAACCAAACGAGGAAGCTGAGGTGACCATGATCGTAGTAGACACGAAAATCGATGATGCGGCAGGTACAGCTCACGTCCCCCGTTGGTGCCGCTTGATCAAGCAGACGATCTGATACTATGCGCATTGTCATCTTAACCGCAGGGTCGCGTGGCGATGTACAGCCATATGTAGGCTTGGGCGTTGGGCTGCAACGCGCAGGGCATCAAGTCTGTCTACCGGCGCCGGAGACTTTTCGCAGCCTGATCACCGAAGCAGGCCTGGAGTTTGTGCCCGTCAAGGGGCTCGACCCGCAGGAGTTGCTTCGCCTGCCGGAAGTGCAAGCCCTCGTACGCAAATCCGGGCGTCCCACCACCATGCTTGCTATGCTGCGTATCGGCCAGCGCTACCTGGCTGATCTCCTCGATGAATACTGGCGTTCCAGCGAGGGCGCAGACTTGTTGGTGGCTTCTACC
>CAZHBB010000209.1:0-3331 GCA_964530185.1 uncultured Anaerolineales bacterium
CAGAGCCGCGCAGCCCTCGGAGCCGCTCAGCCCGTGGGTTGTTCGGACCCTGAGCTTGTCGAAGGGTCCGGGCTACGGATTCGCCGGGCTTCGGCAGGCTCAGCCCTCGGATTGTTCGGACCCCGAGCTTACCGAAGGGTTGTCGAAGGGTCCGGGGAAAGGGGTGTCGAAAGGTCAGGGGAGACGAGGAGACAAGGGGAAGAGAGACCGTCGACGGTAGACCGGGGACCGCGATAAGGTAAGCAGCGGTCAATGGTCTACGGTCGGCGGTCAGGCTGAAAGGCCACCAGGGCTTCAGTAAGCTCACAGAGCCGCGCAGCCCTCGGAGCCGCTCAGCCCGCGCTCACTGGCGCAGCCAGAGCACCACACGGACCAGGGTCTCGGCGTCCGGTGCGATGCGGTACAGCACCCAACGTCCAAAGCCCGGGTCGCCCGGCTTCGGCCCGCCCCGATGCTCGACCCAAGCGGTGAACGGCATCCCCCGCCAGGACGAGGCCTCCTCCGGCAGGCCCGTGGCCTGATCCGACGTGATCACCGCCCCCACCCCAGACACCGCCTCGGGCCAGGCATTGTCCACCTTCACCGCGCCGAAGTCGCGCAGCGTCCAACGCAACAATGCTACCCGCGTCGGGTCCATCCCTCGCAGGGTCACGGGGAAAGCATCGCGCCGCAGGCCTTGACGCACAGCCGCCCGCAGCAGGGCCGTCCGCAGCATTGCCATGTCAGGGGAGGTGACGGCGTCCACCGCCGGTTCAACGGCGGTATCGGTGCGCACGAACGAAAGCCCAAACGCGGCCCCCGCCTGGACCAACCCTATCACCAGCAACACACTGAGCAGCGCGCCGCGCCACAGGGCTGTAGACGGCACGCGCAGGAGGAAGAGCACGTAGAACAGCGCCTCCAGCGCCAGCAGTGCCACCCCACCCAGGGCCAACACCAGCGGCCCGCCCAGATAGAGGAAGCCCGAGGCCAACTCGGCCCAGATCAACAGCCCCACCAGCCAGACGGTGGTCGCCAGCAGCAGGTAGAGTCCCATCGCCCGGCGCGCCTCCAACGTTACCCCGGCCGCCAGGTGCGCCACGGTGTAGCCCGCCGCCAGTGCCAGGGGCAGGATCACGGCCACCAGCGCCACCGCATCGGCCGTGGGCCACACCTCCAACAACAGCAGCCCTAGCGCTCCCCACACCAGCCAGCGCCGCAGCCAGGGATCAATGACCGATGTCCGCGACGCGAGCGCCACGCCCAGGCCCACCAGCGCCAACGCCACCAGCAACGGCTCGTAGAGCAGGAGCTGCCCGGTCAACGGCGCATGGCTCAGGGGGAAGGTGCCGCCGGTCAGCCAGGTCGCCAGCGGCTCCAGGGGGCCCGCCCAGCCGGACCAGCGCAGGCCCAACGCGGTGCTCACCGCCAGCGCCCCTGCCCCCCCTATCCAGGCCGCCCGCCCCAGCGTCCGCGTCCAGCCCGCGGGCCAGGGCCGGCGCCACAGCAACAGGGCCACGCAGCCCGGCAGCGCCGCCACGTAGAAGGTGGGACCGGCGATCAGGCCCAGCCCCAGGCCCAGGGCGACCAGGCGTGGGGCCCGATGCCGCTGCGCCTCGTCACCCTCCAGCGCCCAGGCCAGCCCTGTCACCAGCAATGCGCCCGCCAGGGTTGCCGGGGCCGCATCCACCAGGTGCCGCGCCCCAAAGAGCGCCAGCGGGCTGAGGAGCATCAACGTCGCCGCCGTCAGACGGCCCACCCGGTTCAGCGTTCCACGCCACAGCCAGGGCACGGCCACCAGGCCCACCCCCGCCACCGCTGGCAGCAGGCGGGCCACGCCATCGCCCGCGCCAAGGACGAAGAAGAGGAACGCGTTGCCAACCAGCAGCAGTGGAGACTCACTGATGAGGGGCCAGTCCGCGCCACGCGCCGCATCCAGCGAGGGCAGCGCGCGCGTGGCCTCGACAGGGGTGAGGGGAATAGCCGCCAATCCCGCCAGCCGCGTGAGTGCGGCCACCGCCAACACGCCCACCCACGCCCAGCGCCTGAGCGCCGAGGTCAGCGCCTCCCAGGTGTGCGTATCCTCGTGCGGGTCCATCGTCACCCCGGCGTCATGGTCTCAATGAGCTGTCGGATCTCCCTCTCCTGCGCTTCGATGCTCTCCAGCAGCCTGAACTGCACCATGGCGCGGTTGAGATTGTGCTCCGGATAGCGCGTCTTGAAGTAGACATCGCCCTCCAGGTAGTCAGTGAAGAAGCGCAGGGCCATCTCAAAGGCCAGGGTGCGCAGGCCGTCATAGACGTAGGCGTAATCAGCGGGGGTGTAGAAGGCGGCCACCTCAGGCAGGTAGCCCTCCAGGATGACGCGGCAGAGATCAAGGTCGAAGCGCACCTCATCAAAGCGGTCGGTCTCCTCGCCCAGCGGGTTGCACGACGACCGCAAACAGTCACCAATGTCAAACTGCACCAGGCCCGGCTTCACCGTGTCCAGGTCGATGATGCTGACGGCCTGGCCTGTCTCATCGTCGATCATGATATTGTCGATCTTCGGGTCGCCGTGGATGGGGCGTTCGCGCAGCACGCCCGCGCGACAGGCCTCATCCAGCCGCGTGGCCCAGGTGCGATACCGCTCCACACAGGCCATACCGTAGCGCACCTCCGGGGTCGAGGGCAGCTCGTGGGTCTGCACCACCTCGTCATAGTGAGCCAGATAGCGCGGCATCACATGGAAGCCAGGCAATGTGTCATGGAGCCGTCGTGGGTCCAGATCGCTGATCAAGCGCTGGAAGGTGCCCAGGGCAAAGCCCGCCTCACCGGCGTGGCGTGCATCGCGCACCGAAAGGTGGGTGTGAGCGCCCTCGATATAGGTGAGGGCACGCCAGAAGTCGCCCTCCTCATCGAACAGGTAGTCCTCGCCGCTGGCCGTGGGCACGATCTCCATGACCTCCCAACGTCGTCCCTCCCAGGTGCGCATCTCCATCAGGACATGGGCGTTCACCGTGCGCAGGTTGGCCATGATCCACTCCGGGCGGCGGAACACATGCTGGTTGATGCGCTGGAGGATGAAGTACTCGCGCACCGGCTGGCCCATCGAGACCAGATAGGTGTCATTGATGTTGCCAGAGCCATAGGGCGCGGCCGTGACGTGCTCAGCACCGCTGGCGGGCGCAAACAACCGTGCAACCTGGATGACGTGGTCCAAAGTCTTCATACCTCCACCAACTCCATGTAGGAAGATCTCTCTGTCCAGTTCAGCGATAGGTCGCCCGCGACACGGTTCCTCGCCGGTCCGCAGGGCCACCCCGCATCATACCACAGCTTGAATCCCATGAAAACACGCCATGAGGTGACAG
>CAZHBB010000210.1:0-3330 GCA_964530185.1 uncultured Anaerolineales bacterium
TGGCTGGTCATCTCGCTGCCGCGGCTCGGCATGCATACCGGCGAAGGGCAAAAGGCCTGCTCAAAAACCACGCCAGACTCGGCAATACGCTGAATATTGGGGGTCTGCGGCGTGATCCACGGGTTCTCAGGATAGCAGGAAAGCGCATCAGCCCGCAGCTCATCGCACTGGATCCATAGAATGTTGGGAAAATCTCTGCTCATCCCACCGCGTCCTTCCGGCTGCACACAGATACTCACGTGCGGAATAGGGTACAACGGAATCGCGCGCCCAGCAATCGCTTGTCGCCAGGTTCAGGTACAGGGGCTTGCACCTTGTTCAAGAAGGATCAACGTGTACCGTTCAGACAACTTACGCCAGCAAGCGCCGACGGGTGGCAACGATCCACGTGCGCATGAAAGGAACCCGCAGGAGCAGCAACAGTGATAGCACAATCGCATACCACAATGGCTCACGTAAGTCCTTGACCTGCCAGAGGAAGTGCAAGACAGCCAGGATCCCAGCCAGATACACCAGGCGGTGCAGCCAGCTCCAACCCTGCCCCAGACGCCGCTGCCAGGCGCGGAGCGAAGTGAGGGCCAGGACCCCCAGGATAACCCCCGCGACTACACCGGCCAGGAGGTATCGCTGCTGCCAGACCGCCCGCCCGATCAGCGACCAGGCGAACCCGTAGTCAAGGCCCAGAAAGGTCAGAGCGTGGAGGCCGACATACGCCGCAGCGTACAGGCCCAGCTCACGCCGAAGACGGCCTACCGCTTCCCAGCCGGTCAGCGTGATCAGCGGCGTACAGGCCAGCGATAGCAGGAGCAACGTGAGCCCTGCCCGTCCTGTGCGCATCGTGATCATCCCCACGGGATCCACCTGCAAAGTCCCCTGCTGGTAGGCCCATCCGAGCCTTGCCAGCGGGATCAGCGCTCCCACATGCGCCACAATCAACAGGCCGCGGTTTTCGACCCACGCGCGTCTCAGTAGAACCATATCCTGTTGTCCAGGTCGGGGTACAGATCCGCCACCTCTTCAGCGTACCCGTTGAAAAGCAAGGTCTCAAAGCGACCAGTCTGTCCGATGCGGCGCTCAGTCGCCTGGGACCAGCGGGGGTGCGGCACGTCGGGGTTCACATTGGCGTAGAATCCATACTCGCCCGGGCCTGCAGCCATCCACAATGACACAGGCTGTTCCTCAACCAGATCGATCTTGACGATGGACTTGATGCTCTTGAAGCCGTACTTCCAGGGCACTACCAGGCGGACAGGTGCACCGTTCTGCGGCAGCAGATCCTTACCGTAGAGGCCCGTAGCCAGGATCGTCAGGTCATGCATGGCCTCATCGATCCGAAGCCCCTCGACATACGGCCACTCAAAGAAGGCGCTGCGCTGACCGGGCATCTGCTCAGGATCGTAGAGGGTCTCGAAACGGACGTACCTGGCCTTAGACAACGGCTCAACGGCCTCCAGCAACCGTGCCAGCGGAAAACCAATCCATGGGATCACCATCGACCACGCCTCCACGCAGCGCAACCGATAGATGCGCTCCTCCAGCTCGAATTTGCGCAGGTCATCCAGGTCAAATGTGCGCGGTCTATGGACCAGTCCTCCCACGCGGACCGTCCAGGGATTGGCCTTGAATCCCTCCACAAGGGGAACAACTTGATCCTTCCGAGGGCTGAACTCGTAGAAGTTCGTATAGCTGGTCACAGCTTCGTAGGCGGTCAGTGGGTTCCCCAACTCATCGCTCGAGAAGCCCCCCGCCGATGGTGCAATGGGTGTGCCAGTAGCTGCACTGGCATCGGGACCACCGACGGAGACGCCCTCGGCAGGTGGACTCTTGACGCCACACGCTGCCAGGATCGCGCCCAGCGCAGCCACACCAGCTCCCTTGATGAACCGCCGTCGCGCCTGATAGAGATGCTCCGGTGTGATATCTGCTGGTTTGATCTTTGTCATCCGTTTGCCTCGTTTCCTGTAATACCTCCTATCATACCACCTATTTTAAAATAATCTATGATCTTTTCCTTATAAACACCCAACGATCCGTCGTCATACACAACCTCATGCGCCCTCCGCCCCGGGCTGACTTAACTCAAGCCGCTTCGCAGTCTCAACTGGGCAATGATTGTGTCAGTCTCTCGCTCGCTACGCGAAAGCACAAAACCGGAACTTAGCGTCCTCCCCCCAGCACGCCAGATAATCTTGACCATCTGCCCTTTTGGGATCCAGCGTCCAGCGTGTGAGCGCCCGAGTCGAATGTCCACAACCTGTGCAAATGGAATACAGAACGCGTGTCGGGTCAGGGTGCGACGAAAACAGAAACCCGTGTCGTCAATCCAATACTCGCCATTCCCGCGCGCGAAAAACCCCGCTTTCTTATACCGCTTCCACCACTTCCCGTTGATCTCGGTACCTGCGTAGTACCCTTGATGTCGCTCCCGATCCCCGGCACGGTTCACCTGTTCCCCCCAGAAACCAACGTTGCGATATGCGCGGCAACGTCCTCCCCCACAATCACAGGACCATGCCCCGGACACAGCACGCGCACCGGCAACGCCGCCAGCCGCGCCGCCGAGGCCCGTGTTTGGGTCTCGTCCACGGTGAAAACGCGCATGGGAAGCCGGGGACCGCGCGCGCCCGTCACTGGATGATGCCCCAGCACGGCATCGCCACTCAGCAACAGACCCCGGTCGGGCGCGAAAAGTGCCAGGCTCCCGGGTGTGTGCCCCGGTACGTGAAGCACCTGTAAGCCGCCCCAGATCGGCAACACCTCTCCGTCTTGCAGCCCGCGGTCAACGTGACACGGCCTTCGGCGGAAAAACCACCGATCCCCCAGGGCCATATAGACCCGGAGGGCCCCGTTCACACCCGGGTATGATGCCCGCTGCTCAATGAGCGGCACCTCCTGGTTGTGGGCCAGGACCTGTGCTCCGGTGCGGGCCACCAAATCCGGCGCGCCTCCGGTGTGATCTCCGTGGTAGTGAGTCAACACCAGCGTATGCACACTGCGCGGGTCATACCCTGCCTCCGCGATCTCAGCCACGATCCGCGCCGCATCGCCCCACATTCCCGCATCCACCACCGCCAGGCCGCTCTCGTCTGCCAGCACGTAGACCCGGGCTCCAACGTTATGTTCGATCTGAAAGACACCAGCCACGATCTCACGCATTCCGATTCCCCGGCAATCCCCCTTGACTCCACTGCCATGCCTCGCTACCTGTCGCTCCTCACTGATGATTCGCGCTCAGTGGCTCTGCCATCTGCAAGATAGTGATCGTATCCACGCAGGACAGCAGGCTCCACGAGGCGACTGTGACTTTATTGTATGTTGTAGGAAAACTGC
>CAZHBB010000211.1:0-3275 GCA_964530185.1 uncultured Anaerolineales bacterium
CTCCCAGTCACCCGGTCCGCGCACGGCCTGCCCCTGGTCGGTCTCGGCACAGCCCCTGACCTCGGGGACCAACACGAACTGCGGTCTCGAGGTGGGTGTCGGCCCCGCCGGAGTAGAAGTACACCCCACTATGATCAGTCCCAATACCAGTCCCCCCACCAAGAGAACCCACCGCATCCTACGCCCCTCCATACCGACCCCCTTCTCACCGGCGAGGCACATAACGCCCCATTCCGACCCCAACCCTACGGGCAGGGATAGGGACCATCATAGACGTCAACCGTGTTCCCCTCCATCCTCGCCAAAATGGTCAACGTGTCGCCGACGGGTGAACGGTAGAACTGGACTTGAGCCCTCACACGGCCCCGTGGTCCCGAGAGAGTGGTGGAGAAAGCCCCCTGTCGCGTTCCCCCGCCGCTCTCAAAATAGGTCGTCCATGCGAACAGACCTGGCCGAAGCGGATCTCCGACCTCTCGTACAACCTCAGAATTGTGCTGCAACACCTCTATCGCGCACGCGTATTCCTCTGTCGTCTTGATAAAAAAGCCGAAGACGAGAAGCAACACCACGGGCCCAACCACTCCTAGGGAAACGAGCTTGACCAGCCGCCACACCTTGCGCCACGCCCCGGCCTGGGGCACCATCACGGTCCCCACCTCCCCTCCCTTCGCCTACACTAGGTGCTAGATCCTCACCACATGCCAAATCGGACAGACCAACCGCTCCGCAGGATGGAGTTCATCACCGGCGTCTTGATCTCCTGAGGGGTGAATTTGTAGTCATAGACCTTACCTAATTGAAAGTTCTCTTTGATCCCCCACTGCTTTCCAATCTCCAAGGCAAAGATGACGCCTCTGAAGAATCCCCCAGAGACTCGCACCTGCGTCGGCCCTGCCCGCCACGAGACGGATTTCTCCACATCGATAAGCGTGACCTCTTTTTTCTGGTCGTTAAATTTGATATGCAACTCATACACCTTTTCCAAGCCCGCATGCGCCAGAATCTCCCACCACTTCGCATCCACGTAGCGCCACGTCACGATGAGCTTGTCACCATGTTCCTTCACCCAGACCGGCACATCAAAGCGGTTGACATCGTTGATGAGCGCGCGCAGCTCTTCCTCAGGGATGGGATCTCCCTCTCCCCGGAAGTAGAACACCTTCTTACTCACAAAATTCAGATAGGGAATGAAGCCAACGATGATGAGCACCATCGCCCCCAAGAGCCCAATGGCGATCGCGGCATCATTATCTCCCCAGATCATAATCCAGAGATAGATGGGGAGCGCCCAGGCAGCCATATAGAGCAGGACCAATCCAAAAGCCGCGAGGAATCTCTTGACCTGATCCACACCATCCTCCTTCCCCAAAAACATAGACACAAGGTCAACCCTCAGCACCTGTACAAGTGCTCACGACAGTCACGGAGCCAAGACAGGGCATACACTCTGATCACCCAGCACACCAAACCCCACTACGCCGACGGAAAGGCCAGCGTATCCCTAACGAGACGCCTCAAAATACCTCAAGCTCAGTATAACACGGCCCATTCAAGGCCACCAAACTCAGAGCAATGTACCGGAAGGGCAAAGGCCCTGCCCATAGCGCTATCCAATGATCACTGTCAGTACGGAGCACTTGCCCCATCGAAACCTAGCCAGAGAAGTCCGCCACTTCGTCCACACTCACCTTACTCTCGTCGCGCCGATACCGCACATGCTGCCGATCGCGACCAAGACCACCCTCCTGCGTCCCCTATCAGGCATCATGTCCGCTTTGACGAACTTGAACTCGACACAGCATAGTCTCCCCCAGCCCTGACTCTACCAGAACTGGCAACTCCTACGTCTGAGCACAGTGGATCCACATAGCCGGCCAATGATACCCGATTTCACCCTGCAAGCCACGAGCGTGACACCTCTGCCCCTCCGGGGTAAGATACACGGGGACGTTTGCCTGACAACCTCAGGGAGGAACCGATGAAGCCCAACAATGTCAGCATCTACCGGCCGGAGCGCTGCTTTGCCGGCTACACGCTTTTCTGCCATACGTGCGAGAAAGCCGAAACCGGGCGCAATGGGATGGCGCATATTCACCTGATCGATATGGAAGGTCACCCAGTGCACGAATGGCATGTGACAACGGCGGTCCAACTCGCCAAGCTCCAGCCAGACGGCACACTCCTGTACATGACGCGCGACCGGTCAGACCTGAACAGCGCGGGCATCTACCGGCTGGCGCCCGACAGCACCGTGGTATGGTCGTACCATTGTCGCGCTGACCACGACTTTCACGTGATGGGCAATGGACACTTGATGATTCACACCATCAGAGACCGCATGACACCACGCCTGGGCAATGAGCTACGGCGCAACCCAACCTTCATCGAGGTTGCGCCCGACAAGTCGCTGCTCTGGCAGTGGCACGGAGAGGAGCATCTCGATGAACTGGTCAGTCTAGTCGGCCTGGAGATCCCCATTGACTGGGAGCGCCACATGGACGAGGAGATCGCCGAGCGCCTCACGTGGGACACCCGGCTGCAAGGGCTGACGGTGACCGAGATGGCCGCAGCCAAGGCAACGCTGGTGCAACAACGATCCTTCGACTGGGCCCACAACAACACGTGCCACGTGCTGCCGGAAAACGCCGCTGAACGGCGCGACGTGCGGTTCCGCCCCGGGAACATCCTCTTCAGCTACCGCAGTCTGGACATCATCGGGGTCATCGACCGTGAGACGGGCACGGTTGTGTGGGCGTGGGGACCGGGCACGCTAGACGGTCAGCACCAGCCCACCATGTTGCCCAACGGTCATATCCTGGTGTACGACAACGGGGCAAGACGCGGTTGGTCACAGGTCCTGGAACTGGACCCGCCCACAGGCGAGATCGTGTGGCGATATACGGGTACGCCCAGGCGTGCCTTCTTCGCGCCTTTCATCTCCGGCGCACAGCGGCTGCCCAATGGCAACACACTCATCTGTGAGGGAGCATCCGGCGGCCGCCCGGAGGGCCGCTTGTTCGAGGTGACACCGGAGAAGGAAATCGTCTGGGAGTACCGCAGCCCGTACGCTGATCCCGATACGTACGGCATCTACCGCGCGCAGCGGTACAGCCCGGCCTTCGTAGCACCGCTGTTAGCATAGGCAAAAGACATACCAGGGACGAACATAGCATCCCAACAGAAACGCGAAAGGAGTCAGTCGCAATGGCCAAGAACGTATTGGATGAACCCATCTTCCCAATTGTCGGCTGGGCGGGGCCCTCCGATGATATGAT
>CAZHBB010000212.1:0-3257 GCA_964530185.1 uncultured Anaerolineales bacterium
CTGTGGCAGGGGACTACGCTTACGTCGCCGACTACTATCAAGGCCTACGCATCATTGATGTCAGCGACCCGGCGAATCCCACCAATGTCGGAGCCTGCGCCACACTAGACGCCGCCTACGGGGTGGTCGTGACGGGGAGCCACGCCTACGTGGCCGCCGATAGCGCCGGCCTGCGCATCATCGATATCTCCGACCCGGCGAACCCTACCGAGGTCGGTCACTACGACACACCGGGGAACGCCTATGACGTGGCCGTAGCAGGGAACTATGCCTATGTGGCCGATGGCGATTACGGCCTGCGTGTCATTGATATCTCCACTCCGGCGCATCCCGCCCAAGTCGGTTTCTACGACACGTTAGGCACGGCCTATGGCGTGGCGATAGCCGGAGACTACGCTTATGTGGCCGATGGGGATGGGGGCTTGGTTATCCTACATTTCCATCCCGGCCCCACCCACCGCATTTACTTGCCCCTGGTCCTACACCAACTATGAGCAAAGCATCGGTGAGCACTTTCTGACTTTTGACACCGATTTCGGCCAGCTTACAATCAACGCAAACCCGGTAAGTAAATACTGCAGGAGAAGCCTGACAGAGAAAGCAGGAGGGGAGGGGCCAAGATGCTGACACATACAAAAGTATCCAGTTTTGCCGTTGTAGCTTTGCTGTTCCTGGCCCTGATGCCCGGCGCACCGGCTGGAGGACTACCACAGGACTACCAGAACGGATTGACCGGATACTCCCCTCCGCCCGACCCATTCACCCCGCTCCCCGACTCCGTCGACGCCGCCACCCACGCCCGCGTCGAAGCGGCCCTCAACCAACTTCCCCTCTACTTTATCGAAAACCAGGGTCAACTGGACGAGCGTGCGGCTTACTACATCCAGGCCAGCGACAAAACTATCTATTTCACGCCCGATGGCGTGACTTTCGCGTTCATTGCTTCCCCCACGGGGTCCACCCCACCTCTCCCGTTTCCCCACCGAAGTCGGGAAGGGTTAAGAGATGGTGGGAAAGATGCAGGCGAGAGTGCTCCCCGCCGCTGGGTCGTCAAACTAGACTTCCTGGGTGCCAACCCGGACGCGCGCCCCATCGGGCAGGAGAAAATTGACGCCATCGTCTCCTACTTTAAGGGCTCTCCCGACCAGTGGCACACCGGCATCCCTCTCTACGCTCGCATCCTGTATCGGGACCTGTGGCCGGGGATCGACCTGGCCTTCACCGGCACGGTCAACCAACTCAAGTATGAGTTCATCGTTGACCCGGGAGCCGATCCTGAGCAAATCCGCCTGGCCTATCGTGGTGCGGAAAACGTGACGCTCAACGATGCCGGCCAACTGGAAGTGATCACTCCCTTGGGCAGCTTCAGCGACGACCCCCCTCTGGCCTACCAGGACATTGACGGCCAACGGATGGAGGTGGCAGCGGCCTACGAGATAGAATCGCCAATCGGCTATCCGCAGTTTACCTTTCAGATCGGCTCCTACGATCCCACCCTCCCCTTAGTGATTGATCCCGCCATCCTCATCTACTGCGGTTACATCGGCGGTTCGGGCACCGATAGGGGCTATGGCATCGCGGTGGACGGAACCGGAGCAGCCTACATTGTGGGCGAGACCTATTCTTCTGAGACGGAGAGCTTTCCCGTCCTCGCGGGGCCAGACCTAACCTACAACAGCAGCCGTGATGCCTTCGTGGCTAAGGTCAAAGCCGATGGCACCGGGCTGGAATACTGCGGCTATATCGGCGGTTCGGACGTCGACAGGGGCTTTGACATCGCGGTAGACGGAACCGGAGCGGCCTACGTCGTGGGCGATACCTATTCCTCCGAGACAGAGGGTTTCCCTGTCCTCGTGGGACCAGACCTAACCCATAGTTGGCATGACGCCTTTGTGGCCAAGGTCAAAGCCGACGGCACGGGGTTGGATTACTGCGGCTATATCGGTGGGGGGAACGGGGAGCAGGGTTTGGGCATCGCGGTGGACGGAACGGGAGCAGCTTACGTTGCAGGTTGGACCGGGTCTTCCGAGGCGGTGGGCTTCCCTGTCCTCGTGGGGCCAGACCTAACCTTCAATGGCGGCGGGGTCGATGCCTTCGTGGCCAAGGTCAAGGCCGACGGCACCGGGCTGGATTACTGCGGCTACATCGGCGGCTGGGAGAGTGACAAAGGATCTGGCATCGCGGTGGACGGAACCGGAGCGGCCTACGTCGTGGGCTGGACCAACTCCGCTGAGACGGAGGGCTTTCCCGTCCTCGTAGGGCCAGACCTAACCCACAACGGCGATTACGATACCTTCGTAGCCAAGGTCAAAGCCGATGGTACAGGGCTGGATTATTCCGGCTATATCGGCGGTACGAACGAGGACAGCAGCGATGGCATCGCGGTGGACGGAACCGGAGCGGCCTACATCGCAGGCAGGACCCTGTCTTCCGAGACAGAGGGCTTCCCTCTCCTCGCGGGGCCAGACCTAACTTACAACAGCGGCCGCGATGCCTTCGTGGCTAAGGTCAAAGCCGACGGCACAGGGCTGGATTACTGCGGTTACATCGGCGGTTCGGACACTGACGTAGGCCTTGGCATCGCGGTGGACGGAACCGGAGCAGCCTACGTCACGGGCTGGACCCAGTCCTCTGAGACAGAGGGCTTCCCCGTCCTCGTGGGACCAGACTTAACCTACAATGGCGATGGGAGCGATGCCTTCGTAGCCAAGATCAAAGCCAATGGTACAGGGCTGGATTACTGCGGCTATATCGGCGGCACGGACGAGGACAACGGCTATGACATCGCGGTGGACAAAACGGGGGCAGCCTACATCGTGGGCGAGACCTATGCCTCCGAGGTAGAGGGCTTTCCCGTCCTCGTGGGACCGGACCTAAGCCACAATGGTGGCGGGGTCGATGCCTTCGTGGCCAAGGTGAGCAAGCAGGGCCCCGAGCTGACGAATCGAGTCTATCTACCGTTCCTGGCGCGTTGAGGTAGGCGAATACATACGGCACGCACCGCACGGAGAAAGGAAATATGAAGGACAATCCTCAACATTTCGTCTCAATGTTTGTCCCCTTGATGGGCAGCCTTTTGGTGCTGGGGGTGCTGCTCGCTCTATTGGGTGTGTCTCTTGTCTCAGCGAATCCCGCCGTGCGCTACGTCGCCCCCGGCGGCAATTGCGGCACCGCCCCCTGCTATGCCAGCATCCAGGCGGCGGTGGACGCGGCGCAGAACGGCGACGAGATCCGCATCGCCCAGGGGACCTACACCG
>CAZHBB010000213.1:0-3218 GCA_964530185.1 uncultured Anaerolineales bacterium
GGGGCAAAAAGAACGTGGCGCATGGCGATCGCTATGTTGCGCGACATTGCCTTTTGCCCTGGGTTGGGCGAAATAAATTTCGCCCTACCTGACGGCACGCTGTCTCCGGGGCAAAAGGCCCACTGACGCCCCATGCTTCCCGCTTCGATGACGTGTGGCCAAGCGCCCACATGAACTTGCCCCCATCCTCGCATGCACCCGGGGCTGACGCGCCCTTGACACAATCCGCTTTTGGGCATAAGCTTGACTTGATTCAGGTTAGAATATACGGTTACCTTTCAGGGCCACCCTGCCTGGTGGACCGGGTATTGTTGTCCCAGGGGAAAGGGGGGTGCTGCATGCTGGTTGGACTGATCAATAACATCGCCTTACTGGTAGCCCTCAGCAGCCTCTATAGCCTTATCTCCCGCCTGTCGCCCAAGCCGGGCACACGCCGACAGCTCCTCCTGGGCCTGCTCTTCGGTCTGGTGACCGTGGTCGGCATGGCCATGCCGGCAGAGTATGCCCCCGGCGTTATCTACGACGGCCGGTCCATCATCCTCTCCCTGGCGGGGCTGTTCGGCGGGGCGCTCACCGCCGGCGTGGCTGCCCTGATCGCCGGCATCTACCGCATCTCCCTGGGCGGACCCGGGCTGTGGGCAGGTCTGGCGACCATCGTCGGCTGCGCACTGGTGGGGTTGGTCTTCCGCCGACTGGCCAGCCGTCACCTCATGGGCGGCGCGCCGGAGCTCCCGAGCCCCGCTGTGCTCTACGCTCTGGGCCTGGCCGTGCACCTGGAGATGCTGGCCTCGCAGCTCCTGGTCTTGCCCTGGCCCAGCGGCCTTGCGATCATCCGCCAGATCTGGTTGCCTGTCATGCTGATCTTCCCGTTGGCCACACTGCTCATCGGGCTCCTCATCGCCAACGAGGAAGAGCGCAGCCACGCTGAGCGTGCGCTGCGCTCCAGCGAGGCACGCTGGACCGCGGTGGCCGAGACCGCGCTGGACGCCATCGTCATAACCGATGACCGTGGGACCATCACGTACTGGAACCCGGCGGCCGGGCGGCTCTTTGGCTACACGAGCCAGGAGGCCCTGGGGCAGAACGTGCACGCGCTATTGGCATCTGGCCAAAAGCGCCAGACCGCAGCAGCAGCTCACCAGGCGTTTGCCCGCGGTGGGCAGGGCGCTCTGATAGGCAGGACAACAGAAATGGTCGCACGGAGCAAGGCCGGGGAGGAGATCCCGGTGGAGTTATCTCTCTCGGCTTTCCAGATCGAGGGGCGCCGGCACGCCGCGGCCATCATCCGCGATATCCGCGTGCGCAAGCGGGACGAGAGAAAGCGGGAGCGCCTGCTGACACAGATCCGCCAACAGGCGCAGCTCCTGGAAGAGATTGGAGAGAGCATCCCGGTTGGTCTCCTGGTGCTCAATGCCGAGGGCCGTGTCCTGCAGGCCAACGCCGTAGCCCGCCGCGATCTGCCCACGCTGACCAGCGCCCAGCCCGGCGACACCCTCTCCCACCTTGGTGACCACTCCCTGGCAGAGATCCTCACTTCGCCTCCCACCAGGGGGTTGTGGCATGAGGTCCACGCCGGTGACCGCACTTTCGAGGTCATCGCCCGACCCATCGAGGCAACCGAGGAGGCTGATCGCTGGGTGGTGGTCATGAACGACGTCACCCGCGAGCGGCAGGTGCGGGCCCAACTGCAGCGGCAGGAGCGCCTGGCCCTGGTGGGTCAACTGGCAGCCGGAACTGCCCACGACTTCAACAACGCCCTCTCCGTGATCTTGCTTTACGCCGATCTGGCTCACCGCCAGCCTGATACGCCACCCGCCGTCCGCGAGCCCCTGCAGATCATCATGCGTGAGGCCCGCCTGGCCGCCGACCTCACCCGCAAACTTCTGGACTTCAGCGGCCGATCGCTCCTGAACCGTCAGCCCGTGGACCCGGTCGCGGTCACCCAGGAGCTGGTCGAGGTGCTGCAGCGCACGTTACCCGAGAACATCCAGGTGGAGCTCACCTGCGATGGGGAGGGTGACCATGTCGTGGACGCCGATCCAGGCAGCCTGCACCAGGCCCTGCTCAACCTGGCCATCAACGCCCGTGACGCCATGCCAGACGGGGGCACGCTGCGCATCGACGTGAGCCATATCCCCGCCACGCAGGAGATCCGTTGTGCGACGTGCGGCACGATCAGTGGCAGCGAGTGGCTTAGTATCGCAGTCTCCGACACCGGCACAGGCATTGCGCCCGATGTGCTCTCGCACATCTTTGAGCCTTTCTTCACCACCAAGGAGGCCGGCCTGGGCTCGGGACTGGGACTCGCTCAGGTGGCGGGCATCGTCCACCAGCACGATGGCCATGTCTCGGTGAGCAGCCAGCTCGGCGAGGGGACCACCGTCACCCTCTACCTCCCCCTCCTGGCCGCAGCAAACCTGGTGCCCGTTGTGGAGGAGCCCGTGCCGGACCTCATGGGGCAGGGGGGAACTATCCTGCTGGTGGAGGACAATGCTTCACTGCGCGCAGGCATGGCCGAGATCCTGCGGAGCTACAACTACCACGTGGTGGAAGCCGCCAACGGCCTCCAGGCCCTGGAGATGCTCGAGGAACTACGCGGGATCGCCCTGGTACTCAGCGACGTGATCATGCCCCAGATGGGCGGCGAGGCGCTGCTGCGCGCCATGCGCAAGCGTGGGCTTGACATCCCCGTGGTGCTGCTCACCGGCTATGCCCCACGGGAGCACTGGCAGCACCTGACGGAGCAAGGGCTGGTGGGCTGGCTTCTCAAGCCCCCTGCGCCGGAGAAACTGGCCGCGATGGTGGCGCAGGCCATCGGCCGCGCTTAGCCCGGGCCTCGAGCTCGGCCCGCATTGTCCCTTCCGCATACGGGCCGCCCCATCAGCGGCAGTGCCCTCTGTGGCCGCCCGGCGCCTGCCAGGGCATGATAGTCGTGGACGTCCACCGTGAGCGCCAGGCTTCGTCCGCCGCCGGCCAGCGTGCAAGAATCACCGTGCCGAGGCACCGCGCAGTTCCGGAGAACCCCATCCCCTCCGGCACGATTTTGCACCCCCCAAAGCGGCCAGTTGGAAAGCGGGCCAACGACGCTATACTTGGGTCGACCGTATCTGTGGCTCAGGGAGTGCCTTTGAGGGTCCTGATGGTATCCAAGGCGTGTCTTGTAGGCACGTATCAGACGAAGCTGGAGGCCATGGCCAGGGCCGCGCCGGAGATGGCCC
>CAZHBB010000214.1:0-3211 GCA_964530185.1 uncultured Anaerolineales bacterium
TTGCCCATCATCCGTAAGGAGCAAAAGCCCCTCGCTGTCAAGATCCAGACGCCCTGCCGGATTGAGGGTCACCGGGATTCCCAAGGTGGTCAGAGTCTCACGCCCCAGCGGATCTCGATGATGGATGCTGAGCACGCCATAGGGCTTGTAGGCCATCACGTAACGATACACCGCCCACGCTCCCCGCGTCCCCTCTCACTTCCAGGCATCGCTCTCCGCCCGCCAACGGTCCCAGGGCCAGGACTCCAGGGCTCCAAGTAAACCGTAGGCTGTGAAATCCATCTGCACAGGCGTGACCGAGATAAAGCCCTGCGTCAGAGCGGCAAAGTCTGTACCCTCCTCCAGGACCCCAGTAGGTGGATCGCCCCCGATCCAATAGTACGGCCTGCCTGATGGGTCTTTGCGAGTGACCAGCATATCCCGGTAGACCCGAATGCCCATACGGGTCACCTTGACGCCCTGGATGTCAGTTGGAACCCGTGCTGGCACGTTGACGTTGAGCAGGACCCCAGGGGGAAGCCCATGGTCGAGCACGAGATGGGCAAGGTAGGCGGCAAATGCAGCAGCAACATCGTAATCCTCAGAAGCGGAAGCACGAACATCAAGCGACACCGCAATCGCAGGCACCCCACCGATGACTCCTTCCATGGCAGCCGTCACGGTGCCAGAGTAAGTGAGATCATGACCCACATTGGCCCCGCGATTGATCCCCGCAACGACCAGGTGGACGGGCTGCGCTACCAAGCCCATCAGGCCGAGTGCCACGGCGTCAGAAGGGGCACCGTCAGTCATCAGAGCAGGCAGTCCGTTCACCAGGTGGGTCTCATCGACCCGCAGCGGACGGTGCAGGGTCTTGACATGGCCCGAAGCACTCCAATTGCGGTCCGGCGCGATCACTGAGACCGTGCCGACTGCCTTCAAGGCCTCGGCAAGCGCCGCCAACCCCGGGGCAAGGACCCCGTCATCATTCGTCACCAAGATATGTGGATGATCCGT
This sequence comes from uncultured Anaerolineales bacterium, assembly GCA_964530185.1. Taxonomy (GTDB): domain Bacteria; phylum Chloroflexota; class Anaerolineae; order B4-G1; family SLSP01; genus PWVB01. Next base: position 997 of record CAZHBB010000214.1, read on the forward strand.
CTCCACGACAACTCCCCACGTATAGGTCAGTGGGCGCATTATACCTGGCAGATCTGGTCGCACAATCCCCGTCATCCAACATCCGGTTCGTCTGGATCCCAAACCAGCAAAGGTAAGGTCTTCACCGCTAGGCTCTCCCCCTGAACCCGGCTCAATTGCCGTCAAAACAGCATGCCAATATAATAAATATAGGTACCGTTTCGCAGGGCACCCCAAGGAGGTCATTCATGGATCTGGTCAAGGTGGCGGCGAATTCACGGTCTACGTCAGTAGCAGGCGCCATCGCTGGTATTGTTCGGGAGAAGGGGCGGGTCGATGTGCAGGCGATCGGCGCTGGTGCAGTCAATCAGGCCATTAAGGCTATCGCCATCGCACGGAGCTACCTGGAACTGGACAATATCCAGATTGTCTGTGTCCCTTCCTTCTCCGAAGTCATCATCGATGGGAAGGAACGCACCGCAATCCGTCTATCCATAGAATCTGGATTTGTCCCTGCCCAACCCAAGTGAAAGCGTAGAGCATACCCCGCCGTGGGTGCAGTGTGGTTTAACCTGGTATCTGCGGGACGTTTACCTGCGGCAAGTCCAGCATGAGGGATTCAAGGAGGAGTTGAAGATTGGCGTTGGCGCGAACCGCATCTCGGGCCGCCACCAGCGCTTCGAGCAACGCAGCGACCTCCGTCATCAGAACACTATCAGCGACATATTGGGCAAACCCTGGCCTCGTCAGGTCCGTCACGACCTGTTCCTGCCCGGTCTGCAGGCTCAGCACATCCCGCCAGAAAAGCAACCAGTACTCCAACATCTCCAAGAAAGCCTCTGGAGCGCGGGCCAACTGAGCCGCCAACGAAAATCTCTCTGGCAACTCCATGGCAAGCGCTTCGGCCAACGTACCCAACGCCGATTCCAGTTGCTCCGAGACTGACGGATCCTGAGATGCAACTACAGCCCATCCGATCCGTCCGCCGGAGATCTGCGCCAGCCGCCAAGCTGTCCCTTGATCCACATGCCACACTCGCTCGAGAGCCTCCGCGATCCTCGCCGGGGCCAGAGGACGAAGGGTGATCTGTTGAGCGCGGGAGGTAATCGTTGGCAAAAGCCTCTCAGCATCCTCCGCCAACAGGACCAAGTGAGCATAACGCGGAGGCTCTTCCAGAGTCTTCAACAGCGCATTGGCTGCACTCACATTCGCCCGATCGAATCCCCCGATAATAGCCACTTTGTGGGTGCCCTCTAAAGGGGTCAAAGCAAGGAAACGCTCCACCCAACGTATCTGATCGATCTTCAATTGCGCCTTGGCCCCCTCAGGTTCCACCCACAGCACATCAGGATGGTTACCCGAGAGAACCCTGCGACACGAACGACAGACACCGCATGGTGCTTCAGTGGGCGTCTCACAGAGGAGGGCAGCAGCCAGCCAACGCGCTAGCGTGTGCTTACCGACACTCTCTGGACCGGTCAAAAGCAAAGCCTGGGGAACGCGCTGACCATCCAGCGCCTGCTGGAGTTGCTTGACAGCCCACTCATGCCCAACCACTGTAAAGGGGTTCAACCGCACTCACCTCTGTAGAAAACCAGCCTGAACTACGATCGCATCTTTGACATTCTCACACAAAGAGGGCCGGCGGCAAGGCTACCACCGACCCTCTACAAGGTGGAGATGGCGGGAATCGAACCCGCGTCCGAAGAATTCGACTGTGAGCATCTACGAGCGTAGTCGGCGATTTCACTTCACGTGGAGGGTCGCTGCCGACCGCGCCACATCCACGCTAGCCGAATCTCTCTTGAGCCAGCCTATCGGCGTCAGCCAGCTTGCACGCATGCATTCTGTCGCCTGACTTCGGCACGCATGCGAGATGCCGAAGGGGCGTGACCGGATTTCCCGATCAGGTTTTTGGGTCAGTCACCTACTGCTTACGCAGCGACGGCGACCGGAGCCCAATTGTTCGCCATAGTGTTGGCATTTTTGGGATTGCTTCTGGGTTTACGGAGACGAAGCCTCCCCGGCTCGCAGCCCACAATCAGCCTTCCCCGTCGATACCGATCATCCCCAAAAACATTATAACAGAAATACCAAGGGAGAGCAAGTAGAATCGAGAGGCTTCTCGGGCATACCAAGTGAAGATGCTCTCCCTGGAGATCCGGGAGAAATCGAAGAAGGTAACCGATGCAACCAACAATCGCACAGAACAATTGATCGGACGGGCTTTCAAGGT
>CAZHBB010000215.1:0-3067 GCA_964530185.1 uncultured Anaerolineales bacterium
GGGTGTGGCGGCTTCCCCTGCCGCGCTGGCAGCCCTGAGGGGGCTCAGCCCACCTCCTGATAGAGCGTCACCGGCAGGCCATCTGGATCCGCAATGGTGAACGCACGTTGCCCCCAGGGGTGATCCGCTAGCTCTGCCACAACCGCCACCCCGCGATGGCGCAGACGATCGTACCAGCTCTCGACGTCGCGGACCTCGAGACCGAGCTCGACGGCGCTCAGTTTGGAGCGTGAGGGCCGGTCTCCCTTCCGATCCAGCACCTCGATCACCGTCTGCCCCATGGCCCGACCGGGGGAGAAGAGCGCCCCTCGGCTTTCAGGACGTTCCCACTGGTGGACGCACCGCATCTCCAGTACATCCTGATAGAAGCGAACCATCGCCTCAAAATGACGGGTATGACGGACAATGCGTAACCTGGTAACCTCCATCTATTCCCCCTGATCGTGATCGTGAAACAACGGGTCTCAGTCGGGCCAATACGCGCGCACCGGTACTCCTGTCACCTGCGTGGCCTCCTTGGCCAGACGGCGTAGCACAAAGGGCGGTACCCTCTGTACCCGCGGGTCGGGCACCGGGTAGTCGGTGCTGTAGATCTGTACCTGGGTGGGACGGATGGTAGCCACTGCCTCCATCCACGCGCGCCAGGACATGCCCTCGGCGTTGTTGACCAGCCCGGCGACAAGCATGCTCTGGATGATGAGCCTGGGGATCCCCTGCAGCGCCTCCACAAGCGCCTCAAGGGTCACCCCCGGCGCCGGACGGTTGACACGTTGGAATGTCTGAGCTTCCCCTGCATCAAGCTTGAGGATTGGCAGGTCGATGGCGTGCAGCGCCTGTCGCACCTCAGGCCAGGCCGCAGTGCTTGCGTTGGAGAAGAGCACTACCCTGGCGTCTGGGCACAGCCGATCGCGCAGACGCACCACCCCGTGCACAATCTCGCCGAAAAAGGGATGCAGCGTGGGCTCTCCATTGCCCGAGAAGGTCAGCGCGTCCACCCGAGAGCCGACCTTGTGCAGGCTAGTCTCCAGCGCCTGTATGGTCTCATGCAGGGATGGGAAATCCGCCCTGCGCGCCTGGATCTCCTCCCGCGCCAGGGTCTTTACGTCGGTGGCGCCGTAATGGCAGTAGATGCAGTCGAAGGAGCACAGCTTGTATGCCTTGGGCAGCAGATTGATGCCCAGGGATATTCCCAGACGCCGGGACATGATCGGCCCATAGACGATCGTACCCTCCAGGGGCAACGGTCTCCTGATGTCTGTCAATGATTCACCAGCCATAGATCCTCTCCTGCCCCAGGGCCGTCCGCTCACCCCCTCTCGAGGATGACCTGCTGACGTCCGGGCCGAAGCTCATGTACCTCGCCATCCAGGGTCAATCGGCCGTGCACGCCCTCTGGCAACACGATCTCCCCCCACATGCCGGACTCCGTGCGTTCGAGGCGTGCATAGATCTCCCCCCTGGGATGGACCAGGGTCCCCTCTGCCCATTGGAGCGGCCCCAGCAGGGGGCGGATCTCTACTGTCTTGAACCCAAAGCTGGCCGGTCGGATCCCCAGGATAGAGGTATAGCTGTGGTAGATGGGATGAGCCCCCCATGCGTGACAATCCGAGCGGCTTGGCTCGGGCGCCTCGCGCGTTGTCTTGAAACCCATGGCCGGCAGCTCGAACCACTCACCGAGTCTGGCGAAGAGCGGGGTTGCCTCCCGCAGTCGTGCGTATGTCTCGAAGAGATAGTGGCTGAAGTAGATCGTCGCCCGGGTCAGATCTGGGTCCGTGATCAATCCCTGGCCTACCTGGCGTGCCTGCGCCGGCTCGAGCAGCCCACTCAATAATGCCAGGCACTGTGCGTGTTCCGAGAAATGCTGGTGGTTGAGGTCATCGGCGAACAGGGCCCGGTCTTCATCCCAGAAGGCCTTCTGGGATGCATGGGCTACTGCCGTCGCGTACCGCCTCCACCGCGCCGCGTTCTCCTCCTCACCCAGCCAGGCCTCCAGCCCAGCGACCTGGGTCAGGATCAAAGCGAGCTGCCAGGTGAGGATCGCACTGGCCCCTTTCTCGCCATCGGGGGGGGTCCCGATATGCCATCCAGGCGCGCGGGTCCAGTCGGTGTAGTTCCAACCCGGTGGCCCGGCGACAAGCCCCTCGGCATTGCGATAGCTCAGATAGGCGTCGAGCACGGCACGTACGCCAGGCATCATGGCAGCGACAAAGTCGCGGTCCCCGCGCCAGAGGGCATAGTCATGGACCATGCCACACCACCAGAGGGAGAAGGGTGGGATGAACTGCGTGGCCCGAGTCGGGTATCGCGCCTGAGTCAGCCCGGAGGGAAAGCGTGAGGCATTGAAGAGCTCGATCGCCTTGCGTGGCAGGCGGTCATCATGGGTCAGGCAGTACGTGGCCAGTATCTCCAGTCGGCTATCTCCCACATACATCAATTGCTCATAGTAGGGGCAATCCATGTAGGTCTCATGGGAGCACATCTGTAGCGCCCGAACCATCAGTGGCCACACGTGCGAGAACCGCTCATCGCTGGCCTGAAACGTCGCGGTCGGGGTAAGCGGATTGCGGGTCTCGTGGAACGATAGAGCGGTGAGCGTGAGGGGCTCGTCCGCCGTGCGCACCCGAAGTTCGACATATCGTCCAGCTCGCCACCACAGGGGCTCGAAGACACGGGATGCCTCTCCATCCGGATGGAAGACATCGTAATCAGTTGCCAGGACCTTGCCCCAGATCTCATCGCGATGGCCCTTCGTCGCGTGGAAAGTGTGCCACCACTCCGTCACATCCCCCTCGTAGAGGGACTCCGCCCACCCCATACGTATCTCCGCTCCACTTCCTCCCCGGGTCACCAGGCGTGGGTAGGCACACACATAGTCATCCAGGTCGATCAGCACGCGGCGTACGGTGCGCGGCGGGACGGTGACCTCTCCCTCTTCCGCCAACATTCCAGCCCACGCGGCGTGCTCTGCGGCCAGGTCCTGTGCAGCCTGGGGGCGCAGGTAGCCCTCCGCAGGGCCGGCAGCGACGTAACGGACGCGCCCTCGCGACCAGGATTGCTCCAGCATGGC
>CAZHBB010000216.1:0-2990 GCA_964530185.1 uncultured Anaerolineales bacterium
TTGAGGACCCGCGCACGGGGGAGCGCCGTGGCTTTGCCGATCTGGACGCCCTGTTGGCTTTCCTCGCAACGCAAGCCTGGGATGAACGATGGACATCGGGAAACGACGATAAGCAGGAAGCATAAAAAGCCATCACAATCTTATGGGGGGACTGATATGAGCGTCAGATAAAATGATTTATCGACAGAGCAATGCCGGGTTCGACGGCGCTGAGCTGTTTGTGGAAACGTGCTGGAGAGAAGGGAGAAGAAGGAACAATGCAATTGAAGGGGGACGGGCTCTACTTACGCCCGTGGCAATCGATCATAGCCGTGATGGTGGCGCTACTCCTTATCCTTGCCGCCACGGGAGTCCCTATCTATGCCCAAAGCGGATATGTATGGCAGCGCACTGTCGTGGATTCGACAGGCTCTGTGGGGCGATACGCCTCTCTGGCACTGACCAGCAGCGGTTCGCCTTGCATCAGCTACTTCGATAGTGCCAATGACGGCGCTCTCAAGTACGCTTGCCAAGTCGGCGCGACCTGGCAGAGCGAGATCGTGGACAGCGGCCACGTGGGCTGGTCCACCTCGTTGACAATGGATGCGGCAGACTACCCACATATCAGTTACTACAACTATAGCGCGGGTAGCGTCAAATACGCCTACTATGATGGCACGGCATGGCACACCGAGACGGTGGAAGGGTACGGGGGGCGGTTCGGCGAGTTCAACGATCTGGCCCTGGATGCTGCCGGGCATCCGCATATCGCCTACACAAAGAGCGGGACAAACTGGCAGGTGCTCAGGTATGCCTACTACGACGGAAGCGCCTGGCACAAGGAGACGGTGGACGGCCTGGGAGATGCCGACGTAGGCTCTTACGTCTCCCTGGCACTGGATGCCGACGGACACCCACACCTCAGCTATCAGGACGATACCAACCTCGACCTCCGCTACGCCTACTACGATGGGAGCACCTGGCACACCGAGACAGTAGAGGCCGAGGGGAACACGGGGTACCATACTTCCCTGGCCCTGGATGCTGCCGGGCATCCCCATATCAGCTACACGAACAACGACTATGAGGTGAGGTACGCTTATTACGACGGTTCCACCTGGCACACCGAGATGGTGGAGAGAGTGTGGATCGTGGCGGCCTATCCCTCCCTAGCCCTGGACGGCGACGACCACCCCCACATCGCATATGGCTGGAATCTCTGCCTGTACGATTGCACTGGCCGACTTGAGTACGCCTCTTACGACGGCGCAGCCTGGCAGACCGAGACAGTGGACGAGGGCACAGACCTCAAGTTTACCTTCCTCTCCCTGGCATTGGATGCTAACAATCAGCCACACATCGCTTACTGCGAGGACGAGAACGACGATCTCAGATACGTCCACGGCATTTCACGCGCCTCTCTGACGCACAAAATCTACCTACCGCTGGTGCTGAATGGCAGATGAGACCAAAGGAGGACAGAGAATGATCACGCGACAGGTTAAAGTGTTTCTAGCGTTCGGCATAGCCGGTATCTTGGTTCTCCTGGCGGCCTGGACAACCGCTGCCCAAGAACCATCTGCCCGCACCTTCCTCTCCCCCGGTGTGGGAGAGGAAACGGGAGCCGAGACCGCCTGGCAGGCGCAAAATGTGGAACTGGTGGGGCAGATCGGCGGAACGGTCGATGCCGTCGCCGTGCAGGGCAATACTGTTTACATCGGTGTCGGGCCCCGGTTGGTCATCCTGGACGTCTCCACCCCGACTCACCCCATCGTCCTCGGTCAGACGGACATCCTACCCGACTCGGTGCAGGCAGTAACGGTGGCCGGGAACTATGCTTATCTTGCTGATGGGGACGGCGGTCTACGCATCATCAACGTCTCCGACCCGGCTCACCCCAGCGAAGCGGGTCACTGCAACACACCAGGGTTTGCTGAGGACGTGGCGGTCGTAGGGAGCCACGCCTATGTAGCCGACTTTACAGGCGTGCTGCGCATCATCGACATTTCCCACCCCGCCAGCCCAACCGAGGTCGGATTCTACCATGCGCTATGGTCGAGCTACGGCGTGGCGGTTGCGGGGGATTATGCCTACCTGGCCGGTGGGGACGATGGGCTGCACATCATCAACATCTCCAACCCAGCGAACCCCAACGAGACAGGTCATTACGATACACCGGGGGATGCCCGGCGCGTGGTAGTGGGGGGGAACTACGCCTACGTCGCCGATGGCCACTATGGTTTGCGCATCATCGACGTCTCTGACCCGGCGAACCCCAGCGAGAAAGGTTATTACGACACATTCGGCAACGCCAAGGGCGTTGCGGTAGCAGGGAACTACGCCTATGTCGCCGATGGCAACTATGGCTTGCGCATCATCGACATCTCTGACCCAGCGAACCCCAGCGAGACGGGCTACCACGCCACAGCGGGCTACACCTATGGAGTAGCCGTGGCAGGGGACATTGCTTATATGGCGGATGACACAGGCGGTCTGCGGATCATTGACGTTTCCACGCCGGCAACCCCAAGCGAGAAAGGTGCCTACACTGCGCCCGGGGACGCTCAAGACGTGGTGGTTTCAGGGGACTATGCCTATGTGGCTGACAATGAGGGCGGCTTGAGGAGCATTGACACCTCTGATCCGGCTCACCCCGTCGGAAGTGGGCACGTCGCCCTGTCGAGGGAAGCCCACGGCGTAGCAGTGGCGGGCAGCTACGCCTATGTAGCTGAGGAGTTCTGGGGGCGGCTGTACGTCGTTGACATCTCTACCCCGTCGCACCTCACCGAGACCACACACCACAACATGCCGGACGACGCCCACGACGTGGTTGTGGCGGGAAGTTACGCCTACGTCGCCGACGATGGGCGTGGACTGCGCATCATCGACATCTCCGACCCGGCTCATCCCAGCGAGAAAGGCTATCACGACACGCCGGGGAATGCCTACGATGTGACTGTGGCAGGGGACTACGCTTACGTCGCCGACTACTATCAAGGCCTACGCATCAT
>CAZHBB010000217.1:0-2980 GCA_964530185.1 uncultured Anaerolineales bacterium
TGTGGCATCCAGAAGAGAAGCGACTCTACTGGGTGGATATTCCCCGGGGTCGGCTCTACCGCTACGATCCGGCTACTGAGACTCACGAGCTCTGTTTTGAGGGGCGGCCTATCGGTGGATTCACGATTCAGGCCGATGGCAGTCTGCTGCTGTTCATGGATCGGGGGACAGTGGCCATCTGGCGCGAGGGGCGCCCTTTGGAGGTGATCATTGATGAGATACCGGCCGAACGGGGGACGCGTTTCAACGACGTGATTGCCGACCCGGCCGGACGGGTGTTCTGTGGGACGATGCCTGCGGGTGAACGTCCGGCTCATCTATATCGCCTGGACGTCGACGGCACGTTGACCCTGCTCCTGGATGACGTGGGGCTCTCCAACGGCATGGGGTTTACCCTCGACCGGAAGGGGATGTACTATACGGACACCCGAAGGCAGACGATTTACCTCTTCGATTACGACGAGAAGACAGGGGCACTTGCCCATCAACGCGTTTTCGTCCAGGTGCCGGATGAGCCCGGAGAGGGACACCCCGATGGGATGACGGTGGATGCTGAGGGTATGATCTGGTCGGCTCGATGGGATGGGCACTGTCTGGTCCGGTACAGTCCTGCTGGGGAGGAGATCATGCGCGTGAGCTTCCCGGTGCCCAAAGTCTCCTGTGTTACCTTTGGCGGTGAGGACTATACGGATATGTATGTGACCACAGCCAGTGTGGGGCGGCGGAATATTGAGGGGCCTTTGGCGGGATCGCTCTTCCACCTGAATCTGGGGATAAAGGGCATACCCGAGTTTCGTTCTCGGATTGGCTTGGGCTAAGAGCAGAAGGGAGCATGTCAGAGCTTATGTTCATCAAGACCATCGACGAAGGCCATCATCATAAGCGCGAACTCTGGTTGGATGACAAGACCAGGGTCGCTCATCTCTGGGTCATCGATCACACCATGCGGCTAGGCCACGTGACGGTTCGAATGGCTGGCATCGGTGGGGTGTATACCGAGCGTGAACACCGCAGGAAGGGCTATATGCGACATCTTTTTCAGGACACCCTCGAATACATGATAGATAGGGGGTATGATGTCTCCATGCTCTTCGGCATTGAGAATTTCTACAATAAATTCGGGTACGCCACGTCGCTGGCTCAGTACCGGTTCAGCGTGAAGACGCGTGATGCAGAGGACGCCGTTGGTGTGAACCCCGATCTGACGCCGCGCCCGGTGACCGCGAAGGACATGGCCGATGTCCTGGCTTTGTATCATCGCTGCAATGCCGAGCGCACTGGCTCCATTGTGCGCTCCCCGGATACGTTCAAGGCGTTCCGCAAGGGCACTGACTGGGATAGTCGGGTTGAGCCCTGGCTTTGGAGGGATGAGAGCGGCAGGCTCCTGGCCTATGTGGTGTGGGATCAAGATCCCAAGGCGGTCAGGGTAGGGGAACTTCATGCGGCGGATGTTGCGATGTTTCCTACGTTGCTCCACGGTCTGGCACAGCAAGCGATCGAGAAGCGCTGTGAGGATATCACATTCGTGATGCCCCCTGACCATCCCTTCGCGGAGTTCGCCCAACGCTACGGAACCAGGTGGACCATCGTCTATCCGCGCTACTCTGATGGTATGATGCGGATTCTTAACCAACAGCCGCTGTTCGAAAAGTTCGCGCCAGAGTTGACCCGGCGGCTCAAACAGGCCGCTGCGGTACGGGACTGGGTGGGTACACTTGCCTTGCGCACGGATCTTGGGACGACGGTGTTGGCTATAGACCACGGTACTGTGACGGTCGATAGCGATAGTGGGGATGAGGATGGGACTTACGATCTGGACCTGTCGCTGCCGCAATGGGCGCTGATGCAGCTCGTCATGGGTTATCGTAGTGTACGGGATGTGGTCAATACGCCAGGTGTTGAGCTCATAGGTAAGGAGGATGAACTCCTGAATGCTCTTTTCCCGCGGCTGGCACCCTTCGTGTGGCCCGCGGACTACTTCTAGAGATTGCCAAGGATCATACAATGAGATAGGAGGATCCCGTCCGTGCGCATCTTAGTGACAGGGGGGACGGGTGTCGTAGGCCGTGAGGCTGTACGACGCCTCGTCGCGCATCAGTTCGAGGTTACTGTGATTGGGCGCAGGTCCGGGATCGATATCCCAGGGGCAGTCTATCGGCAGTGCGACATCCTGGACTTCGAGAGGCTGAGCGCTGTGGTTCAGGGGATGGATGCCATTGTCCATCTGGCAGCTATCCCTAACCCCGCATTGGGTGCCAGTGAGGAGATCTTCCACGCGAATGTGACTGGGACCTTCAACGTCTATCAAGCTGCAGCGAACGCCGGTATCCACCGCATCGTGAGCGCCAGCTCCATCAATGCCCTGGGGTACAATTTCGGCATCAAGCGGTTCAAGCTCCAGTACTTCCCGATGGATGAAGCACATCCCAGTTACACCACCGATCCCTACTCGTTCTCCAAGCAGATGATGGAGGAAATTGGGGCCTACTTCTGGCGCCGTGAGGGGATTTCCAGCGTCTTCTTGCGGCTGCCAGGTGTGTATGAGCTGACATCAGAGAGTGAGTCGCGTGTCCGCGAATACCGGCAGCGGATCATGGCGATGTATCAGGACATCCTGGCGAGGCCGGAGCCCGAGCAACGTAGCATCGCCCAGGACATCATACAGCAGCACGATGAGCTCCGCGCACAGCGGGCGTTTGAGCGTCGCGGGGGTTGGCTGGAGCTCCGGAAATTACCCTGGGCCGGTGTGATGTTTGGCTACAGCAACTTCTGGGCCAGCATCGATGCCCGTGACTCAGCCCAAGCCATTGAGCGGGGACTGCTGGCGGACTACGAGGGTAGCCATCCTCTCTATATCAACGATAGTCACAACTCCGCCGGGGTACCGACACGGAAGCTGGTAGCGCTTTTCTATCCGGATGTCCCACTGAGGCGTTCCCTGGAGGGCACTGAGACCCTGGTCAGTATTGACAAAGCCCGG
>CAZHBB010000218.1:0-2968 GCA_964530185.1 uncultured Anaerolineales bacterium
CCATGCCTGGCCCTCTCTTATCTGTCAAACTGGGTAGACACCAGTACGCCGTCAGTATGCGTTGGCTCTGGCGCGGACGGCATCCATCACAGCTTTCCCTTCCTCTATCGAGCCGGCTGCCAGGTGTACACTGAGACCGCGTGGAGACAGCCCGTCGAGGATCTCATCGTACTCAGCGAGGGAGAAGCCTTCGTACACGGTCTTGGCGAGGATCAAAGGCATGCCCGCGTGTTGCAGTTCCTGGAGCACAGGCATAGCTTTCTCGAGCGAGATTTTGGGATCGTCGAAATACAGGTTAATGGCACGTACGTTGGGTACGCTGGACAGCAGCTTGGCCACATGCAGGGAGCCAATGTGGAGGTGCAGGACGCCATAGGGCAGGAAGGACATCTTTTGCATGGCTTCCAGGAAAAAGCGTGTGTAGTGGCGGGCCGAGATCATACTTGAGGTGTCATCCTGCAACCAGACAGCACGTTGGGGCGCCCAGAGGCCGAATTGACGTACGCCATACCCACCACGGTAGGAAGGGACAACCGTCATCTCGGCCGTCACTACCTGACGCCACAGGTCCGCACACTGGAGCGCGAGTTTCCTGATCCGCTCTGGCTCGTCGAAGAGCATGGTAAACAGTCGCTCTGAGCCAAGCCTTGCGATGAGGATGTCGGCTGGGCCTCGGAGGTGGCTCAGACTCACAGCGTAACGCCCCCTGACGTGGGTTGTGACAGTCTTGAGCACGTCCATCAGCTTGCGGAACCAGGGGTTCTGGGAGTCAAAAACAATGGCGGCTGGACCGTTGGGGTCGTTCGGCGGTTCAGGCCAAATGCTTGTGCCGTCTGGAATCAGCACGCGACACCCAGCCATGGCTTCTAGCCACGGGATACCAAGCAGCGGCTCGGCCACGGCAATGGCGTCGTCGCCAATGCGCTGGCGAGCCCGGGCGATCCTGTCGTATTCCGGTAACAGTGGGGTTGGATCGATCCGGTCGGGTGTGAGTTCACCGGCACCAAGGGCAGCGGCCACGAGTTCGGTATCTACGTAGGCATCAACGATCACGTAAATAAGGGGCCGGTCGGTGGGTTCCCTCGTCCAGAAAGCGACGTGCCGCCGTCGGATGGCTTCCCAGTTGCGGCGTTCAATCGTCTCGTCCATCATTTCACAATCCAACACGATAATTCCCGACAGCCTCGGAGACAAGCAAGGCGCGAGCGTAAAGCCGCATAGCGAGGACCTGCCCCTTCAAGTGCGGACCAATACGGAGGGTGTCGCTGCCATGGATGCCTCGGAGGTTGGGGTTATACCGTCCCCAGCCAAACTGGCGGAAGTCTCCTCCATCGTTGAGTTTGCCATCGATCACGAAGCTAATGATCTTGGGGCCACCGTCGACAATCACGACGATGTGATGAGACTTGGCGACCCTGAGCACGCCGGGATCGCACTCCCAGCGACTTTCTGTGCGGCCATCGTTGAGCACAATCTGGAGGGTGCCCCGGGGCGTGGTGCAGAGGCAGAAGCCTTGACCACTGGCTGTACGGTTGTCGAGTACGATCTGGTTGGGATCCATACTGTCAAGCTGCAGCCAGAGCTCGACTGTGAACCCCTGTCGAAGATCACGCGTGCCGTAATCTGCCCGGTTCGAGTCGCGCTCCAAGAAAGTGGGCAGTTCGGTCATGATGATCGAGGTTGGCATGGGTTGGCCCTGATCCGGGAGCGCGAGCAACAAACCATTGGCTGCGATCCTGGGGCGATCGAATTGTCCCCAAAGCGCCTCCACCAGGGTCCGGTCGATTTCGTGGACCCGCGCTTTGTCCTTCTGCGTTTCAGTGATGAAGAGGCGTCCCTCATCCTCGATCAGATCGGGGTAGCTCATTCTGATGTAAGGGTCATCATCGTAGAGCACAATCTCTGGCTGTGACCAGAGGATGATCTTACCCTCGGGGCTGTCGACCTCGACGCCGCCGCAGAGCCAGGCCGGGTTACGATCTTCGTAGGCGATAGTTGGTCGGCGGGGGTGCTCACGGATGAAACGCCCACCATGGTTATGGAACCAATAAAGATATTTGCCGTTCTCGCACTTCCAGACGAAATTCGCAGCCCGCGGGTGCTTCATCAGACGTCCGTCAGCGTAGCGCCTGTAATGAGGTGTACTCCATGTGTGTCCACCGTCACGGCTGTAGGCTTCGACTGGGTGGCCGTCGACAGAGCGGTAGACGACGTAGAAGGAGCCGTCACTGAGGACGACAAAGCTCTGTTCCTCGGCGATGGGCCCACCGCCAGGAGGGGTGCGAAGACCGATATCGCCGTCGGGCAGCGTCTCCCAGGTTACGTGTGTTGGGTCGTGTTCGCTCATCAGGTTGGTGCTCTTGAGCAGTACGCCTTCCGAGCGTGTGAAGAACCCCTCGCCAAACCCGCCCACTTTGTGGAGGGGGACATACGCCGCGTCCTCGTGGGTGAAGGGCTTGCCGACGTTCCAGAAGAACTTCAAGGTACCGCGGTATGGATTCTCGCGGTCGATAGCCATGGTGCGCAATGGGATGTCGTACCGTTCATGTGACCAAGAACGGCCGTGGTCGTCGGAGAACTTGAAGACGAAATGGCCCAGGGAGTCGACGCGGCGGCAGAAGCCATCGGGGTAGGCTGACGTGTCGGCGATGACCTGACGGACATTGTCGGTGTTGTGGTTGTAGAAGATGTAGATCCGTCCGGCGTTGGGGTAGCCTTGGGGTACTTTGAGGAGAACAGCGTAAGAGGCTTCAGGACCTGATGGGGGCTCCACCGCTACTCGATCCGACCATGTCTGGCCCTGGTCGGTGCTACGCATCGTCACGATGTGTTGACCGGCTTGCCCTTCCCTGCCGCTACCCGTGGTGACGGCCACCAGCCAGGCGCCATCGTCGGTCTTGATGACGTAAGGCTGATCACTGTACGTCTCTGTAGGGATTTCCCTGCCATTGCGTATGTTGCGCCAGTC
>CAZHBB010000219.1:0-2886 GCA_964530185.1 uncultured Anaerolineales bacterium
TGACGAACAACATTATCGTCAGTCACACGAAAGGGATCTACGCCTATCCAGTTACCGACCCAGGTGCAGACCCGAATGTGGTGACCGCCACCCACACCCTTTTCTATGGCAATGCGCAGGACACAGCCGGTGCCACCATCACCAGCACGAACGAGATCACCGGCACGGACCCGCTCTTCCTGAATGTCGCGGGGCGGGACTACCATGTGCGGCACGACTCACCAGCCATCGACGCTGGCACGGCCGTCCCCTGGTTGACCACCGACATGGACGGGGACGTCCGCCCCTGGCCGACGGGGGGCAGCTACGATATCGGAGCGGACGAAGCGCACTGGCGGCAGAACTTCCTGCCGCTGGTGCTGAAGCAGTCGGGCTAGAAGCGCGATTAGAAAGCCTCCCGCAGGTTTGGAGCCTGCGGGAGGCTGATTTGAGATGACGTCTGGAAAGACTGTCCCACAATCACCTCGCATGGTGGACAGGCAGTTATGTGGGACGGGCCTTTCCCTTGCGCCTCGGAAGGCGTGCCTGTCCAAACGAGCAGGGATAACCCTCGCCCTGTTTCCTGACTGAACGATACAGGACCAGCCCACTGCCGCGCTTGACACCCCCCGCGCAACGCCGACAATGACGCGGACCGCTGCGCACAGAGGGGGCAAACCACCATGCACATCGCATTTCTCAATCCGCAGGGCAACTTCGATCGCCGGGATAGCTACTGGACCCAACATCCTGACTTTGGGGGCCAGCTCGTCTACGTCAAGCAGGTCGCGCTGGCCATGGGCGAGATGGGTCACCGGGTGGATATCCTCACCCGCCAGATCCATGACCCCGACTGGCCGGAGTTCGCCGAGCCGGAGGACCGCTACGAGGGCGCGCCCAACGTGCGCATCCTGCGCCTGCCAGCAGGGCCCGATCGCTTTCTGCGTAAGGAGCTGCTGTGGCCCCACCTCTGCCGCGACTGGGTGCCCAACATCCTGGCCTTCTACCGCCGGGCCGGCTCCTTCCCTGACCTCTTCACCGCCCACTATGGCGACGGCGGTCTGAGTGGTGTGCTCATCGAACACCGGACCGGCATCCCCTTCACCTTCACCGCGCACTCCCTGGGCGCCCAGAAGATGGATAAACTGGGCGTCACACCGGAGAACCTGGCCCAGATGGACGCCCGTTATCACTTCGCCCGCCGTCTGATCGCCGAACGCCTCAGCATGAACCGCTCGGCCATCAACATCACCAGCACCCGCCAGGAGCGCTTCGAGCAGTATGGGCACCACGCCTACCGGGGCGCCGTGGATGTCCGCGACGATAGCCGCTTCGCGGTGATCCCACCCGGCGTCAACCTGGCAATCTTCGACGCCGACGCCGTGAGCCCCGATGAGCGGGCAACTCAGGCCCATGTCGAGGCCATGCTGGCGCGCGACATCGCCGCCGACCGACGCCACCTGCCGGCCATCATCGCCTCCAGCCGCCTGGATCCCAAGAAGAATCACCTGGCCCTGGTCCAGGCGTTTGCCCTCTCTCCGGAGCTGCAGGCCCGCGCCAACCTGGTGCTCTTTACCGGTGCCCTGCCGGACCCCCTGCGCGACGATGGCGGGGCCGGAGAGACCGAACGGCAGATCCTGGCGGAGATCCGGCGGGTCGTGGACCGCCACGACCTGTGGGGCAAGGTGAGCGCCTTCGCCCTGCCCGGGCAGCCAGCCCTGGCCGCCGCCTACCGCTACCTGGCGCGACGGCGCTCGGTCTTTGCCCTGACGGCGCTCTACGAGCCATTTGGGCTGGCGCCCCTGGAGGCTGCCGCCGCCGGCCTGCCCCTGGTGGTCACCCGCAACGGTGGCCCCAGCGAGAGCCTGCAGGAGGGAGGCGTCGCCTACGGCCTCCTGATTGACCCCAGCGACCCCCACGACATCGCCCAGGCGCTGCTCAAGCTCCTGCGCGACCCCGAAACCTGGCAGACCTTCGCCGCCCGTGCCCGGCAGCGCGTGCTAAGCCGCTACACGTGGGAGCGCACCGCGCAGGGATACCTGACCCAGATCAAGGCCATCCTCGCCCGGCCTCCGGCCCAGCGCCAGCGGCCACGTCTGCCCATCCATCCCTACTTCCTGAACCCCACGCCGCAGAACGACGTTTCGCTGGATGAGCTGCGACAGCTCTACTTCCCTGTACCCCCCACGGCAGACTCTCACCGCTGAGAACGCAGAGCCTTTTCTCCTGTTCCCTCTCTGCTGTGGCCCCTGCCGCTCAGTCTCCCTGTCACCCTGTCTCCCCCTCTCCCCCTCTCGCTCTGCGCCCTCTGGGGCACCCCTGCCGCGGTCTGCCGTCCACCGTCCGCGGTCGTCCTCCCCTCCCCACCGTCTGCATCAACACCATTGGCTGCCACGCTTGCGCCTTACCACATTCTGTTGTATGCTCAACCTGCGTGCGTACAATGCCCATTGTGGCGCCTGATGTTGCGTTAGGTGCAACAACCATCGGGTACCGTGGAGACAAACACCATCCACGGAGGGACCCGATGGGCCATTGGCGCAAGAAAGAACCGGACTATGCCGAGATTGATCGACTGATCCGAGAGAAACCGGGCATCCGCCCCGCCGAAATCGCCCGCCGTCTGGGCGTCCACCGCAGCACCATCCTCCGCCGTCTGCCCACCATGGAGGCGCTGGGCTACCTCTACAGCGAGGATGAACGGGGCGGACTCTGGCCCTTTCGACGCCGGGATGCCACCCAATCGGCACCCATGTTGCGGAATTCTGGCCTTTGAGCGTGTATGATGAGAGTAACGCAACGCGAGGAGGTTAGCCTATGCCCGAACGCAGCGTGAGCCGCGCCGAACGCCTCAACAAGATCGAGCACCTGCTCCTGGCCCATCCCGAGGGCCTGACCCAGGCCGAG
>CAZHBB010000220.1:0-2808 GCA_964530185.1 uncultured Anaerolineales bacterium
TCCGCACAGCACTCCCGGCATTCCCCTGGAAAAGTCAGTGTCGCAGCACCTCAGATCCGCGATGATATCTGTCCGGAAAGGATGAGCCTGGATCGGGCCAACAAGGTCCCGCTCCCGAATCTGGTAATGCGGACACGACGCGTTGTAGGCCTCCTGGAACGCCCGGATCAGGACGTCATCGCACCGGAAGCAGCCGACAAAGAGAACGGGAAACTCCTCGGACGGATGTGCCATCCTCGCATCGCCCCAATCGATAATTCCCTCCAGGTGGCCCTGGTGATCGAGATAGACATGATCGCCTGTCAGATCATAGTGGACGAGACAGCACAGATCGGCGCCTCGCCGAGACAGCGTAGCTGTCTGCACAGCAATCAATACCTTCGCTAGCTCAACGGCTACCCATTCGCCGATGCACGCCGGCTCTATCTCCCTGAGCGGCCGGCCTCGCAGCTTCGTGAAGGCGATGTAATCGTATCCCGACGGCGACCTCCCGTGGAAGAGGACCTGCGGAAACAGATCGTTGTGAGCAAGCGGCCCCCTATGCAGGCGCAGTTCCAGGTCATACGTGTTATATCGGACCGGGCAAAAGATCTTGAGGATGAAGTCATTCACAGCGAAGACGGCATGCGTGCCGGGAAAGACCTCACCAAGCTGATGGAGCGGGACGCCGTGTGCGCGGCAGATTGCCCTGATCTCATCACGCCAGAAGGCGAGATCGGCATGTACTCCACACCATGCGTCCCACGTCGTGATCATCTCCATGTTGTCTCTGTGTCCAACGGCGCGACGGATGAGCAGCGTCCGTATGACGATAGCAATGCCTGCCCGTCGCGTTTGCTGCCCAGGGCACTTTGATGGTAGCTCAAGATCACAGATTTCCCACTGCTTACCCACCACTGCAGGCGGGTCAGCGACATGCGTGGTTGAGCAACGCCATCTCTCTGCTTCATCTCAGGAAATTCCTGACCAAGCCTTGACGAACACGCAGCCACGCCTAACATTTTCTATGTTTCCGGTTGAGGCGACGCTTTCCTCCAGTCACTCCTACGAAGATAGTGCGCCTTCTCCCCCATAGCGGGAAACGGACAGCCTCTAGAGAATACCACGGGAGCACGGAAGACCGACCCGCGGGACTATGGATCATTGAAGTTGAAGTGAGGTGATAGAGAGTAAAGGAGACAAGCAAGGAGGTTGCCATGCGTTCGGAATCCGACACATTATCCGTCATTCCACTCCCCCTGTACATTGAGAGGAAGGCGGGGGCGTTCATCCTGTCTCCTGACACCACCATTGTCGCCGATGCAGCCAATCAATGGAACGCCATCTACCTGCGCACCCTCCTCGCGCCGCCCACCGGTTTCTCGTTGCCAGTGCGCGGGCGTGAAGCGGGGCAGGCGAACGTCATACGCCTGCAGACTGGCGGGGACCGCCAGGCGCTCGGCCGCGAGGGCTACAGGCTGACGGTATCCCCTGCCGCCATTACCATCGAGGCTCCTGGGGCGACCGGCGTCTTCTACGGCATCCAAACGCTCCGACACCTGCTGCCGGCGGCGGTTGAGCAGCGCACCGTCGTCCCCAACGTTGCCTGGCAGGTGCCCTCGGTCGTGGTCACGGATCGCCCTCGCTTCCAATGGCGGGGATTCATGATGGACGAGGCGCGTCATTTCCACGGCAAGGAGACGATGCTGCGCACGCTGGATCTCATGGCGCTGCAGAAGCTGAACGTGCTGCACTGGCATCTCACGGACGATCAGGGCTGGCGCATCGAGATCAAACGCTATCCCAGGCTGACCGAGATCGGTTCGCGGCGTAGGGGCACAGTGAAGAGCCTGTTCGGCAAGCTCGACGGCATACCGCACAGCGGTTTCTACACCCAGGAGGAGATCAAGGAGATCATTGCCTACGCCGCCGAAAGGCATATCACCGTCGTGCCCGAGATCGATATGCCGGGGCACTCCCTGGCTGCCCTGGCGGCATATCCGGAGCTGAGCTGCACCGGCGGACCTTTCGAAGTATCCACTCGTTTCGGTCCCAAGTTGGACGTCTTCTGCGCGGGGAAGGAACAAGTATTCACGTTCCTCCAGGGTGTACTGGATGAGGTCATGGCGCTGTTCCCCTCGACCTATATCCACATCGGCGGCGATGAAGTCCTCAAAGCCCGTTGGAAGAAGTGCCCCGACTGCCAAGCGCGGATCGAGCAAGAGGGGTTGAAGGACGCTCGCGAGCTTCAGGTGTACTTCACCAATCGTATCATAGCCTATCTGGACGCCCACGGGCGTCGAGCGATAGGTTGGAACGAGATCCTGCACGAGGGCCTGGCGGAGAGCGCTATCGTGCAATACTGGATTGGGAACCGCAAGGCCGTTGTAGCCGCCATCCAGCATGGCCGAGATGTGATCATGTCCTCGTTCTGGCGGGCATATCTTGATCATAGCTACAGCCTCACCCCCTTGAGCAAGGCATATGAGTATGAACCGGTATTCCCCGAGCTGGATGCGCGGGATGAGCGGCATGTCCTTGGCCTGGAAGCCCCGCTGTGGACCGAGATGGTGCCGAATCGGGCACGGTTTGATTACCAGACCTTCCCCAGGCTGACGGCCTTTGCGGAGACGGGCTGGAGCCCACGGGGGAAGAAGGACTTTGGGGACTTTCAAGAGCGGCTGGCCGCTTTCCTGCTGCGGCTTGATCAGCTCGGGGTCAGGTATGCGCCAGAGAGCGACGTGGAACCACCCCGCTACAAGCAGTGGTTCGGATTCCTGAGCATCGTGCAGGCCCAGACGAAGACAGCACCTTCAGCCAGGCCAGGCT
>CAZHBB010000221.1:0-2754 GCA_964530185.1 uncultured Anaerolineales bacterium
CAGGGAGAGGAGACATTCCATGATGTTCGCCCTGGGGTGATGGCCTGGCGGCTACCTGGGCGGGCCTGTCATAGCCGCTGACCTCGCTTTAGTTGACCTTGGACGCAGTTATGGTATAGTAAATGAAAAGTTTTTTCATTTAGACATGGACAGCTTAGAGGTTTTGGCAAAGGCCGGGTATCGGGTCACAGGGGCGCGGAGGGCCGTGATCGCTGTGCTATCGGAAGCCAGCGGTCCGCTCTCACCCCAGGAGATCCTGGAGCGAGCGCGTGGCAGACACGCCAGGTTGGGATTGGTGACGGTCTACCGGACCCTATCCCTATGTGAGCGGCTGGGACTCGTCAAGCGCGTCCACAGAGCGCATGGATGTCACGGATATGTGGGGACCCCTCCCGGTCATCAACATGTGGTCATCTGTCGGAGATGTGGCCGATCGTATGTTTTCCAGGGACAGGGGGACCTGGATGCGTTGACTGCCAGGCTGGAGCGTGAGACAGGGTATCGGATTGAGGGGCATCTGCTCCAGTTTTTTGGCCTGTGTCCCAGGTGCGAGCGCGCCATGGATGATTCCAAGGGGGGATCTGTGTCGGCCAACTCAGAGGGAGGTTCCTGGCATGAGGAATAGAGATCCATTGCGGGTGACACGGCTTCTTATCGTCCTGGTGTTGGTGTTGCTTGCGGGATGTGAGAGGAATCCGGCGGGCGTGGAAGGGACATCATCGTCCTTAGGGCCGGTGGATCTGCAGCCGGGTGAGCGGCTGCGGGTTGTGGCGACCACGAGCATCGTGGCAGACGTGGTGAGGGCGGTCGCGGGCGATAGGGTGGAACTCACCCAGTTGATCCCGGTGGGGGCAGATCCCCATAGCTTCACGCCGACGCCTCAAGACATGGCTGCTATTGCCAAGGCCCACGTGCTCTTCATCAATGGCGCCGGGCTTGAGGTGGGACTGGAGGATCTGTTGGCAGGGTCGGTTGGTGAGGTGCCGGTCGTTGCAGTCTCCGAGGGCGTGGCACTGCTCTCGTTGTCAGACGATGCAGATGGAGGGGATCGTACGACTGATCCTCACACCTGGCTTGACCCGAACAATGTCGTGATTTGGGTCGACAATATCTGGCATGCATTGGCCTCACTGGACCCGCAGCATGCGGACGAGTATGAGGCGCGTGCCAAGACGTATCAGGCGTCTCTACAGCAACTCGATCAATGGATCCGTGATCAAGTCGCCACCATCCCGCCCGAACGGCGGCGGCTGGTGACCGACCACTTGATCTTTGGCTATTTCGCCCGCACCTATGGCTTTGAGCAGGTTGGAGTTGTGACCGCTGGTTACAGCACGCTGGCGGAGCCGTCAGCCCGAGATATTGCTGAGCTTGAAGAGGCGATCAAACGGTATGACGTCCCTGCGATCTTTGTCAGCACCTCGGTAAATCCTCAGGTGGCGGAACAAATTGCAGCCGATACCGGTATCAAGGTAGTGTCAATCTACACAGGCTCTTTGAGCGACGAGCAGGGCCCAGCCAGCACCTACCTCGACTATATGCGGTACGATGTCTCTCAGATCGTCTCTGCTCTGCGGCCTGAGTGAGGAATGGAGGTTGATCAGCATGTTAGAGCGTCTGGGGATTATCACACCGGCGGTCCATCTCAAGGAAGCAGCCATCCTGGAGGTTAAAGACGTCAGCGTCCGGTATAACGGCACTGTAGCGTTAGAGGGTGTGTCCTTCAGATTGTCCGTGGCGGAGCGTGTGGCAGTGGTGGGCCCCAATGGTGCTGGCAAGAGTACGCTTTTCAAGGTCATTGCCGGGGTGCTACCTCCGACCACTGGGGAGGTCAAGATCGCGGGGTGTACTCCGGAGACGCACATCTGCATCGCCTACATCCCTCAGCGCAGCGAGGTGGATTGGTCCTTCCCCGTGACGGTTGAGGATGTGGTGATGATGGGACGCTATGGGAAATTGGGTGTCCTCCGTCGCCCAGGTCGCCGGGATCGAGAGATCGTCCGCACGTGTCTAGAGACGGTGGGGCTGGCCGAGTTGGCAAAGCGACAGATCGGAGAACTCTCTGGCGGGCAACAACAGCGGATGTTCATCGCCCGCGCGCTGGCTCAGGAGGCCCGTCTCATGTTGATGGATGAGCCTCTCAGTGGGCTGGATGTGACCTCGCAGGAGCGGATTCTGGCGTTGCTCGACGAGCTGAGAGCACAGGGTGTCACGATTCTCATGGCGATTCACGATCTGTCGCAAGCTTCGGCGTACTTCGACCGGGTTATGTTGCTCAACCGCAGGCTGTTGGGGTTCGGACGACCAGAGGAGGTCTTCACGCCCGAAAACCTTGAGCGTGCTTATGGTGGAAGTCTGCGTTTGGTGGAGACACCGGAGGGCCTGATGGTGCTCAACGACACCTGTTGTTCTGGAGGGATCTATGCCGGACGTCATTGAGTTCCTCGTGGCGCCGCTGCGCTATGCGTTCATGGTGCGGGGCATGATTGCAGCGGTGATTGTGGGTGTGGTATGTGCAGTGATGGGCACCTATATTGTCCTCCGAGGCATGGCCTTTCTCGGGGATGCGGTGGCCCACGCGATTCTGCCGGGCATCGCTGTGGGCTATCTTGTGAGTGGTGGATTCAGGCAGGCTGTCCTGTGGTGGGCGATGGGGACGGGCATTCTGACGGCCATCGGCATCGGTGCCATTGGGAGGAGGTCACAGGTCAAGGAGGATACGGCTATCGGGATCATCTTCTCTGGCATGTTTGC
>CAZHBB010000222.1:0-2740 GCA_964530185.1 uncultured Anaerolineales bacterium
CCAGCATGGGGTCGCTTGACATTCCACTCGCCCGATACACAATGAGTGCAGAGTTGACGCCCAGATCCGTGCTGAGGAGGTGGACGCCGTGGACTTCTTTGAGCTGATCAAAAAACGCTACAGTGTTCGTTCCTACAAATCAGACAAAGTCGAGAAGGAGAAGTTGGATAAGATCCTAGAAGCCGCCCGGCTCGCACCGACAGCGGCCAATCGCCAGCCATTCCGTATTCTGGTGATCGAGACAGATGGCCAGCGTGAGGCTCTGCGCAGGGTTTATCGGCAGGAATGGTTCGTCACTGCGCCGCTCGTTCTGTGTGTGTGTGGCGTCGAAGCCGAAGCATGGGTCCGCAACCACGACGGGAAAAGTTACATGGACGTGGATGTCGCCATTGTCATGGACCATATGGTGCTGGCAGCAACGGCATTGGGACTGGGAACTTGTTGGATCGCAGCCTTCGATCCAGATGCGGCGCGTGAGGTTTTCAACCTACCCGCCGGTGTCGAAGCTATTGCTATGACACCACTTGGCTATCCAGATGATTCGCCCCGTCCTAAGCGACGGAAGGCGCTCGAGGATCTGCTCAAATACCAACGCTGGTAGCTCAAGTACGGGCAAACTCTATCCCGTGAACAGCGACGCTCCTGATCACAGGCCCACAGGAAACTTCATTTCAACCAGAGGGAGTCGCATGCTCATCGTAATGGCCGGGCTGCCAGGCACGGGGAAATCTACGGTCGCCCGGAGGCTAAGTCAGATCTTGCGGGCTCCAGTGCTCGACAAAGACGCGATCCGAGCGGCCCTGTTTCGTCCTGAGGATATCGAGTACTCCCGGCAGCAAGATGACCTCTGCGTTGAGATTGCGCTGCAAGTGGCAGCCTTTCTGTTGCGAAGGAGACAAAACCGCCCCGTGATTCTGGATGGCCGCACCTTCTCGCGCTCCGAGGACGTCACCCACCTCCTCGATGCTGCGCAGACCATGTCTGCTCAAGTCGTCTTCATCGAGTGTGTCTGCTCAGAGGAAACCGCGCTTCAGCGCCTAGAACAAGATCAAATCACAGGAACCCATCCAGCAAAGAACCGTGGAATCGCGCTCTACCGGCACCTGCGGGCGACATCCGATCCGCTGACTACGCCACATCTGACGGTCAACACAGAAGAGCCATTGGACGACGTGATCACAGCATGTCTAGCCTATCTGGATCATCTGTCTGGAGGGGCGACCACTTGGGTCCACCGTGAGCGGTGACCTCCAGAAAGGAGGATCGATGCACGACACCTGGGAACAACTCACGCACGACATTGTCACCTGTCGCCGCTGTCCACGTCTGGTAGCATGGCGGGAAGAGGTCGCCCGCGTCAAGCGACGCGCATACAATGACTGGACCTATTGGGGTAAACCGGTTCCAGGCTTTGGTGATCGCGCCGCCCGGCTGCTCATCATCGGCTTGGCACCTGGTGCACACGGAGCCAATCGGACCGGGCGCATGTTCACCGGCGACAGTTCGGGCAACACGCTCTTCGCTGCACTCCATCGGGCTGGCTTTGCCAATCAACCCCGATCACACTCCCGTGACGATGGGCTCCGGTTGCATGACACGTTTATTTCCGCTGTAGTACGCTGCGTTCCCCCGAAGAATCGCCCCACAGCGGATGAAATTGCTCAATGCCAGCCCTTCCTGTTACGGGAGATAGAGCTGCTCAGTAATCTGCAGGTTGTCCTTGCCCTGGGACGGACCGCCTTTCAAGGGTACCTTCGTCTTCTCAAAGACTCTGGATACCAAGTGCCTCGTTTGTCCTTTCAACATGGCCTGGAGGTCCAGCTACCATCTCCTCTGCCCGCTCTGTTCGTCTCCTATCATCCCAGTCAGCGGAACACCCAGACCGGGCTGCTCACACCTGAAATGCTAGACGAAGTGCTGGAGCACATTCGCCACGCTCTGAAGAAGCCAGGAAGACGCCCATGACAGACACGTCAAAGTTGCCTTCACCCGAGGCCACAATGAGCCTACTCATCGGACGGCGCAGCATCCGCCGCTACCGTTCAGATCCAGTCTCCGACGACCTGCTCCAGCAGGTACTGGAAGCAGGGCGTTGGGCACCTTCCGCCAGTAATCGCCAGCCCTGGTCCTTCATTGTGATCCGTGACCCAACCATGCGCCGCGCCGTCGCACAACATGCGGCGTACTATTTCATACGCTGGGCCCATGTTGAAGAGGCACCTGTAATCATTGCGTTGTGTGGCGACACACGAAGTCAAATATATCGTCAGTTTCTACATGAGGACATCGGAC
The DNA here is from genome assembly GCA_964530185.1 of uncultured Anaerolineales bacterium. Classification (GTDB taxonomy): domain Bacteria; phylum Chloroflexota; class Anaerolineae; order B4-G1; family SLSP01; genus PWVB01. The sequence continues at coordinate 2,293 of CAZHBB010000222.1, forward strand.
TTGCGGGGGCGTACATGATGCTGCAGGCATCTGCGCTCGGCCTGGGGACATGTTGGATCGGGGGACTAGACCGTCAGGCCCTCTCGGACATCCTGAAACTTCCCCCGCACATCGAGCTTGTGGCTCTGCTGACACTCGGGTATCCTGCAGAAGCCCCACCCCCGCCCCCCAGGAAGCCATTGGAGGAACTCGTACACTACGAGACATGGGGCAACCAGATGCCAGGACAGGCAACGCCAGGGCGCCTGAGAGCCGGCCCATTGAGTGTCCTACTGCGACGACTGCGCATTAAGTTCCGTTCGTAGAGACGGCTCACATTTGCCCGGGACACGACACGTAGCCTACTCCTGTGGCGCGACGACTATACCTCGTCGGAGGATGTCCATCACATGAAAAGGACTGTGCCCCCTTACAGACGTCGAGATTGTCACAGAAGTTGTGGGGGAGG
>CAZHBB010000223.1:0-2719 GCA_964530185.1 uncultured Anaerolineales bacterium
CCCCAGATCGGCCTGTTGATGATCCCAAAGACGGTGGCCTATGTCGGCATCTGTGTTTTGGCGTATCGTGCTTTGTACCTGGAGGTGATTTAATGCATGGCGTTGAAGGAACTGTTGAGCTGTCGTTACGTCGTCGTTTGGGTATCCCCGATGATGCGGAGCGAGTATTGATCTTCACTGAGTCGAGCCACTGGGATCCCGATTGGCTGTACACCTCGGAGGAGTATTTCGAGCGTTTCGTACGTTCCAATCTGGACCAGGCGCTCGCCGAGCTAGAGCGTGAGCCGCGTCGTGTCTACTCTGTTGAGTGCATGTTCTTCTTCCGCATGTACTGGGAGCGCTGTCCTGAACAGCGTGAAAGGGTCCGCACGTTAGTCAACGAGGGACGCCTCCGCCTGACCAGCAGTGGTGTGACAACGGCAGATACGTTGTTGCCGAGTGTTGAGGCTATCCTCCGCGATTTCCTCATCGGGCAGGAATGGTTGCGGCGCAACGGGATGACGCAGGAGCCGAATTTGGCCTACTTCACGGACAGCTTTGGCTGCACGCCGATGCTTCCGTCGCTCCTAAGGGCTGCGGGTTTTGACCGTACCGCCATCACCAGACTCGACGGCATGTATTTTATGGGCTGCGACCTCGAGTCGTCACGTCGGTTCCCGCGCAAGGGATCGAGTGCCGATTATCTGTTCAACGAGGCTCGCAGTCTGGATTTCGTCTGGCGCGATGGGAACGGTGCTGAGGTACTGTGCCATTGGAACGCTTTTACCTACGGACAGGGTGATATGCTGGCGTACTCTGGTCTGTCGCGGCTCTATCTGCTCCGGGCGGCATTGCCTGCACGCTCGGACCGCCACATTGCGCGGCGGATTGCCCAGTATGTGGCGCAACTTGCCCCTGTGAGCCGTACGCCCTACATGCTCTGTCCTATCGGCTTCGACTTTGTGGAACCGATCCCGGACCTGCTTGCTCTACTTGATCGCTATAATCAGAATCACTATCCCACTACAGGGATCTGGGTCCTGAATGCGGGTCTGGATGACTACCTGGCCTTGGTCGAAACGCACCGAAGCGAGTTGCCTGTGTTAGCTCTGGATCCCAATCCCTACTGGACCGGGTTCTACACGAGTCGTCCGGTCCTCAAGCGACACTGTCGTGATCTAGTCGATACACTTGTGCAGGCCGAGAAGTTGCTGTCTCAAGATCCGGCAGCCGAGAGGGTGCGTGTCCTCAACGACAGGCTTGAGCCTGCATGGTGGAATGCAGTGGTCACCAACCATCACGACTTTATCACGGGCACATCGCCTGATAAGGTGGTTGAGGAGGAGCAGATGCCGCTGGTGGACGAGGCTGCTGCTGTCGCACACGACGTGGTTCGGCAACTCGTGCCCTCATTGACGGAGGAGTCTCCGCCCGAGTCGCTTGGGCCTCGGGTGACGTGGTCGAAGCACGACGGTCGGGTTGAGATACAGACGCAGCACTACGTCGTGGTTCTGGACGAGGATGCTGGCGGTGCTATTGTGGCATTGCGTTCGCAGATTGGTCAAGCGCCCCTGTTGACCGGTGTCTCAAACGACCTGGTCTCCTATCGTGACTCCGGGGGGCTGTGGCGCATGGGGATGGAGTTCGCCGGTGGTGTCTGGCGCGAGACGGATCGGGCCAGTTCGCACCGCGTTTCTTTGGACGTGCATGAACATCCAGACGGCGTGGAGGTTGTCTCGCAGACGACCCTCGATGGTGAGGTCTTCGAGCGAAGGCTCTGGTTCCGCTACAGTTCACCACTCATCTACGGGCGTGTCCTGGGACGTGCGCCTGAGGGCTATTCGGTGATCCTTCGCCTTAGGAGTGGGCTCGTCACCGATACGTTGGCCATGGGTACGCCAGGCGGCGTGATCACCCGGCCATCAGAAAAGATCTATCGACCAACGTTCTGGCCCTATCAGCACTTTGTGCATCTCTATGATCCGGTCAATGACAAGGGGCTGGCAGTGCTCCAACCCTACCCGGGAGCAGTAGCATACGACGGAGGAGGTCGCCTCGAGCTGGTGGTCGCCCGTAATGCCACCCGGGAACGGGCGTACAGGCTGATTGCTCTGCCGTGCAACCCTGCGGAGGGTCACGAACGGGAGCCCTATGCCTTCGAGTACGCTTTGCTTTTTACCTCGGGGGGGGATTGGCAGGCCAGTGGGGTCCATCTGCACGTGCCGCAGGCGCTGGACAGTCCCTGGTCCGCCGAGCCAGAGACTCGAGCACTTCGAGGGATGGCTGATCAGGTTGTCGCGGTGGATAATCCTGCCGTCAATGTCATCGCGGTCAAGCCCGCTTCCCGTGGGCAGGGAATCATCGTCCGGCTGTACAGCCAGCGGCTGTCCGCTTCGCCCGTGACTGTCACGCTTCGGGCCTTTCAGGTTGGACAGGCTTACTTGTGCGATGCCCGTGAGCGCGATTTGGGCCCATTGGAGGTGCGGGATGGCGCCGTGCGCGTGGCGATGCCGGGGACGATAGCCACGATTCGGTTGCTGCCCAGCTAGCGTGAGCCGGGGTTGTCCCTATGCCAATCGACTAGGTGTCTATCAGCCGGCGTCCTAAGCCGAGCCTGCGATCTGGATGAGGGTGGGGCCTGCTACGCTCGCAGTGAGTGAATTGCACCATTCAGGGGAGGGCTTGGTGTCAGTCGGGGTTGTTGGGCAGGTGAAACTGGACTATCATAAGTTGTGGCTGT
>CAZHBB010000224.1:0-2711 GCA_964530185.1 uncultured Anaerolineales bacterium
GCGACGTTCTCGTAGAGCACCGCCCGCTCCTCCTCCGGCGTCAGGTCCAGGTAGCGGATGCGGGCCAGCTCGACGCCGCAGTGCCCGTCGGGCCCGTCCGAGCCGAAGAGCATCTTGTGGCACAGATGCTCCGCCACCGCGCGTTCCAGCCACTCGTGCAGCAGCACCGACGAGGTGTCGAAGTAGATATTGGGGTACTGCGCCGCCAGCCACAGCGTGTGCAGGTGCGCCACCGCGTCCGACTTGTACTGCCCCATGTGGGCGATGATGATGGGGACGTCGGGGTACGCCTCCGCCACGTAGCGCAGCGGGTAGACTTTGCCCAGCACGTCGGCCAACAGGGGCTTGCGCCACTCACGCAGCACCTCCATCATCTCGCGGGTGGGGTGGCCGTGGATCTTCAGCCCCCGCAGTCCCAATTCGCCGAATGCCTCGTCCAGCATCTCCTTGATCCGCCCCCGGTCCCGCTGCTGGTTGACCTTGGCGAAGCCATAGAGCCGGTCGGGGTGGGCCTGCACGATCTCGGCGGTCTCGCGGTTGGCCCGCACGTAGTCCAGGTTCTCGATGGGCAGCACCACCGCCTTGTCGATGCCGGCGGCGTCCATGCGCCGCAACGACACCTCGATGTCCTCAAACGTGTTCCAGGAGTCCGTCAGTCCCTGTCCATGCCCCGCATGGATGTGGCTATCGATAATCATGCTTCCTCCTTCTCATACACTAGGCCAGACCTGGCCTTATTCTGCGACCAGGAAGTTGATATCCCTTTCCAGGCACTGCACCGCGATGCGGATCAACTCGCGGATGCGCAGGTTGATGATCCGTCCGCGCCCCACCATCGTTGTGCGCAGCACGCCGTGCTCCGCAAAGACCGCCTCCATCTTGCCCAGGTCCACGCGCACCCCCGGATGGCGCAGGAACTCGACGGCGCGGGACGGCTCCCGGGTGCCGTCGGGCCACACCACCACCGACCCCTTGTAGTCGCGGTAATAGCGGTAGGGCACCTGCATCAGGTCCTCGACGTGGTGCAGCGCCGTGCACGATTCCATCGGCGCACCCAGGAACAGGTACCATGCATCGAGTTTCTCAAGCTGATCGAAGACGCTGCCCTTGCCGAAGCCCTTGACGCCATCGCCCATCAGTGCCTGTGCGTGCGGCCCGATGGCCGCCACCGAGTGGCAGATGTGCCCGCTGCGCAGCACGCCTGGGCGCTGCCGGAAGACCTCGGGGATGATGCCCACCTCGTCCTTCACCGACTCGTGCTGCACGTCAAAGACAATGGGCTCAGTGATATTGTGATACCGGTTCCAGGTGAAGGCGGGCATCGCTACCGTGCCCGTGGGCCCCACCGCCTCCAGCAGCGCGTCGATGGCGGCATCGGGGCCACCCTCCACCCACCCGAAGGCGCTCAGCGACGAGTGGACAAAGACCACATCGCCCGCGGCCAGGCCCACGCGCCGCAACCCGGCCAGGATGTCAGCCTGCGTGACCACCGGGCCTCTCTCGGATCCCTCAGACATCGCGTCTCTCCCTCCTGCGTCCTCAGCGCGTCATCTGATCCAACGCCGCCAATTCGTCCGGCGTGAGGGTGACCGCGACGGCCCCCACGTTGTCCTCCAGGTGCGCCATCTTCGTCACCCCGGGGATGACCGAGCAGACCTCCTGGTGCGCCAGCAGCCAGGCGATGGCCAGTTGCGGCAGCGTGCAGCCCTTCTCCGCCGCCAGCGCCAGCAGCTTCTCCACCAGGTCGAAGTTGCGCTCCGTCAGGTACTCGTCGCGCCATGCCTCCCCGGCCTGCTCCGAGAGCCGCCCCGTCTCGTCGATGTGGCCCCGGCGGTAGCGTCCGGTGAGCAGGCCCACGGCCAGCGGCACGTAGGGGATCAGCCCGATCCCCAGGCGGCGCAGGGTCTCCAGGAACGCCGCCTCGTCGGCCAGCGTCGCCTCAGGCCCCAGGGCAGCGACGCGGGGGCGCTCCAACAGGTTGTAGCGGTTTTGGACCCCGATGATGCGGCGGCCAGGGTTGGAGGACACCGCCGCCAGGGCTGCCGTCTCCTGTTCAAGCTGCGCGGCGGTGCGGTTGGAGACGGCCAGGTAGCGCACCTTGCCCTGCTGCACCAGCGTGTTGAAGGCGTCCCAGGTTTCCTCCAGGGGCGTCTCCCAGGTGCCGTCCGGCATCAGGTTAGGCGCATGGTGGTAGAGCACATCGATCCAATCGGTCTGGAGGCGCCGCAGGCTGTCCTCGACGGCGCGGATGATGTACTTGCGTGAGGCGCCCGACTCGTTGGGCGAGAAGTCGCGCTGCATCTCGTGCGGGGCACGGACCGAGTTGCGCACCTTGGTGGCCAGCACCACCTGATCTCGCACGCGGGCCCCCCGGCTGGCGAAGTAACGCCCCAGCAGTCGCTCGCTGTTGCCCGATCCCATGTTGTAGGAGTTGGCCGTGTCCCAGTGGGTGACGCCCAACTCCAGCGCGCGGTCGAGGATCTTGAACCCTTCGTGCTCCCCGACGCGCGAGCCGTCGTAGCTGGGATCGCCCCACTTCCACAGCCCCAGCCCCACCTCCGAGACCCACAGACCGGAATGCCCCATCCGACGATACTTCATCCCTCGAAACGTCTTTGTGTCCATGGTTCTTCACCTCCGGTAACAGGCTCATGCGATCTTCTTTGGCTGCATCCTAGCCCTGGCGCGGGGGGCGTCAACCCGTGGGGGGT
>CAZHBB010000225.1:0-2707 GCA_964530185.1 uncultured Anaerolineales bacterium
AGTACGATGTGCGAGGGATGCCCGGTATCGTGCAGGATCGTCTGCACCGCCGGCTGCAACCGCGTCTCCGACAAGATCTGTCCGCCGGTGTTTAGGTTGCGTGCATAGGCCGGGAAATCGCTACTGGCGATCTCCACCCGGATACGGTGCCCCGCCTTGAAAACGTTGCTCGTCGGGTTGAGGGCAATGACGTAGTGCACGACAGCATTTGGTTTCACCAGTTCCTCGTGGTCGACACCATGGCGATAGCGCGCGCGGATGATACCATTGGCGACGTTGCGTGCGAATCCGCACGGCCCCACGTCCACCAGCTTCGCCGTGAAGTCAGTATCAGGCGCCGTCGTCGCCGCCCACAGATGCACCTCGACCGGCCCCGTCACCTCCAGGTCCGCCTCCAGCGGTGGCGTTGTGTAGACCAGCACGTCCGGCCGCGCCTCGACTTCCCGCTGGTCGAATGCGCCAGGTGCAAGAGCCCCTATATGCCAGCAGCACAGGCCCCCACCGCGCGTAGGCGTCGGGTTGCGGGGATCGTAGACGAAACTATCCACCGGTTCTTCCGACGGCGGCTGCGGGCTGAGCATGCCGTCGCCGTGAAAGGTATTGGCCCCGCCACCGCTGTGGAAATAGTAGGGTGTGGCGCGCATCCGTGCCAAGGGCCAGGTCTCCTCGTCGCGCCAGCGGTTCTCACCCATCACGAAGATCCGCAGTGGGGGCAGGTCTGCGATAGCCTCTTTCTCATCCTTGAGCCAGGCATCAAACCAGCGAAGCTGAAGTTCGTTGCTGAGCACGTAGGCGTCGCTGGCGCGGAACCCGAAGTCCACCTCGCCGACCGGGTTGTTCAACGGCCCGTGGTACCACGGGCCCATCAGCAGCGTCTGAGGGACGGTGCGCCCTGCCGCACGCGCGGCCTCCGCAATGGCGTTAAGGTCATGGAACGTCTGGGTGGTGAAGATGTCGTACCAGCCACCAATGTGCAGCGCGGGGATGCGGATCTCATCCGGTGCTACACGCATCTGCTGCCAGTAGGGATGGCTCGGCGACGTATGGCGCAGCATATCAAGGAGGAAAGTACACACGCCGTCACGTCCGATCAACGGCATTGTCTCCAATGGCAGGTGACGAAACGTCTCTCCCCCACTCAGTCCGTCAACAGCCTCGATCAGCGCTTCCATAAGCTGGGCCTTCTCGGGTCCGTCGGGGAGGCGCATGATCGCCATCTGCGCTTGTGCACTCAGCCCCCAGCTCACCAGCACGCCCAGCGTCGGCACGCCGTCTCGGAAGACCACCGTATGGGGTTCGAGGAAGGTGACTGCGGGCGCGATGGCCTTGAGGGCCGGCGGCTGAAGGGCCGCTGCGGCGTATTGGGTGTAGCCGACGTATGAGCCGCCGAGCATGCCTACCCTGCCATTCGACCACGGCTGGGTGGCAGCCCACTGCACCGTGTCGTAGCCGTCAGCTTTCTCGTGGATGAATGGCCCGCCGTCACCATCGGACGCCCAGCGGCCACGCGTATCCTGAATCACCACGGCATAGCCGCGGTCGAGGGCCATTGGAAGGAAGGCGTTGACTGCCCCGTCCTTGTTGTAGGGCGTGCGCACCAGCAGCACCGGCACCGGCTCATCGGTGGCAGGGCGGTAGACATCGGCGCGCAGGATCACTCCATCGCGCATCGGAGTTTCGACGTTGCGCTCAATTATCGCGTCCACAGGTAGCCTCCTGGTCCTCATCTATCTGCGCTATGGGCAGATCATAGTCCAATGGCGAGGGAGCGCCAGTAGGGGTCAGCGCGTCGTAGCGCGTGGTACGGTCACCGCATACCATCGGCTTCCAGCACCAGGACCCAGTCCTGCATCGTCGGTTGCAGAGGGACCGGCCAGCGGCCATGCGCGTCGGGCTTGACCAGGCCGAGATCGTGCTCCTCTCCGGTGCGCGGGTCCCAGTAGAAGGCACGATAGTGCACGCCAGCCTCTAGACCCACCACCGCCATAGGTTCCGAGGACCAGGGGAAGGTCGGGTCGTAAAGGTAGATGACACGCACCCTGCCCGGGATCCCGGCGGCGAAGGGAGCTTTGACGTCCTCAGGGCTGCCAGCTGGCTGCACCCACTCCTGATGCGGTTCGAAACGTTCCCAAGCATAGCGCTCCAGGAGCCGCCGCGCCAGCCCAAGCTGTGTTCCGCCGGGCAGCCGCATCGCCTCGCGCCACGGGGTGTTGCCCCAGATCGCGCCGTGGGGAGAGCGGCCGAAAGGTCGCTCCCACGTGTTGACCTGCCAGATGCCGTTAGCGCCATAGGTGTAGCCTCCGGCGCCGGAGAGCACCGACGCCCAGAAGGTCAGCCGTTGCACCTCGGCCTGCGTGCCATGCAGGATACCTTCGTAGTTGGCCTCGCCTACCACAACAGGCATGGTCGGCTGCCGCTCACGTTCAGTGATCACTGTCGCCACAGCGTTGGACACGTCCCCAAACCCGCCATGGCCGGTCTGGAGCATATCGAAGTCGAGCACGGTGTCATCCGTCACCTGGTCGCGCCCGACCCGCGTGGGGTGGATGGTGATCAGGTGATGATAAGGATCAATGCGCCGCACGTAGCGCGCCACCTCAGTCCAGCCGGCGACCTGTGCCGCACGGTCGCCGTTCCTGTCTGTACTCAGGTAGTAGGGCATTGCGCCCTCCCCGGCCAGGCACCAGACGACGGGATAGGCTGCCCA
>CAZHBB010000226.1:0-2655 GCA_964530185.1 uncultured Anaerolineales bacterium
CGTCTGTCCGATGAGCCGCTCTATGCCCTTGGCGGCGGGTTGCACTTCCCCGTGACCGGTGGACGGGGCAACCGCGTCGGCATTCAGTTTCAGACGCTGGTGGGCACGGGTAAACCACCCTGGCAGCGGATCACGGACCAGGACTTGAGCCGGACGATTGCCGCCATCAATAGGGCTGGCCCGCAGCGCGTCTATCTCTCGGGGCATGACACCTGCGACTATGCGCTCGATCGTATGGTGAGGGAACTCAATGCCGAGACCGTGGTGCTTGAGGCCGGGGCAACCTATCGGATCTGAGATGTCTGCTGTACCAAGAAAACCTGGGGCCGGCGAGGGTTCTGACACGTTTGTGGAGTGAGAAGATCAAGATGCGTAAACCCTGCCATCCAGAGCGCTTGCTTCCCTGAAGTAGCGGGTTAGCATCCATGTGCAGCAGGCTGAGTCAGTACAGCTATCCATAGGCCACCCTTGGCAAACCATGAGCATGGGATCCGCCGTATACGTGGCATTCGCCCTGTCCCACGGGCGGCCATTCAGCGAAAGGAGTCAACTATAAGCCACTCGAAGTCTGAGGAGAGAGGTCTTGGAAAGTTCGTTGACGCACAATGAGGAGGTGGAAGATGGGGAGGCTTTGCGGGCGACGATAACCAAGGCCGCGCGGTAAGCGCGGCCACGCTGGCGGTGGTGGAGGAAGATACGGCGGAAACGAAGGGAGAAGCGCACGAGAGCCTGAGCGATGAGGAAGAGGACATGACGGAGGAGGGGGGAACCGCGCTTGCTCAAGCGGCCATGGGCGAGGAAGGAGCCGGACTGATAGACGCTGGGGTCGAGGCCGACGAAGGCGATCAAGGATTTGGGGGAGGGGAAGCGGTGCAAGTCACCCAGCAGGGCGAGGAAGAGGGTCAGGAGGCGGTCGCCCAGGCCAGGGATGGGGCGGAGGCGACGCCAGGCATCGGGATAGGTCTGGCGCACCTGCTGGCGGAGGGTCAACCAGACCTGATGGCGGCGGGCCTCGAGTTCCTCTTCATTGTTATTCTAAACCAAATGCTTATAGGAGGGGTCATCATGATGTATGGTGTGTTCGCATCCTGGTACGACGCGATCTACTGCGCCCTAGGGAAGGATTATGAGAAGGAGGCATGTCGCGTGGCTGCGCTGATTGAGAAGCACCGGCGGGCCACGGGAAAGCGTTTGCTCGACGTGGGATGTGGGACAGGCGAACACCTGCGCTATCTACGGCGGTTCTATGCCGTGGAAGGGCTCGACTGCAACGAGGCGATGCTTTCCATGGCCCGGCAGAAGGTGCCCGATGTCCCGCTCCACTATGGAGCCATGCAGACGTTCCGCTTGCCGGATCGCTATGATGCGGTGGTATGCCTGTTTGGCTCTATCGGTTACGCGGCCACGCGGGAAGAACTGTCGCAGTCGATCGCCAACATGAGCCAGCACCTGACCCCGGGTGGAGTGTTGGTGGTGGAGCCCTGGTTCAGCCCCACTGAGGCCAGGGACGGCAAGGTCCAGGCGGTTTTGGTAGACGAGGAGGATTTGAAGCTTGTGCGGATAGCCCGGGCGCGGGTGAAGGGCTCTATCTTGGAACTCGAGTTTCACTTCCTGGTGGGGAGATCACAGGGCGTGGAATACTTCAAAGAGATCCATACGCTGGGGCTGTATACGCGTGAGGAATACGAGGAAGCCTTTGCGGCCGCAGGGTTGACGGTGCATGCCGAGCCGGATGATCTGTTTCACCGCGACCTGCTCGTGGGCGTAAGGTCCACCGTCTGAGGGGGCCGGGAGAGGCATTCCGTCTTGGGGCATCCCAGGACGGTGGTGGAAAGTCGCGTTTATTTTGCGAAGGGAGATCTGGCTCATTTCCTCGCGCGACTGGTGTGACTTCCGTCGGGCACATTGGAGGACAATCATGATCGATCCTAAACTGGAAGGAAAAGTCGCTTTGATCACCGGGGCCAATCACGGGATTGGGGAGGCGACCGCGCGGGCATTGGCAGCCCAGGGAGTCAAGGTGTTCATCACCTACTACCGTCCGCCGCTTCCCTACACCCAGGAGGAGCTGGATCAGGCGCGGCAGACGGGGGAACCCGGCCTCCCATATTACTGGTCGCTGTGGCAGCGGACGGGGGAGGAGGTTGCCGAGGAGATTCGGGCGGCTGGGGGCGTGGCTGAGGCCTGCGAGATGGACCTGGGCGAGGCGGCGGTGATCCCGGAGTTGTTTGATCGGGTGGGGGCGACGCTGGGGCCGGTTGAGATCTTGATCGTCAATCACACCCACTTTCAGGCCGACACCTTCGATCCCAGTCGCGCCACGGATGACCGGGAGGGACCGACGTTGACACATGCGGAGGTGATCGACCGTCACTTTGTGGTGAATGCCCGCGCGACGGCGCTGTTGATTCGGGAGCATGTCGCACGTCACATCGCGCGCGGGGCTGCGTGGGGGCGCATTATCACCCTCACGACTTCGCACGCCCATCCCGGTGCGGTAAGCTACGCGGCCAGCAAGGCCGCCATCGTTTCCTACACGCTGTCGGCGGCAGCCGAGTTGGGAAAGTATGGCATTACAGCCAATGTGGTGATGCCCGGCGCGAACCAGACGGGCTATATCACACCGGAACTCGAGGAGATGATCGTGCGTGAGAC
>CAZHBB010000227.1:0-2638 GCA_964530185.1 uncultured Anaerolineales bacterium
CTAAAGACGCTGACGCTTGTGGCATCACACCGGTCCCCAAACGCCCCAGGCTGCGATCACACCTCCCAAGATCACGAGCACAGCCCCAAAAGCCGGCATCCCCCATCGCGTGAATCCGTCAGGTCTACGGAGCAGGGCTTGCTGGGGAACAGTAGGATTGTAGAAGATCTCAATCGCAGTACCCACCTCGTACCTTTGCCCTGATGCGACGGAACGAGGCGCCGCCCCTGTGCCTGTATAGCGTTGTCCATCCACCTCATAAGTAAACGCCACAACAGGCTCGCTCACCTGAGAGCCCTTTCCAGATATGGCAAAGACCTCTGAGACTGTGCCTTGCACAGCAGGCCAATTCTCCATCCCTCTGCCCTGACGCCAGGCAATCAACGTCCGGACAAGGACCGCCGCTCCCAGCAGACACGTACCGATCCCTAAACTTATCAGAAACGCCATGCCACCTCCCCCGTGTCAGGCTCGTCCCTTCTTCTGACAGTCGTCCTCCCGCTGTTCACGGATCTCCAGCACTTCCTCCACATAGACGACACGCTGGTACGAGCCCAATGGGCCATACTGTCCTTTGCGGCTTGCCTGACCACGGATCCGCACATATACCGGCTCATAGGGACGAGATACGATCTCTTGATACCTCCGCTCGAGCTGATCCGCAGCATCTCCAAAGGGGGGATTTTGTACCCACCACGCCATCCGTGAGCCGCAGGGGCGAAAGACCCTGCCTGTACGCCCTGCCGTAAAGAGACCCTCCCAGGTTCCACTTTCCAGCGATCTCCCAATGGCCCCCAGAGAGATCGTTACCAGCCAACCCAGCGAAAGCAGCCAGAGTACAATGGTCATGTTCGCTACTCCACGTGATGAAGCCCAAGTCGTCGCCGCTGCTAAAACGGCGATAGCTTAGCATGGCCCAAGCGAACTGTCAATCCCAAGGGAAACAGGCCCAGGACCAACCCCCTCACGCGACAGTCATCCAGTACGAGGGGCGGGGGAGCCTACGAGAAACAGGAGAAACAGGGCTGCGGGGCCACGCAAGCAACTCGTTGAGCACGAATTATCTGACAGGGCATGGGGAGAGAAAGCTCATTTACGCATTCTCCCCACCGTTCCCCGTTGATGATTCCTAGTTTGTCTGCGGGGAACCCAAAAGGTCATGGGAGGGTGACTGTAACGTCAAGAAGTAGCTTTCAGCGCACTAAGCAAAGCCTCATACTCCTCACGGCATGCCGAACAGTGCCGAAGATGGGCATCGACTTGTGGCATGAGATGTGCGGCATCTTGCCCGGCTAACGTCATCTCTGCATACCAATCGAGCTTTGTAAAGCAGGTATCACAGTCGATCTCGTCAGCCTCTGTGGCAAGGATATGCTCAACCAAATGGAGGAACTGATCTGTCCCCAAAGGTATCATCATCGCATCCACACCTCGTATATTATCTTGACCGAAGGAAAACTCCAGATCTTACATCACAATGAGTCACCCAGAGGAAAATGCCTCCATAACTTCCTCTACCGTTAACCCCCGCTGTTCCAAACGGTTTTTAAGGCGTACGCGAGCGTCGTGCAACAGTTTGTAGAGGGCATTGCGGTTGGTATTCATCCGTCTGGCAACCTCTTCAAGAGGCATACCTTGAATGGCGACCGCGATGAGAGCCCTCCGTTGGAGATCTGTAAGTTCCTCCTGGATGAGCTCCATCAATAATGCCTGCAAACTCTGTTGGGTCACTTGCTGCTCTGGGCTCAGGGAGGGGGAAGGCAACCAGTTCAGGGCTGAGTCTGGCTCAGCGCCAGTGACGGTATCGCGACTCAACGAGAGATCCTGAAGGGACATGTCCTGCCAGCGCTTGCGCCGAAGTTCTGAAAAAGCCACGCGGACCGCGATTTTCTGCGCCCAGGTCGTGAAACGACTCTTCCCACGGAATGAATCAAGATTGTCCAAGACCCGAACCATCGCCTCCTGGACGAAATCTTCCAGGTCGGACTCCGTTACGTGATATCGCTGACCCAGTGCGAAACGCAAGCCTCTTAACAGATAGGCGCGTAGTTCCTCGAGAGCTTCCTGATTCGGCTCTCCGCTTAGAGCTTTCAGCCATGCCGCATTGGATCTCTCAGGGTTCATGAGTAAACAAACGGGCCTCTGTCATCATCGACTGTGTATGTATTGATGAGGAGTATAGGAAGAGAGTAGCCTTGTGTCAAAGCCCCGCACACATCAGCGCGAAATAGATTAGAGGTCAGACCCAGGCAGCCAATCTCCCAGGGGAAGGCGGAACAGAGGCACGCCTTCGCTTGACAATCCAATCAACACTGCTAGAATGGCGCAGAGTTGGCCCCATCGTCTAGTGGCCTAGGACGTCGGCCTCTCAAGCCGAAAACGGGGATTCGAATTCCCCTGGGGCCACTCAAAAGAGGCTGGTATCCTGCCAGCCTCTTTTCTATTTAACGGGCCCTCGTTGCTATCGCCGTAACAGCCACCACTGTGGCATTGTCCGGGGAGCTAAAAGCAAATCCTGAGCCAACAAACACATACACCAGTCTCTCTAGGCTCCAGCAATTGAATTGAATGTTTCGATTCAACTCCCTTGCCACTTGTTTCGCCAGTCTGACAAGGTGTGCTCCCAATGTGTGAGAAT
>CAZHBB010000228.1:0-1179 GCA_964530185.1 uncultured Anaerolineales bacterium
CCCAGAAATAAGATCCACCTTCGGCTACCTCCCCGCGAGGTGACTGTCACCTGGTACTACTCGTTGAACGCTGGTGCCCCACTTGGGATGTAATGCACCGGAAGCTCAGGCAGAAGCTGTTGCAGCATCTCGGCCTGGCGGCGGATGGCCGGAGACTCGCTGACGCTATGAAGCGTCTCAATCACCGGCAGCCCCATCTCCAGGGCGCTGATCACGATGAACTCACTCATCTCGCCGATGATCAAGGCTTCGGCCCCCAAATCACGCGCGGCCTGTGGCATGTGGAACTGGTTCTCGCCGAATCCCCCGATCAGAAAAGCAAACCGACGGATGATCTTCTGGGCATCCCCAAAGGTGCGGCAGGCGTTGTAGCCCAACCCGCGGGCCGCATGGGCCCGTAACTCGGCTACGGACATCGGCGCTGGTAACTCGTGCACAGCGAAGAAACGCTGTCGCGCGACCTCCCGCAGGCCCTCGATCCTTAACGCAGCGACCGCCTGATCCGGCACGCCATCGCCCAACAGGGCATCCCAATTGGAGTGACTCCGGTAAACCACCATACCATATTGGTCAAGCAATGTGCGGCGCAGCCGATTGGAGAAGATCTCATCCGCTGATGGTCCTTCATACCAGGGGCTGGTCTGTGGTTGCAGCCAGATGGCCTCGTGACAGATCAGCATGTCCAAGCCCAGCGCAGCACATGCGCGGAGGCTTTTGGTATGGATGTTCCAAAGACAGGCAACGCCGGAAATAGACTTCCCTGGATCTCCGTAGATGAAACCAAGCTCATCGCCCGGGATTCCGGACTCCGGCGGCGCGATACGTTCAAGAACAGCGGCGACCTCTTTTGCTGTGATTGCCATAGCTCTCCTTAAACTCCTCAAGAGTCATTGCGAAGCGCCAACCGTTTCTCTCGCGAAATCCACACATCACTACAGGCGGGAGTGATGGGATGGCTCCCATATTTTGACCACGCCCAAAACAAGTGAAACCCGGTTGTCCGCACACCAAGGATACCACACCTTGATGAACCCTGACAGGTTATCTCCCCCCATCAAGGCTGCAGGTGACGGTTACCCACGAGGGGACTGTCAGGCTCTGTCCCACTCGCTACCGGGGAAGGCTTCCAGACGTAGGCGCTGGCCTGGGTGACCGTCACCAGAGCGAGATGGCGGTGAC
>CAZHBB010000228.1:1279-2525 GCA_964530185.1 uncultured Anaerolineales bacterium
GGCAGGCATGCCTTCCCAGCGCAAAGCCTGCCCTGGGTGATAGTCACCAGGGTGGTGGACTGTAGTTTCTGTATCCCTCAGGATACGCTATACTTTGTCTGGGGGGCGAACTATGTGCAAGCAGTTGAGACGTTACAGAGTCGTCCTGATCCCGTTGCTGGTGTTCCTGCTCCTTGTCCAGAGCACTGCGGCAGCGGAACCGTGGGGGCCCATGTCCCCTCCACGGGGGGCGCAGGTTCCCTTCCAGGCGGGGGAGATCCTGGTTGCTCTGCAGCCTGGGGCCATGGCCTCCGCGCTCGACAGGCTCATTCAGCGCTACCAGGCCACGCGCGCGGGTCGGGTCTTTGGCACCAACACCCAGATCGTCCGCGTCCCTGAGGGCCAGGAGTACGCCATCATCGAGCGTCTGCGAGCCTCCCCCATCGTCCGCTACGCGGAGCCCAACTACATCTACCACATCGCGAGCACGCCCGATGACCCCTATCTCTCCAAACAGTGGGGCTTAACCCGCACGCGGGCGTTGACGGCCTGGGACCTGGTCACAGGCACCTCGGAGATCGTCATCGCGGTCCTCGACACAGGCATCGACGAGACGCATCCCGATCTGGCCGACAAGATCGTGGCGGGATATGACTTCGTGGAGGACGACGCCGACCCCCACGACCTCCACGGTCACGGCACCCATGTGGCCGGCATCGCGGCGGCTGTGACAGACAACGGCCTGGGCGTGGCGGGGGTGGCGTGGGGAGCCAGGATCATGCCCCTGCGCGTCCTGGATGAAAGCGGGAACGGGCTTACCTCCGATGTGGCTTCAGCTATCCACTGGGCCCGCGTCGCTGGGGCTGACATTCTCAATCTCAGCCTCGCAGGCTCATCCACTTCGCAGACACTCCAGGATGCCATCACCCAGGCGCACAACGCGGGATTGCTCATCGTCGCCGCCATGGGCAACGCGGGCAACAACACCCCCCTGTACCCCGCCGCCAACGCCTACGTGATGGCCGTGGCCGCTACGACGCCCACCGATCAACGCGCCAAATACTCCAATTACGGCACACACTGCGACATCGCCGCGCCGGGGGGCGAGATGAGCACCTACCATGACCCCGATGGCATCTACAGCACGCTGCCAGGCTACAGCGTGACGCTGACGACGGCGGAATTCTACTCCCGCTGGTACGACTTCCTGCAGGGCACCTCGCAGGCCACGCCCTTCGTGGCCGGCCTGGCGGCGTTGATCTGGTCG